>NZ_JBHRXE010000025.1:0-69112 GCF_042648325.1 Paracoccus simplex | reverse complement strand
GGGCAGGGCGCGCCGGCGCGGCCTCTGGGCGCGGCGGCGGTCGCCTGGCGCGGCCTGTCCGGCCGTGGCATCAGCTTTGCCGATCTGGCGCTGCCCGCCGGCGCGGCGCTTGCCGCGCCCGGCCCGAACGGCGCCGGCAAGACCACGCTGCTGCGCCTGCTCGCCGGGCTGGAGTGGCCGGGGCAGGGCGAGATCCTGCTGGACGGCGCGGCCCTGGCCGAGGCCAATGCCGATGCCTGGCGCGCCGGGCTGGGCTGGATGCCGCAGGCGGTGCATTTCCTTGACGACACGCTGGAGGCCAATCTGCGCATGGGTCGCGGCGGCGATCTGGCCCCGGCCCTGCGCATGGCGGCCGCCTTGGATCTGGTGGCGCGGCTGCCGCAGGGCCTGGCCACGCGGCTGGGCGAGCGCGGCGCCGGGCTTTCGGGCGGCGAGGCGCAGCGGCTGACCCTGGCGCGCGCGCTGCATGGCGGCCCGGCGCTGATCCTGGCCGACGAGCCGACGGCCGATCTGGACGCGGCGACGGCGGCGCAGGTCACGCGCGGCTTGCTGGCCGCGCATCGCGCCGGGGCCGGCCTGATCGTGGCGACGCATGACCCGGCGCTGGTCGCCGCCCTCGGCCGCGAATACCGGATCGGGGGCCGGTGATGCGGCGGGTCTGGCGGGTCATGGCGGCGGAAGGCGGCATGGGCCGGGCCTTGGCGCTGGCGGCGCTGGTGCTGCTGGCGGGCTGGGGCCTGCTGGCCCTGTCCGGCTGGTTCATCGCCGCCACAGCCATCGCCGGGCTGGCGGGGGCCGGGGCGGTCTTCGACGTGTTCCGCCCGGCGGCCTCGGTGCGCGGGCTGGCGCTGCTGCGCACCGCCGCCCGCTATGGCGAACGGATGCTGGGCCATGACGCGACGCTGCGCGCCGTGGCTGGGCTGCGCGGTGCCGTGCTGGCGGGCCTGGCCGCCGAGCCTTGGAGCCGGCTGCAGAAGCTGCGGCGGGGGCCGGCGCTGGCGCGGGTGGTGGCCGATACCGATGCGCTGGACGGGCTGCCGCTGCGGCTGGTGCTGCCCGGCATCGCGGGGCTGGCAGTGCTGGCGCTGGCGGCCGGGCTGATCGGCTGGCTGGCGGGTTGGCAGATGGCGGTCTGGGTCTGTGGGGCGCATCTGCTGGCGGCGCTGGCGGCCGGTGCCTGGGGGTTGCGCCGTTCCTCTGGCCTGGCGCGCGCCGCCGCCGCGGCCGAGCGCGATTTCAGCAGCCATGCCCTGGATCTGGTCGCGGCGCGGGACGATCTGGCGATGCATGGCCGGCTGCCCGCGCAGAGGGCGCTGGCCATGGCGGCCGAGGCGCGGGCGGCGGGGCTGGCCGGGGCCCTGGACGCGGCCGAGCGCGACGTCGCCCTGATGCTGGACCTGGCGCGCATCGCCGCCATGGCGGGCAGCCTGGGCCTGGGCGCCGCCGGCATCGAGGCCGGCCTGTTCGGTCCGGCCATCGCCGCCCTGAGCTTCTTTGCCGCCATGGCCCTGGGCGAGGTCGTCGCGCCGCTGTGCCGCGCCGTCGCGGATTGGGGCCGGATCGGCGATGCGGCGGATCGCGTCGCGCCGATGCTGGGCCGGGCCATGCCCGCCCCTGCCGCTGCCGTCCCGGCCCTGCCCCTGCAGGTGGGCGAGGTGGTGCTGGGGCCGGGCCAGATCCTGGGCCTTTGCGGTCCCAGCGGCAGCGGCAAGTCCACCCTGCTGGCGCAGATCGCCGGGCTGGTCCCGCCCGGCGACACCGCCATCGCCCTGGCCGGCAGGCCGGTCTCGGACTGGACGGAAGCCGCGCTGCGCGCCGTGCTAGTCATGGTCCCGCAGCGCAGCGCGCTGATCGCCGGCACGCTGCGCGAGAACCTGGCGCTGGCCGCCCCGGATGCCGATGACGACGCCTTGCACGAGATCCTGCGGGCCATGCGGTTGGACCGGCTGCGCGGCGGGCTCGACCTGCGGTTGGGCGATGGCGGCGCCGGGCTGTCGGGCGGAGAGGCGCGCCGCCTTGCCCTGGCCCGCGCGCTGCTGCGCAAGACGCCGATCCTGCTGCTGGACGAGCCGACCGAGGGCCTGGACGAGGGGACCGCGCGCCAGGTCATGGCCGAAATCCTGCAGCGAAGCCGCGATGTTGCGCTGGTGATTGCGTCACATCGTCCCTCGGACCTGAAACAGGCTGCATTTATTCGAAGTTTCGTATAGGCTTTCCCCTGCGCACAGGAGAGAGAGCCATGGACTTGGGTGTCGTCGAGCTATCGCGCCTGCAATTCGCTGCAACGGCGTTGTTTCACTTTCTGTTCGTTCCCCTGACGCTGGGGCTGGCGGTGGTCGTCGCCATCATGGAGACGGTCTATGTCATGACCGAGCGGCCGATCTGGCGGCAGATGACCAAGTTCTGGGGCCTGCTGTTCGGCATCAACTTCGCGCTGGGCGTGGCGACCGGCATCACCATGGAATTCCAGTTCGGCATGAACTGGGCCTATTATTCGCATTACGTCGGCGACATCTTCGGTGCGCCGCTGGCCATCGAGGGGCTGATGGCCTTCTTCCTGGAAGCGACCTTCGTCGGGCTGTGGTTTTTCGGCTGGGACCGGCTGAGCCGGCGCCAGCACCTGGTCGTGGGCTGGCTGGTGGCGCTCGGCTCGAACTTCTCGGCGCTGTGGATCCTGATCGCGAACGGCTGGATGCAGTTCCCGGTGGGCGCGCAGTTCAACCCGATCACCATGCGCATGGAGCTGGTCAGCTTCTTCGAGGTGATGTTCAACCCGGTGGCGCAGGCGAAATTCGTCCATACCGTCAGCGCGGGCTATGTCACCGCCTCGGTCTTCGTGCTGGGCGTCTCGGCCTGGTACCTGCTCGGCGGGCGCCATGTCGAACTGGCGCGGCGGTCGATCGCGGTGGCCTCGGCCTTCGGGCTGGCCTCGGCGCTGTCGGTCGTGGTGCTGGGCGACGAGTCGGGCTATGACGCCGGCGAGAACCAGAAGATGAAGATGGCCGCCATCGAGGCCATGTGGGAGACCGAGCCGGCCCCGGCCAGCTTCACCCTGCTGGGCTGGCCCGACCAGCAGGCGCGCGAGACGAAATGGGCGATCCACATTCCCTATGTCATGGGCCTGATCGGCACCCGCTCGCTGACCGAGGAGATCAAGGGCATCGACCAGCTGGAGGCCGAGGCCAGAACCCGGGTCGAGAACGGCATCCGCGCCTATGACCTGATGATGCAGATCCAGGCGCAGCGCGGCGCCGACGTCGATCCGGCGCTGATCGACGCCTTTCGCGAACATGAACACGACCTGGGCCATGCCCTGCTGCTCAAGCGCTATGTCGAGGATCCGCGCCAGGCCACGGCCGAACAGATCGCCCGGGCGGCGGCCGATACCGTGCCGACGGTGTGGCCGATCTTCTGGGCCTTCCGGATCATGGTCGGGCTGGGCTTCGGCTTCATCGCCCTGATGGGCTATTTCTTCTGGCGCGCCTCGTTCCGGCGCATGCGCTTCCCGCGCTGGGCGCTGCGGCTGGCGGTCCTTGTCATTCCCGCGCCCTGGATCGCGGCCGAGCTGGGCTGGATCGTCGCCGAATTCGGCCGGCAGCCCTGGACGGTGGCGGATGTGCTGCCGACGGCGCTGTCGGTCAGCCACCTTTCGGTGGCCGAGGTGGCGCTGACCCTGGCCGGCTTCTGCCTGCTCTACACGGCGCTGTTCGTGGTCGAGATCGGGTTGATGCTGAAATTCATCCGCCAGGGCCCGCATGAGGATGTCGAACTGACGCAGGAATGGATGGCCAGCCACCGGCAAAGGCTGGCGGGCCGGTCGGAGGTGAGGTCATGATCCTGTTCGAGCTGATCCCCTTCGAGGCGTTGCGGCTGATCTGGTGGGTGCTGCTGGGCGTGCTGCTGATCGCCTTCGCGCTGACCGACGGCTTCGACATGGGCACCGGCGCGCTGCTGCCTTTCGTCGCCCGCACGGATGCCGAGCGGCGGGTGGTCATCAACACCGTCGGCCCGGTCTGGGAGGGCAACCAGGTCTGGTTCATCCTGGGCGGCGGCGCGATCTTCGCCGCCTGGCCGCCGCTCTATGCCGTCAGTTTCTCGGGCTTCTACCTGGCGATGTTCTTGATCCTCGCGGCGCTGATCCTGCGCCCGGTCGGCTTCAAGTATCGCAGCAAGCGCGACGATCCGCGCTGGCGCGCCATGTGGGACTGGGCGCTGTTCATCGGCGGCACGGTGCCGGCGCTGCTGTTCGGGGTGGCGGTCGGCAATGTGCTGCTGGGCGTGCCCTTCCACCTGACCCCCGACCTGATGCCGATCTATGAGGGCGGGCTGTTCGGCAAGCTGTTCGGGCTGCTGCGGCCCTTTGCCCTGCTTTGCGGGCTGGTGTCGCTGGCGATGCTGATCATGCATGGCGCCGGCTGGCTGGTGCTGAAAACCGGCGACGCGGTGCAGGCCCGCGCCCGCCGCTATGGCCGGGCGGCGGCGCTGGTCGTGCTGGCGGGCTATGCGCTGGCCGGTCTGTGGCTGGCCTTCGGCATCGAGGGCTATGCCTTCGTCGCGCCGCCCGATCCGAACGGCCCTTCGAACCCGCTGATCAACGAGGTCGCCCGCTCGGGCAGCTGGCTTGCGGCCTATGCCGCGCGGCCCTGGATCGCCGTCGCGCCGGTCATGGGCTTCCTGGGCACCTTCATGGCCTGGCGGGCGCTGTCCGGGCGCGGCGAGCTTTCGCCGCTGCTTTGGTCGAACCTGGCGATCTTCGGGATGATTTCCTCGGTGGGGCTGGTGATGTTTCCCTTCATCCTGCCCTCGAACACCGAACCGAACAGCTCGCTTTCGGTCTGGGACGCCTCGTCCTCGCAACAGACGCTGTTCGTGATGCTGGTCTGCGGCGCGATCTTCCTGCCGCTGATCCTGGCCTATACGGCCTGGGTCTATCGCGTGCTCTGGGGCAAGGTGACGCCCGAGGACGTCGAGGACCCGGACCGCCACGCCTATTGAACGGAGCTTTGCATGTGGTATTTCGCCTGGATCCTGGGACTGCCGCTGGCCGCCGGCTTCGCGGTGCTGAACGCCATGTGGCTGGAACTGGACGAGGATCGCCGCCTGCTGGCCGAGCCGGGGGAACCGGACGGCCCCACGCAGCGCCCCGCGGACGGCAGCGCCTGAGGGGCTTGCGCCGCCGTCGGGAATGGGCTTCACCTGCGGCCATGACCCGGTTCCGCTTCGCCCCGATCCCCGCCTCGCTGCCGTCCGTGGTGCCCTTCACCGGGCCCGAAACGCTCGAGCGGCGCAGCGGCATCCCCTTCCGGGCCCGGCTGGGCGCCAACGAGAACGGCTTCGGCCCCTCGCCGCGCGCGGTCGAGGCGATGATCCGCGCCACGGCCGGGATCTGGAAATACGGCGACCCGGACAGCCACGATCTGCGCCACGCGCTGGCCGCCCGCCATGGCGTCGCGCCGGAAAACGTCATGGTGGGCGAGGGCATCGACGGGCTTCTGGGTCTGCTGGTGCGGCTGATGGTGGCGCCGGGCGAGGTGGTGGTGACCTCGGACGGCGCCTATCCGACCTTCAACTACCATGTCGCGGGCTTCGGCGGCCGACTGGTGAAGGTGGCCTATCGCGGCGATGCCGAGGATCCGCAGGCACTGGCCGCCGCTGCGCATCGCCACGGCGCGCGGCTGGTCTACCTGGCCAATCCCGACAACCCCATGGGCAGCTGGCATCCCGGCCGCCGCATCGAGGCGATGCTGGACGACCTGCCCGAAACCGCCCTTCTGGTGCTGGACGAGGCCTATGCCGAATTCGCCCCCGACGAGGCGATTCCGGCCATCGGCCCCGAGGACGCGCGGGTGATCCGTTTCCGCACCTTCTCCAAGGCCTATGCCATGGCCGGCGCCCGGGTGGGCTATGCCATCGGCCCGGCCGAGCTGATCGCCGGCTTCGACCGCATCCGCAACCATTTCGGCATGAACCGCGCGGCGCAGATCGGCGCGCTGGCGGCGCTGGAGGATCGCGACTGGCTGGCGCATGTCCGCGCCGAGGTCGACGCCGCCCGCGACCGCATCGCCGGCATCGGCCGGTCGAACGGGTTGGATGCCCTGCCTTCGGCGACGAATTTCGTCGCCCTCGACACGCATCGCGACGGCGCCTTCGCCGGCGCCCTGCTGCGGGCGCTGGCGGATCGCGGCGTCTTCGTGCGCATGCCGGGCGTGGCGCCGCTGGATCGCTGCATCCGCGTCTCCTGCGCACCCGAGCCGGAACTCGCCGCCTTCGCCGAGGCGCTGCCCGGCGCGCTTCGGGCGCTGGCCTGACCGCTTCTTCGTCGTCCCAATACCCAGGCGGCCGCGCCACCGGCGCAGGTCAGTCCAAGGGCAGCGCCGTGGTCGCCTTCAGCTCCTCCATCGAGAGCAGCGCGGTGACGTTGTGGATCCGCACCTCCGAGATCAGCGCCTGATAGAAGCGGTCATAGGCCCGCGCGTTGCGCACCCGCACCTTCAGGATATAGTCGATGTCGCCGGCCAGCCGGTGCGCCTCGATCACCTCGGGCCGGGCGCGCACGGCGGCCAGGAAGCGGCGCGCCCAGTCCGGATCGTGTTCGCTGGTGCGGATCAGCACGAAGAAGCAGGCGTCCAGCCCCAGCGAATCGGGATCCAGCAATGCCACCTGGCCGCGGATCACCCCCGCCTCGCGCAGCTTGCGAATCCGGTTCCAGACCGGGGTCTTCGAGGCCCCCACGCGCGTCGCGATGTCGTCGAGCGACAGCGTCGCGTCCTCTTGCAGCAGGGACAGGATTTTGCGGTCGGTATCGTCCAGCCGGATGGGTGTTTGTCGGTCGTCGCTCATCCTGAAATCCCGTCCTTGGTGTCTGCCGTATCTGCAGGACATGTTTCTTATTTTTCCGCCCCACTCGTCAATATGGGGGAATTTTTTCTATATATAGAGCACGGAAAACGAAAGGCACAGCCATGTCCAAGGGCTTCATCCCATCCCCCGCGACCCCCGGCGTCATCACGGCGAATGACCTGCGCATGGGCCATTGCGTGTGGATGCGTGACGGCCAGTGGACCGCCGACCCGCGCGAGGCCGAGCTGTTCGAGGACGAGGCCATCGCCGAGCTGGCGCTGCTCGACGCGACCTCCCAAGCCCATCTTGTCGTCGGCCCCTATCTGATCGAAGCGAAGCGCGGCGCCGACGGCCGCCCCGAGCCGGCCCATTTCCGCGAGGCGTTCCGCCGCAGCGGCCCGACCCACCGCCATTTCGAGCAAGCCGCATTCGAGGCCAGCAATGTTTGACGCGCGTCCCCAGCACAATGACCAGCATCGCGAATACCTGCGCCACCGCGCCCAGCAGTTCCGCCAGCAGGTCGAACGCCGCCTGGACGGCAGCCTGACCGAAGAGGAATTCCGACCGCTGCGGCTGAAGAACGGCGTCTATCTGCAGCTGCATTCCTACATGTACCGGGTGGCGATCCCCTATGGCGCGCTGACCCCGGACCAGCTGCGCATGCTGGGCCATGTGGCCGAGCGCTGGGACCGCGGCTATGGCCATTTCACCACCCGCACCAACATCCAGTTCCACTGGCACAAGCTGGTCGATATCCCGGATTCGATGGATGCGCTGAACTCGGTCGGCATCCACAGCATCCAGACCTCGGGCAACACCATCCGCAACGTCAATGCCGACGCCTTCGCCGGCGCCGCCGATGACGAGCTGGAGGATCCGCGCCCCTGGGCCGAGCTGATCCGCATCTGGTCCACCGACCATGCCGAGTTCCAGTTCCTGCCGCGCAAGTTCAAGATCTCGGTCTCGGCCGGCAAGCAGGACCGCTCGGCGGTCTCGGCCTATGACATCGGGTTGCGCATCGTCGAGCAGGACGGCGCGCGCGGCTTCCAGGTCTGGATCGGCGGCGGTCTGGGCCGCACGCCCTATCTGGGCCAGGTGGTGCGCGAGTTCCTGCCGCAGGCGGACCTGCTGCCCTATCTGGAAGCGATCCTGTCGGTCTATAACCTGACCGGCCGGCGCGACAACAAGTGGAAAGCCCGGATCAAGATCACCGTGGCCGAGCGCGGGCTCGACACCATGCGGGCCGATATCGAGGCCGAATTCCTGCGCCGCCGCAAGCAGTTCTCGGGTCTCGACCAGGAGATCGTGAGCGGGCTGCGCGAGCGGTTCGCCCCGCCCGCCTTCCTGGACGCCCCGGTCGAGGGCTACGAGGCCGAGCGCGCGGCGAACGGCGCTTTCCGGTCCTGGACCGATACCAACCTGCACCCGCACCGCATTCCCGGCTATGCCAGCGCCATCGTCACCCTGAAGGCGCCGGGCGCCACGCCGGGCGACATGACCGCCGACCAGATGCGGCTGGTCGCCGACCTGGCCGAGCGGTTGGCGCATGGCGACATCCGGGTGAACCACGACCAGAACCTGGTGCTGCCGCATGTGCGCAAGGCCGACCTGCCCGAGCTTTATGCCGCGCTGCGCGGGGCCGGGCTCGCCACGGCGAATTTCGGCAAGATCACCGACATCATCTCTTGCCCCGGGATGGACTATTGCACGCTGGCCACCGCGCGCTCGATCCCGATCGCGCAGGACATCGCCGCGCATTTCCGCGCCCGCGGGCTCGAGGACGAGATCGGCGAGATGAAGATCCGCATCTCGGGCTGCATCAACGCCTGCGGCCATCACCATCTGGGCCATATCGGCATCCTGGGCCTGGACCGGGCCGGGGTCGAGAACTACCAGATCACGCTGGGCGGCGACGGCTACGAAATCCCGACGCTGGGCCAGCGCGCCGGCGCCGGCTTCCCGGCGGAGGAGGTGGTGCCGGCCATCGACCGGCTGGTCGATGCCTATCTGGAACTGCGCGAATCGCCCGAAGAGCGCTTCATCGACGCCTATCGCCGGTTGGGAGTGGCTCCGTTCAAGGCGGCGCTGTATCCGGCCGATGCTTGATCAGACGCTGGATGCCCGCGCGGCGCGGCTGAACGACCGCTATCGCCACCACGCCGCGACCGAGGTGCTGCGGCGGGCCCTGAACGATCCCGACCTGGGCTCGACCACGCTGGTCTCGAGCTTCGGGGCGGAATCGGTGGTGCTGCTGCACATGGTCTCGGTGGTGGCGCCGGGAACGCCGGTGCTGTTCATCGACACGATGATGCTGTTCCAGGAGACGCTGGACTATCAGCTCGAGGTCACGCGCAAGCTGGGCCTGACCGATGTGCGGGTGATCCGCGCCACCGAGCGCGAGGTGGCGCTGAACGACCCGGACGGCACGTTGCACCAGTTCAACACCGACGCCTGCTGCGATTTCCGCAAGACGGTTCCGCTGGAGCGCGAGCTGTCGAAATTCGACGCCTGGATCACCGGCCGCAAGCGCTTCCAGGGCGGCGAGCGCCAGCAGCTGGAATTCTTCGAATCCGAGCCGCCGTCGCGGCTGCGCATCAACCCGCTGGCGCATTGGCGCCCGCAGGATGTCCAGGACTACATGGCCGAGAACAACCTGCCGCGCCACCCGCTGGTCGCCAAGGGTTATGCCTCGATCGGCTGCGCGCCCTGCACCTCGCCCATCAAGCCGGGCGAGGATCCGCGTGCCGGCCGCTGGCGCGGCAGCCAGAAGACCGAATGCGGCATCCATTTCATCGGCGGGCGCATGGTCCGCACAGGAGCGAATGCATGAGCGATTTCTTCCTTGTCCGCGATGACGGCTTCCACCCCGACGACGGGGCCGAGCCGGTCATCCTGGCGCCGGATACCGATCCCGCCACCCTGGGCGACCATCTGGAGCACGAGCTGCTGGCCATCGACTTTCCCGCGATGACAGACGGGCGCGGCTTCTCGCTGGCCCGGCTGCTGCGCGACCGCGGCTACAAGGGCCGGCTGCGCGCCGTGGGCAAGCTGATCTCGGACCAATATGCCATGGCCCGCCGCGTCGGCTTCGACGAGGTGCGCATCCCCGCCGCCCTGGCCGAGCGCCAGCCGCAGGAGCAGTGGCTGTTCCGCGCCGACTGGCAGGACTGGGACCATCGGTCGCGGCTTGCCGGCTGAAACTTGGGGTTTCGCCCCCTCCTTGCATGGATTAGATATTCGGGACCCCGAACATGACGCTGGATCTTTCTGTGGACATTGCCGCCAAACCCGCCAAGACGCTGCCCGATGCGCAGACCGTGACCTCGGTCCGGCATTGGACCGACCGGCTGTTCTCGTTCCGCGTGACGCGCCCGGCCAGCCTGCGGTTCCGCTCGGGCGAGTTCGTGATGATCGGCCTGCCCGACGACAACGGCAAGCCGATCCTGCGCGCCTATTCCATCGCTTCGCCCAACTGGGACGAGGAACTGGAATTCTATTCGATCAAGGTGCCGGACGGGCCGCTGACCTCGCGGCTGCAGAACATCCAGCCGGGCGACCAGATCATCCTGCGCCCGAAGCCGGTGGGCACGCTGGTTCTGGACGCGCTTCTGCCCGGCAAGCGCATGTGGTTCCTGGCCACCGGCACCGGCATCGCGCCCTTTGCCAGCCTGATGCGCGATCCCGAGACCTATGAGCGTTACGAGCAGGTGGTGATGATGCATACCTGCCGCACCGCCGACGAGCTGGCCTATGGCCGCGAACTGGTCGAGAACCTGCGCCACGACCCGCTGCTGGGCGAGCTTTACGGCGAGGAATTCGCCAGCCGGCTGCTTTACTACCCGACCACCACGCGCGAGGAATCGCCCCTCATGGGCCGGATCACCGACAACCTGACCTCGGGCAAGGTGTTCGCCGACCTGAACCTGCCGGCCATGGATGCGGCAAATGACCGCGCCATGATCTGCGGCAGCCTGGCCTTCAACACGGATGTGAAGGCGGTGCTGGAAGGCTTCGGCCTGCGCGAGGGCGCCAACAGCGATCCCAAGGAATTCGTGGTCGAAAAGGCCTTCGTCGGCGACGGGATCTGAGGCTGCTGCCGGGGGTTTCACACCCCCGGACCCCCTGGGGTATTTGCGAAACGGTGAAAGCCCGGCGTTGACAGTCCGCCGGGCGACGCCCATGTTCCGGCGCCGAATCAAGCGAAGGAATTTTCATGCCCGTCGTCGTCGTTGAATCTCCGGCCAAGGCCAAAACGATCAACAAATACCTGGGCGACGACTATACGGTTCTGGCCTCGTTCGGGCATGTGCGCGACCTGCCGCCCAAGGATGGCAGCGTCGATCCCGAGGCGGATTTCGCCATGAAATGGGAAGTCGCCTCGGATTCCAGAAAGCACGTCAAGGCGATCAAGGATGCGCTGGCCGCCGACCCGAACCTGATCCTGGCCACCGACCCCGACCGCGAGGGCGAAGCGATCTCCTGGCATCTGCTGGAGACCTTGGCGCCGGCGCTGAAGAAGGGCGCCGAGGTCAGCCGCGTCACCTTCAACGCCATCACCAAATCGGCGGTGACCGAGGCGATGGCCAATCCGCGCCAGATCGACCAGCCGCTGGTCGACGCCTATCTGGCCCGCCGGGCGCTGGACTATCTGGTCGGCTTCAACCTGTCGCCGGTGCTGTGGCGCAAGCTGCCCGGCGCCAAGTCTGCCGGCCGGGTGCAGTCGGTCGCCTTGCGCATCATCGTCGACCGCGAGATGGAGATCGAGGCCTTCAAGGCCCGCGAATACTGGTCGGTCCACGCCCGGCTGGCGACGCCGCGCGGTGACGAATACGACGCGGCCATGACCGTGTTCGGCGGCAAGAAGCTGGAACGCTTCGACATTGCCACCGCGGAGCAGGCAAAGCTGGCCGTGGCGGCGATCACCTCGCGCGACCTCAGGGTCGCCTCGGTCGCCGCCAAGCCGGCAAGCCGCAACCCCTGGCCGCCCTTCATGACCTCGACCCTGCAGCAGGAGGCCAGCCGCAAGCTGGGCCTTGGGGCGCGGGCCTGCATGTCGGCGGCGCAGCGGCTCTACGAGGCGGGCTACATCACCTATATGCGGACCGACGGCATCGACATGGCCCCCGAGGCGGTGATGGCGGCCCGCGACGCGATCAAGGCGCGGTTCGGGGCGGAATACCTGCCCAAGTCGCCGCGCATGTACAAGAACAAGGCCAAGAACGCGCAGGAAGCGCATGAATGCATCCGGCCGACCGACATGATGCTGTCGCCGGACCGGCTGCCGGTTTCGGACAAGGACCAGAAGGCGCTTTACGACCTGATCTGGAAGCGGACCCTGGCCAGCCAGATGGAATCCGCCCGGATGGAGCGCACCACGGTCGAGCTCGCTTCAGCCGACGGCCAGATGGGCTTGCGCGCCAATGGCCAGGTGATGCTGTTCGACGGCTTCCTGCGGGTCTACGACCAGGGCCGCGACGACGAGGAGGACGAGGACAGCCGCCGCCTGCCGCTGATTCACGAAGGCGAGGCGGCCGAGAAGCGCGCCGTCACCCCCGAACAGCATTTCACCCAGGCGCCGCCCCGTTATACCGAGGCGACGCTGGTCAAGCGCATGGAAGAGCTGGGGATCGGCCGGCCCTCGACCTATGCCTCGATCATCGGCACGATCCAGGACCGCGACTATGTCCGCAAGGAGCAGAACCGCCTGATCCCCGAGGACAAGGGCCGGCTGGTCACCATCTTCCTGCAGAAATACTTCCCGCGCTATGTCAGCTACGATTTCACCGCCAATCTGGAAGGGGAACTCGACGACATCTCCTCGGGCGAGCGCGCCTATCGCGAAGTGCTGCGCCGGTTCTGGCGGGATTTCAGCATAGCGCTGGAGGGCACCAGCGAGCTGCGCATCACCGAGGTGCTGGAGGCGATCGACGAGGCCCTGGCGCCGCATCTCTATCCGCCGCGGCCCGACGGTTCGGACCCGCGCGAATGCCCGCTGTGTCACAAGGGGCGGCTGCATCTGAAGACGGCGCGTTCGGGCGGGGCCTTCATCGGCTGCTCGACCTATCCCGATTGCCGCTTTACCCGGCCGATTTCCTCGCCCGATGCCGAGGTGGTGGGCGACACCGTGCTGGGCGTCGACCAGGGCGACGAGATCAGCCTGAAGAACGGCCGCTTCGGCCCCTATGTCCAGCGCGGCGAGGCGACGGCCGAACAGCCGAAGCCGCCGCGCGCCTCGATCCCCAAGGGCTGGGAGCTGGCCTCGGTCGATCTGGAACGGGCGCTGGCGCTCTTGGCGCTGCCGCGCGAAATCGGCCCGCATCCCGAGGACGGCGTGCCGGTCGAGGCCGGCATCGGCCGCTACGGCCCCTATGTGAAGCATGGCGCGAAATACGCCAACCTGCCGGATGTGGACGAGGTCTTCACCATCGGCATGAACCGCGCGGTCGAGGTGCTGGCCTCGAAACAGGTGCGCGGCAGGGCGGCTGCCGCCGCGCCGCTGGCGGAGCTGGGCGAGCATCCGGACGGCGGCCCGGTGCAGGTGATGAGCGGCCGCTACGGGCCTTATGTCAAATGGGGCAAGGTCAATGCGACGCTGCCCCGCGACCTGGAGCCCGGCGCGGTGACGCTGGAGCGCGCCCTGGAGCTGATCGCCGAGAAAGCCGCGAAAACCGGCAAGAAACCGGCGAAGAAGCCGGCGGCGAAGAAGCCCGCCGAAAAGAAGCCCGCCGAAAAGAAGACGGCCGCCAAGAAGCCGGCGGCGGCCAAGGCGAAGAAGGCCGGGTGAGGCGCCCGGCCGCGCGGTCGGAATCTGGGTATTTGGGAAACGGTGAAACGCGCGGCTGCGCTGAAAATCAGGCGCTGCGCGTTTCACCGTTTCATAAATACCCATGAAGCAACCGGGACGCTGGCGCGACGCCGC
Source organism: Paracoccus simplex (assembly GCF_042648325.1). NCBI lineage: Bacteria > Pseudomonadati > Pseudomonadota > Alphaproteobacteria > Rhodobacterales > Paracoccaceae > Paracoccus > Paracoccus simplex. Next base: position 55,353 of record NZ_JBHRXE010000025.1, on the reverse strand, counting down.
GGCTTTCGCGTGTTGATCCGGGCCGTTCTGCTGCTAGGCTCGACCCGCAAGGGTTGAGCGGAGGGCGCCATGAAAGATCGAATCGTCGGAATGGGCCGGGTGTCGGCTGTCATGCTGGCCGGCTGCGTCGGGCTGCCTGCGGCTGCGCAGGAGGCTGCGATCTTCGACGCGATGGACCGGATTCATCCGGTCTGGGCGGAAAGCGGCATGGTCTCGGCGCAGGAGCGGCTGGCGGCCGAGATCGGCCGCGACATCATGGCCAGGGGCGGGAATGCGGTCGATGCGGGCGTGGCGGTGGCTTTTGCCCTGGCCGTCACCCTGCCGCGCGCCGGCAATATCGGCGGCGGCGGTTTCATGCTGGTGCATGATGCCGAGACCGGCCAGACCCATGCCATCGACTATCGCGAGATGGCCCCCAAAGGCGCCTCGCGCGACATGTTCCTGGACGCGGCGGGCGAGGCCGACAGCGAGAAGTCGCTTTACAGCGGCGCAGCCTCGGGTGTGCCGGGAACCGTGGCGGGGATGAAGCTGGCGCTGGACAGATACGGCAGCATGGACTGGGCCGAGGTCATCGCCCCGGCGATCCGGCTGGCCGAGGAGGGCATCACCGTCACCCCGGAGCTGGCCGACAGCATCGAGGCCGGGCGCGAGCATCTGGAGAAGTTCCCCTCGAGCGCCGCGATCTTCTTCAAGGAGGGCGGCGCGGCTTACCGGCCCGGCGACCGGCTGGTGCAGGCCGATCTGGCGAAGACGCTGAAGAAGATCGCCGCCGAAGGGCCGGACGGCTTCTACAAGGGCGAGGTGGCCGAGGCCATCGCCAAGGCGGTGCAGGGGGCGGGCGGGCTGATCACCGTCGAGGACATGGCCGCCTACAAGCCCGTGGAACGCCAGCCGGTGCTGGGCAGCTATCGCGGCTATGACATCGTCTCGATGCCGCCGCCCTCCTCGGGCGGGGTGCACCTGATCCAGATCCTGAACGCGCTGGAGGGCTATCCGGTCGGGGCGCTGGGGCAGAATTCCGGCGAGACCATCCATCTGATGGCCGAGGCGATGAAGCTGGCCTATGCCGACCGCTCGGAATATCTGGGCGATCCCGATTTCGTCGATGTGCCGGTCGCGGCGCTGACCAGCAAGGATTACGCGGTCGAGATGCGCCGCAAGATCAGCGCCGATTTCGCCACGCCCTCGGTGATGATCAGGCCGGCGGACCTGGCGCCCTATGAATCCGACCAGACCACGCATTTCTCGGTGGTGGACAAGCAGGGCAACGCGGTCTCGAACACCTATACCATCAATCTCAGCTACGGATCGGGGCTGGTGGCGGCGGGCACCGGCGTGTTGATGAACAACGAGATGGACGATTTCTCGGCCAAGCCCGGCGTGCCCAATGCCTTTGGCCTGGTCGGCGGCGATGCCAATGCGGTCGAGCCGGGCAAGCGGCCGCTGTCGTCGATGACGCCGACCATGGTGCTGAAGGATGGCAAGGTCTGGCTGGTCACCGGCTCGCCCGGCGGGGCGCGGATCATCACCACGGTCTTGCAGGTGGTGATGAACATGATCGACCACGGCATGAACGTCGCCGAGGCCTCGACGGCGCCGCGCGTCCATCACCAGTGGCTGCCCGACGAGCTGCGGGTCGAGGAGGGGATCGGCCTGGATACCGTCCGCATCCTGCAGGCCAAGGGCCACACCGTCGCGGTCAAGGAGGCGATGGGCTCGACCCAGTCGATCATGCGCGACCCGGAGACGGGGACGCTTTACGGCGCCTCGGACCCGCGCCGGCCGGATGCGGCGACGCTGGGCTATTGAGCGAGATAGTCGCGCAGCGCCACCGCGTTGTTGTGCTGCTGGTCATGGGCTGCGTAAAGCAGGGTGACGGGGCCTTTCCTGGCCAGTTGGCGCAATGCGCGCACCGGATCCGGGTTGGCGTCGAGTTCGGCCGCGTAGCGGCGGCGGAACTCGTCCCATTTCGCGGGGTCATGGCCGAACCAGTGCCGCAAGTCGTCCGAGGGGGCGATCTCGCGCAGCCAGAGATCCGCCCCAAGCGCCTCGCGGCTGAGGCCGCGTGGCCAGAGCCGGTCGACCAGCACCCGGTGACCCTCGTCCGGGGCGGCGGGATCATAGGCGCGGCGAATGGAAATCGCAGGCATCGCATTCTCCTTTCGCAACAAAATTCCTGGTCGCGCTAACGGGTTCCCGGCGCGTTGACTCGGTTTTGGATTGTGTCCACAACTGGCGCGTCCAACACGGGGAGAGGGTTGCATGAAGAAGGTCTATGCGAGCGCCGAGTCTGCTCTTGACGGCCTGCTGACGGACGGGATGCTGATCGCGGCCGGGGGCTTCGGGCTTTGCGGCATCCCCGAGCTGCTGATCGAGGCGATCCTGAAGGCGGGGACCAAGGAGCTGACGGTGGTCAGCAACAATTGCGGCGTCGACGGCTTCGGCTTGGGCAAGCTGCTCGACACCCGGCAGATCCGCAAGATGGTCTCCTCCTATGTCGGCGAGAACGCCGAGTTCATGCGGCAGTATCTCTCGGGCGAGCTGGAGCTGGAGTTCAACCCGCAGGGCACCCTGGCCGAGCGCATGCGGGCCGGCGGCGCCGGCATCCCGGGGTTCTACACGAAAACCGGGGTCGGCACGGTGATCGCCGAGGGCAAGGACCACAAGGATTTCGACGGCGAGACCTATATCCTGGAACGCGGCATCGTCGCGGACCTGGCGATCGTCAAGGGCTGGAAGGCGGACGAGTCGGGCAATGTGGTGTTCCGCAAGACCGCGCGCAACTTCAACGTGCCGGCGGCGAAATGCGGCCGGATCTGCGTCTGCGAGGTCGAGGAGATCGTGCCGACCGGCAGCCTCGACCCCGACGGCATCCACCTGCCGGGGATCTATGTCCACCGCCTGTTCCAGGGGCAGCACGAGAAGCGCATCGAGCAGCGCACCACTCGCAAGAAGGAGACCGCGTGATGGCCGCCGAAATCAAGGGCTGGGACCGCAACCGGATGGCGGCGCGGGCCGCGCGGGAGCTGCAGGACGGCTGGTATGTGAACCTCGGCATCGGCATTCCGACGCTGGTGGCGAACTACATCCCCGAGGGGGTGCATGTGACGCTGCAATCGGAAAACGGCATGCTGGGCATCGGGCCGTTTCCGTTCGAGGGCGAGGAGGACCCGGACCTGATCAACGCCGGCAAGCAGACGGTGACCGAGCTGCCGCAGACCGCCTATTTCGACAGCGCCGAGAGCTTCGCGATGATCCGCGGCGGCAAGATCGCCATGGCGATCCTGGGGGCGATGGAGGTGGCCGAGAACGGCGACCTGGCGAACTGGATGATCCCGGGCAAGCTCGTGAAGGGCATGGGCGGGGCGATGGATCTGGTCGCCGGTGTCGGCCGGGTGGTGGTGGTGATGGACCACAGCTCGAAGCATGGCGAATCGAAGGTGCTGAAGGCCTGCACGCTGCCGCTGACCGGGCAGAAGGTGGTCAATCGCATCATCACCAATCTGGGCGTGCTGGATGTGGTCGAGGGCGGGCTGAAGATCGTCGAGCTGGCGGACGGCGTCAGCGAGGACGAGCTGCGCGCCGCGACCGAGGCGACCATCGTCGGGTGACGCCCGCGAAGGGAGGGGGCTGTCCGCCCCCTCTTGCGGCTTTGCCGCAATTCACCCCCGAGGGTATTTGCAAAACGGAGAAAGACCGGATGGCGTTCGATCCTCAGGCCATCGAGGCGCTGTTTACCCGCGACGGCCGCTATCTGTGCGCGCGCTGGGGGCGGCCGGTGGCGCCGGTCGTCTTCGGTCTGGCCGACGAGAGCCTGCCGATCTTTCGCGAGGCCCTGCGGGCGGTGCTGACCCATGCCGGCCAGCCCATGGCCGAGACCGATCCCGAGATGGGTGCGAATCTGATGACCTTCTTCGTGCGGGATTGGGACGAGCTGGGCGGGCTGCCCGACCTTGACCGGCTGACCGGCCAGTCGGGCTTGCCCGAGCGTCTGAAGGCGGGGTCGGCAGACCAGTACCGGCTGTTCCGTTTCGACGCCGACGGGGCGATCCGCGCCTGCCTGACCTTCGTCAACATGGGCGGGGCGCTGGCCGATTCCCATCCCGGCCAACTGGCCGAGACCCTGGCGGTGCGCGCCATGCTGACCTTTGCGCGCGACGTTGTGCCCTCGGCCGAGCTGGCGCGGCTGATCCGCGCCGCCTATGATCCGGTCATGCCGGCGGTCGCCACCGATGCCGCGCATGCGCTGCGTCTGGCGGCGCGGCTGTCCTGAGCGCGGCGGCCCAGTTTGCGAACCAGCGAGGCTGTCATGCACAGGTTTCCGATCCGCGTCTATTACGAGGACACCGACCTGGCGGGGATCGTCTATTATGCCAACTACCTGAAATTCATCGAGCGCGGGCGTTCGGAATGGCTGCGCCTGCTGGACGTCGACCAGGGCGCGCTGCAGCGCCAGGGCTTCGTCTTTGCCGTGCGGCGGGTCGAGGCGGATTACCTGGCCCCCGCCCGCTTCGATGACCTGCTGGAGGTCGAGACCGTGCTGCGGACGCTGAGCCCGGCGCGCATCGTCCTGGACCAATGCGTCCTGCGCGGCGGGCAGGCGCTGTTCCGGGCCTGCGTCACCGTCGCCTGCCTGGCCGCCTCGGGGCGGCCGGCGCGGATTCCGGGCGCGGTGGCGGCGCGGCTGCAGGAAGCGGCCATCGCGGGGCGCTGACGCAGAATTGACGTCACCAGGGTTTTTCCCCCTGGGCCGATCTGCTAGTTGCGCTGGCAGAAGCCGCGCCGCAGCGGCCCAAAGGACAGGCCTAAATTCATGGAACAACTCGCCGGAACCGGGCAGCCGGTCGATTTCTCGCTGATCGCGCTGTTTGCGCGCGCCTCGCTGACCGTCCAGATCGTCATGGTGATCCTGATCCTGGCCTCATTCTGGGCCTGGGCGATCATCATCCAGAAATTCATCGCCTTCAACGCCGCCCGGCGCGAGGCCGACCGGTTCGACCGCGCCTTCTGGTCGGGCCAGCCGTTGGACGATCTTTACGATCGCATCGGCGAAACCCCCTCGGGTCCGGCCGAGCGCATCTTTGCCTCGGGCATGACCGAGTGGCGGCGCAGCCACCGCGACGACGGCAACCTGATCGCCGGCGTGACCGCGCGCATCGACCGCGCCATGAACGTCACCATCAATCGCGAGAACGACCGGTTGACCCGCGGCCTGCCCTTCCTGGCTACGGTGGGCTCGACCGCGCCCTTCATCGGCCTGTTCGGCACCGTCTGGGGCATCAAGACCGCCTTCGAGGAGATCGCCATTTCGCAGAACACCTCGCTGGCCGTGGTGGCGCCGGGCATCGCCGAGGCGCTGGTGGCAACCGCGCTTGGCCTGCTGGCGGCGATTCCGGCGGTGATCTTCTACAACAAGCTCAGCGCCGATGCCGACCGCATCACCGGCGGCTACGAAAGCTTCGCCGACGAGTTCTCGACCATCCTGTCGCGCCAGCTGGACGACGAATAAGATGGGGGCCGGGGTCGTCAAACGCACAAGCCGCGGCAAGGGCCGCGCCCGCAGCCAGCCGATGGCCGAGATCAACGTCACGCCCTTCGTGGACGTGATGCTGGTGCTGCTGATCATCTTCATGGTGGCGGCGCCGCTTCTGACCGTGGGCGTGCCGCTGGAACTGCCCAAGACCGCCGCCCAGGCCGTGCCCGCCGAACCCGAGGAGCCGCTGAGCGTCTCGGTCACGCCCGAAGGGCCGATCCTGGTCATGACCAGCGAGGTGCCCGAGGATCAGCTGGTCACCCGGCTGCGCGCCGTCGCCGCCGAGCGGCAGAGCGACAAGATCTACCTGCGCGCCGACGGCTCGATCCCCTATGCGCGGATCATGGAGGTGATGGGAGCGCTGAACGCGGCCGGTTTCAACAACATCGTCCTGGTGACCGAGGCTGGCGGGCCGCGGATGGACGCAGGCGCGGATGGCTGAAGCCATGGATCGGGCGGAACGCATCGGTTTCTGGGTCTCGGGCGTTGCTCATGCCGGGCTGCTGGGGGCGGCGCTGGTCGGCGGCGCGCTGTTCCGGCCGCAGCCGCTGGAGGCCGTGCGCATGGCCGAGGTCGCGACCATGTCCGAGGCGGAGTTCCAGTCACTGGCTGCCGCGGCCGCCGGGCGCGGCCCGGTGTCGGATTCCGCCGCCACCACCCCGGCGCAGCCGCGCCCGCCCGCTGACGAGAACCGGCTGGGCGAGGTCGAGGCCACCAGCCCTCCCGCGCCGGACGGGCAGGCGGCCGAGCTGACCCAGCCCTCGGACCGGCCCGAGGCGCGTCCGGACCTGTCGGATTTCCAGACGCCCGACCGGCCGGTGGCCGTGGTGACCGACGCACCGCAGCCGTCGCAGCCCGAGAATTCGGTCGAACTGGCGGCATTGCCGCAGACCAGTGACCGGCCTGATCCGGCGCGCAACCCGGCGCAGCCGCAATCCCCGGCGCCGATCCCGCAGCGCTCGACCTTGGCGCCGGTTGATTCCGCCCGCCCGCACGGCCGGCCCGAGGGGCTGGCCGAGGCGGTGCAGGCCCGGCGGCAGGCGGCCGAGGCAGCGCGCCAGCGCGAAATCGCCCTGGCCCGTCAGGCCGATGAGGCCGCCGCCGAGCAGGCCGCCGCCGAGAAGGCACAGAAGGACGCCGCCCGCCGCGCCGCCGAGGAGCGCGCGAAGGAGGAACGCCGCGAAGCGGCGCGCCAGGCCGAGGATGCCGAAGCCGCCCGCCGCGCTTCGGAGGCCAGGGAACGCGCACGCCGCCAGGCCGAGGCCGAGGCGACCGAAAAGGAAACGGCCGCTGCGGAACGCCGCGCCGCCGAGAAGAAGGCCGCCGAGAAGAAGGCTGAGGCCGAACGCCTGGCCGCCGCCGAGAAGGCGGCCGAAAAGGCCGCCGCGGAAAAGGCTGCCGCCGAGAAGAAGGCGGCCGAGAAGAAGGCGGCCGAGGCCAAGGCCCGCAAGGAGGCCGAGGAAAAGGCCGCCGCAGAAAAGGCTGCGGCCGAGAAGAAGAAGGCGGCCGAGAAGGCCGCCGCCGAGGCCAAGGCCCGCAAACAGGCCGAGGCCGAGCGCAAGGCCGAGGCCGCCAAGCAGGCCGCGCTGGAAGAGGCGATGAAGGACGAGGGCTCGGCCGGGTCGGGCGGCGGCGGTGCGGCTGCCAGCGGCCCGCCGCTGAGCCAGGGCGAGAAGGACGGCTTCCGCGTCGCGGTCGAGCAATGCTGGAACCGCGGCTCGCTTTCGACCGAGGCCAGCCGCACCACGGTTTCGGTGCAGTTCGCGATGGCGCCGGACGGCTCGGTGGAAAAAGGCTCGCTGCGCATGATCGGCCATGACGGCGGTTCGGATGCGGCGGCGAAACAGGCCTATGAGGCGGCGCGTCGGGCGATCCTGATGTGCGAGCGCGGCGGCTACAAGCTGCCGCCGGAGAAATACAACCGCTGGAAGGATGTCATCATCGACTTCAACGCCAGCGGGGGCGCGCGGGTCAAGTGACATGGCATCCCGGCGCATGACACTCTATTCTGCAACCAAGACCTTACGAGGGCGATTCATGTTGCGACAATTCCTGATGACTTCCGTGATGGCCCTGGCGGGTCTGGGGCTGGCCGCGCCGGTTCTGGCGCAGGACGGACCCCTGCGGATCGAGATCACCGACGGGGTCATCGAACCGATGCCCTTCGCCATCGCGCAATTCCACGACGAGGGCGGCGCCGGCGAATATCTTCAGCAGGTGCAGAACCTGATCGCCGCCGACCTGACCGGCACCGGCCTGTTCCGCGAGATCCCGGCCAGCGCCCATATCGCCCGGCCGGAAAGTTTCGACGCGCCGGTCTCCTATGAAGATTGGAAGGCGATCAATGCCCAGGCGCTGATCACCGGCGCCGTCAGGGTCGAGGGCGGCAAGGTCGTCGTCAAGTTCCGGCTGTTCGACGTCTTCGCCGGCCAGCCGCTGGGCGACGGCATGCAGTTCGACGCCTCGACCGGCAACTGGCGCCGTGCCGCGCACAAGGCGGCCGATCAGGTCTATTCGCGGCTGACGGGCGAGGGCCCGTATTTCGACAGCCGCGTCGCCTTCGTGCAGGAAAACGGCCCCAAGGACGCGCGCCGCAAGCGCATCGGCATCATGGATTACGACGGCGCCAACGTGAAATGGCTGACCGACGATTCCACGCTGGTGCTGAAGCCGCGCTTCTCGCCCGACGGTTCGCGGCTGCTTTACACCAGCTACGCCACCGGCTTCCCGCAGGCGATGATGATGGACGTGAACTCGCTCTCGGTGCGGCAACTGAGCGGCGGCCAGCAGGGCACGATGAGCTTCTCGCCCCGCTTCTCGCCGGATGGGCGCTGGATCGTCTACTCGCTGGAACAGAACGGCAATAGCGACATCTACCAGATGGACGCGGCCTCGGGCGCGCAGCGGGCGCTGACCAACGCCCCCTCGATCGAGACCTCGCCCAGCTACAGCCCGGACGGCAAGCAGATCGTCTTTGAAAGCGACCGCTCGGGCTCGCCGCAGCTCTACATCATGGGCGCCAATGGCGGCGAGCCGAAGCGGATCAGCTTCGGCGAGGGGCGCTACGGCACCCCGGTCTGGTCGCCGCGCGGCGACATGATCGCCTTTACCCGCCAGGTCGGCGGAAAATTCCACATCGGCGTCATGCGCACCGATGGTTCGGAAGAGAAAATGCTGACGGAATCGTTCCTTGACGAGGGCCCGACTTGGGCCCCCAATGGGCGCGTCGTGATGTTCACGCGGGTGACGCCGGGCGGCGACGGCCAGCCGCGCCTGCATTCGGTGGATATCACGGGGCGCAACATGCGCCCGGTCAAGATCAATGGCGCAGCCTCGGACCCCGATTGGGGCCCCTTGCTGCCCTGAAGTGCGTGAGATGGACAGGATTATGAAAACTTTCATGAAAATTGCCGCAGTCGGTGCCATTCTCGCGCTGGCGGCCTGCGCCCGGCCGGCGCAGGACATGCAGGTCCAGGACCCTTATGCCGGGGCGGGCGGCGCGTCGGGCGTCGGCTCGACCGCGCTGCCGGGCAGCGCCGAATATTTCAAGGCCAGCGTCGGCGACACCGTGCTGTTCCCGCTGGACCAGTCCACCCTGACGCCCGAGGCGCGGGCGATCCTGGCCAACCAGGCAGGGTGGCTGAGCCAGAATGCCGGCTTCTCGGCCGTGATCGAGGGCCATGCCGATGAGCAGGGGACCCGCGAATACAACCTTGCCCTGGGCGCCCGGCGGGCGAACTCGGTGCAGGAATACCTGATCTCGCAGGGCATCGCGGCCGGCCGGCTGCGCACCGTCAGCTATGGCAAGGAACGGCCGCTGGCGATCTGCTCGACCGAGGAGTGTTTCACCAAGAACCGCCGTGCCGTGACCGTGGTCAGCCCCGGGGTGGGCATGTGATGGTCGGAGGGGTTTTCCGGGGACTGGTTCTGGCGGCGGGCTTCGTCCTGGCCGCCTGGCCGGCCGCGGCGCAGGACGCGCGGACCCTGGCCGATATCCGGACCGAGCTGAACCAGCTTTCGAGCGATCTGCAGAACCTGCGCGCGCAGCTCGTCGCCTCGGGGCCTGCCGGCTTCGCGGCCGCGGGCGGTGACAGCGCCATCGACCGCATGAATGCCATGGAGGCGCGGCTGGCGCAGCTGACCGGCCAGACCGAGCAGCTGCAGAACCGCATCGACCGCATCGTCAAGGACGGCACCACCCGCATCGGCGACATCGAATTCCGCCTGTGCGAGATGGAGGAGGGCTGCGATCTTGGCAGCCTGACCACGCCGTCGCCGCTGGGCGAGCAAGGGGGGGCGGCGCCGCTGCCGTCCTCGGATCAGCAAGGGGCGCTCGCGCCCGCCAAGACCCCTTCGGCCGGGGCCGCCACTGCGGCGGAAAAAGCCGATTTCGACCGGGCCCGGGAGGTGCTCGGTCAAGGTGACTTTCACCGTGCTGCGCAGCTCTTTGCGGCCATCGCCAAGACCCATGCCGGTGGTCCACTGACCGCCGAGGCGCTGTTCCTGCGCGGGGCGGCGCTGGATGCCGCCGGCGATCTGGAAGGCGCCGGCCTGGCCTGGCTGGAAAGCTTCGCCGCCAATCCGGACGGACCGCAGGCGGCCGATGCGCTGCTGGGCCTGTCGCGGGCCATGTCCGCCAAGGGCGGACCGCAGGAAGGCTGCTTCTATCTGCAGGAAATCACCAACCGCTTCCCGGACTCGCCCCAGGCGGCCGAGGCGGAGAAGCGCAAGGCCGCCGTCGGCTGCGAAGCGCTGATCGAAGGCTCGGTCGGCGATGCGGAGGACGGCATGGCCGCGGAAGAGGCCCTGGACCCCGAGGCCGCCGCGGACCTGGCGGATGGCGGCTGACCCCGCCGCGGTCGAGGCGCGCGTCCATGCCGCGCTGGACCGCCTGGCCGGAGACCTGCCCTCGCTGGGGATCGCACTGTCGGGCGGCGGCGATTCCACGGCACTGATGCATCTTGTCCATCGTTGGGGCCGCGCCCGCCTGAGGGCGGCGACGGTCGATCACGGGCTGCGCCCGGGCTCGGCCGCCGAGGCGCGGCAGGCCGGGCTTGCGGCCGGCGTGCTCGGCATCCCGCACGAGACCCTGGTCTGGACGACCCGCGCGGGCGGCGGCAACCTGATGGCGGCTGCCCGCCAGGCGCGCTTGCGGCTGCTGGCGGATTGGGCGCGTCGCCACGGGCTGGCCGCGGTGCTGCTGGGCCATACGCTCGACGACCAGGCCGAGACCCTGCTGATGCGCCTGAACCGCGGCGCCGGGGTGGACGGGTTGTCGGCCATGGCCGAGACGCGCCGTGCCTGCGGCATGGTCTGGTTGCGGCCGATGCTGGGTGCCAGCCGGGCCGAGCTGCGGCAATGGCTGACCGCGCGCGGGCTGGTCTGGGCGGACGACCCATCGAACGAGAACGCGGATTTCGAACGTGTCCGCATCCGCAAGGCCATCGCGACGCTGGGTCTGCCACTGCAACAGTTGGGCCAGTCGGCGGCGAATCTCGGCATGGCACGGGACGCCTTGCAGGAGTTCGCCGCGCAGGTTTCGCAGGGGGCCGAGGTCCGGGCCGGTTCGCTGCTCCTGCCGCTGGCCCGCTTTCTGGCCGCACCGCCCGAGATTCGCCGGCGACTTCTTGTCGCAGGGCTGCGCTTCGTGACCGACGCCGATTACCCGCCCCGGCGCGAGCCGGTGCTGCAGGCGCTGGCCGCGCTGGCCAAGGGCGGGCGGCTGACGCTGGACGGGGCGATCGCCGAGGCGCGGGACGGGGCGCTGCATCTGATCCGCGAACCCGCCGCAGCCGCGCGCAGCCCGGCGGCCAGCGGCGACCCGGCGGTCTGGGACGGCCGCTGGCGGCTCTCTGGGCTGGGGCCGGGGCAAGAGGTGCGGGCGCTGGGCCACGCGCCGCTGCCGGGCCTTGGCTGGCGCGATTCGGGCCTGCTGCGCGACGAGGCTGCTGCCAGTCCCGGAATCTGGCAGGGCGGGCGGCTTGTCGCCGCGCCGCTGCTGCGTCCGGTCGCCGGCATCTCTGCCGAACCCCTGCGCGGCCTGCCGGAATTCCGCGCACTGCTCTATGTGCATTGAACCTGACGCCGGAATCCCTATTTTCACTCGAAAGCCTGTTTACCCGCGGAGGACATGCCTTTGGGCAACGCGCGCAATATCGCCTTCTGGGTCGTGCTGTTTCTGATGATCCTGGCGCTGTTCAATCTGTTCAGCGACGGATCGGCCCAGATGAACAGCCGCCAGATCAGCTATTCGGACTTCATCCAGCGGGTGGACAAGGATGAAGTGACGTCCGTCACCATCGACGGAGAGAATATCGGCATCACCGACAAGGACGGCAAGCAATACGCCACCGTCCGGCCGCAGGGCGAGGAAATCGCCGACCGGCTGATCGACAAGGGCGTCGAGGTCAAGGTCGAGCGCCAGCAGCAGTCGGGCTTCATGTCGCTTCTGGGCGTCTGGTTGCCCTTCATCCTGCTGATCGGCGTCTGGATCTTCTTCATGAACCGGATGCAGGGCGGCGGCAAAGGCGGGGCGATGGGCTTCGGCAAGTCGCGCGCCAAGCTGCTGACTGAAAAGCATGGCCGCGTCACCTTCGACGACGTGGCCGGCATCGACGAGGCCAAGGAAGAGCTGGAGGAGATCGTCGAATTCCTGCGCAATCCGCAGAAATTCAGCCGCCTTGGCGGCAAGATCCCGAAAGGCGCGCTGCTGGTCGGCCCGCCCGGCACCGGTAAGACCCTGCTGGCCCGCGCCATCGCCGGCGAGGCGGGGGTGCCGTTCTTCACCATCTCCGGTTCCGACTTCGTCGAGATGTTCGTGGGCGTCGGCGCCAGCCGCGTGCGCGACATGTTCGAGCAGGCGAAGAAATCCGCCCCCTGCATCGTCTTCATCGACGAGATCGACGCGGTCGGTCGCGCCCGCGGCGTCGGCATCGGCGGCGGCAATGACGAGCGCGAGCAGACCCTGAACCAGCTTCTGGTCGAAATGGACGGCTTCGACGCCAACGAGGGCGTCATCATCATCGCCGCCACCAACCGCAAGGACGTGCTGGACCCGGCGCTGCTGCGTCCCGGCCGCTTCGACCGCCAGATCTATGTCCCGAACCCCGACATCAAGGGGCGTGAGAAGATCCTGGGCGTGCACTCGCGCAAGGTGCCGGTCGGTCCGGACGTGGACCTGCGCATCATCGCCCGCGGCACGCCCGGCTTTTCGGGGGCCGACCTGATGAACCTGGTGAACGAGGCCGCGCTGATGGCCGCGCGCATCGGCCGCCGCTTCGTCACCATGGAGGATTTCGAGAACGCCAAGGACAAGGTCATGCTGGGCGTCGAGCGCCGCAGCATGGTCCTGACCCCCGAGCAGAAGGAAAAGACCGCCTATCACGAGGCCGGCCACGCCATCGTCGGCCTGAGCCTGCCGAAATGCGATCCGGTCTACAAGGCGACGATCATCCCGCGCGGCGGTGCGCTTGGCATGGTGGTGTCGCTGCCGGAAATGGACCGGCTGAACTATCACAAGGACGAGGCCAAGCAGAAGCTGACGATGACCATGGCCGGCAAGGCGGCCGAGATCATCAAATACGGCGAGGAAGGTGTCTCGAACGGTCCGGCCGGCGACATCCAGCAGGCCAGCCAGCTTGCGCGCGCCATGGTGATGCGCTGGGGCATGTCCGACAAGGTCGGCAACATCGACTATGCCGAGGCGCATGAGGGTTATTCCGGCAATACCGGCGGCTTCTCGGTCTCGGCGGCGACCAAGGAACTGATCGAGCAGGAGGTCCATGACCTGATCGAACAGGGCTATCAGGACGCCTATCGCATCCTGATCGAGAAGGAAGAGGAATTCGAGCGCCTGGCCAAGGGGCTTCTGGAATACGAAACCCTGACCGGCGAGGATATCGGCCGGGTGATCCGGGGCGAGGCGCTGGGTGGCGACGAGAATCCGCCGGGCTCCTCGATCCCCTCGGTCAGCGCCATCCCGCGCGCGGGTGCGGCCAAGCCGGCGCCGGACGCCGCGCCGCAGCCGCAGGGCTGAACCGGCGATCCTGACAGGAAAACCCCCGGCCATCGGCCGGGGGTTTTGCATTGGCGCCAAGGGCCGGTCCGAGCGGCGCGCCGAAAATCAGAGCAGCAGAAGTGCGACGGCGCCAAGCGCCAATCCCAGACCGAAACCCACATTGATGACGAAACTGGCTGCTTTCATCCGATGACCTTTCGCAACGGGCGCGAGACGCGCCCTGGTTCCAGTTCAGGGCAAAACCCCGATTCTCGCCAGATCGTTCCGGTTTCGGCGGAAATCCGCCGATGGGTTGCGACAAATTCGCCACAGCCGGGGCTTGCGCCGGCGTGCCGGGCAGGGCATGGGTCGGGCATGAGCCGATCCGAATCCGAACTGCCCCCGAACTCCGCCATGCCCGAGCTGCGGGCGCGCATCGACGCGCTGGATACGCGGCTGGTGGCGTTGCTGGCCGAACGCTCGGCGCTGATCGACGAGGCGGCGCGGATCAAGACCCGCGAGAACCTGCCCGCCCGCATCGACAGCCGCGTCGAGGAGGTCGCCGCCAATGCCCGCCGCCTTGCCGCCGAACAGGGGCTGGACCCGGACCTGGCCGAGCGGCTGTGGCGGGTGATGATGGATCACTTCATCGCGCAGGAAGACCGCGTCCTTTCCGGCGGCGAACAGACCTAACCGCCGCGCCTTCCGGGCTTGTGACCGGCCATCCGCCCGCCTGCTTCTCCGCTGCCCCCAATCCCCTGCGGGGGTCCGGGGGCGCAAAGCCCCCGGCGCGGGGGCCCGGTCACCTCACGCAAGGTCGCGGCATCAGACCGGGATCATCGTGCCCTGCAGCATGGCGACATGCTTGCGGCTCTCGCCGGTTTCGGCCCAGATATCGGCGGCGACGACCATGATGCGGCGGCCGGGGCGGATCACCCGCCCCTCGGCCAGCAGGCGGTCCCCGACCGCCGGCGACATCAGGTTGATCTTCATCTCGACCGTCATCAGCTCGGCGCCTTCGGGCATCAGCGACAGCGCGGCATAGCCGGCCGCCGAATCGCCGATGCTGAAGGCCAGTCCGGCATGGCCCGCGCCGTGCTGTTGCAGTGCCGACGGCAAGATCGGTGCGGCGATGCTGACCTTGCCCGGCGCCACGGCCAGCAGGGTGGCGCCCAGCGTCTGCATCATGGTCTGCCGGTCGAAGCTGTCGCGGATGCGGTTGGTGGGGTCATTCATCGAACAGGCTCTCCTGCGGGCGCGGCGCGTCAAGGCCAAGGTGCCGCCAGCCCAGCCGCGCCAGCGTCCGGCCGCGCGGCGTGCGGGCGACCAGGCCCTGCTGCATCAGATAGGGTTCGATCACCTCCTCGATGGCGTCGCGGCTTTCCGACAGCGCGGCCGAGAGGGTTTCCACCCCGACCGGGCCGCCGCCGTAATGCTCGGCCATCAGCGTCAGATAGCGGCGGTCGGCGCCGTCGAGGCCCAGGTGATCGACGCCGAGCCGAGTCAGCGCCGAATCGGCGATGGCGCGGGTCAGGCGGCCGTCGCCCTCGACCAGCGCGAAATCGATGACCCGGCGCAGCAGGCGGCCGGCGATGCGCGGCGTGCCGCGGGCCCGGCGGGCGATCTCGCGCGTGCCCGCGGGTTCCGAGGGGATGCCCAGCAGGCGGGCGCCGCGGGTGACGATCAGGTCGAGTTCCTCGATGGTGTAGAATTGCAGCCGGGTCGGGATGCCGAAACGGTCGCGCAGCGGCGTGGTCAGCAGGCCGAGACGGGTGGTGGCGCCGACCAGGGTGAAGGGCTGCAGTTCGATGCGCACCGTGCGCGCGGCGGGGCCTTCGCCGATCACCAGATCCAGCTCGAAATCCTCCATGGCGGGATAGAGGATCTCCTCGACCGCCGGGTTCATGCGGTGGATCTCGTCGATGAACAGCACGTCGCGGGCTTCCAGATTGGTCAGGATCGCCGCAAGGTCGCCGGCCCGCGCCAGTACCGGCCCGGAGGTCATCTTGAAGTTCACCCCCAGCTCGCGCGCCATGATCTGCGCCAGCGTGGTCTTGCCCAGACCGGGGGGGCCGTGGAACAGCGTGTGGTCCATGGCCTGGCCGCGCATGCGGGCGCTTTCGATGAAGACGCGCAGGTTCGCCCGCGCCTCGGCCTGGCCGACGAAATCCGCCAGCATCTGCGGGCGCAGCGCCCGGTCCTCGCCGTCGTTTGCCAGCGGTTCGGGGCGCAGCATCGGGTCGGGCTGGCTCATTGCGCGCCCCAGGGGCCGGCGGGCCCGCCCGAGGCCGGCACGCGCGAGGGCGCGAGACCGCCGGCCATGGCCTGCAGCCGGGCGATGCGATCCTCGACCGGGGGGTGGGTGGCGAACAGCCGGTCCATGCGCAGCGCGTGCAGCGGGTTGACGATGAACAGCGCCGCCGAGGCCGGGTTCCGCTCGGCCGGGACGTTCACCACTTGGCCCGCCGCGCGCGAGATCTTGGCCAGCGCCCCGGCCAGCGCCATCGGCTGGCCGCAGATCTGGGCGCCGCTGCGGTCGGCCTCGTATTCGCGGGTGCGCGAGATCGCCATCTGCACCAGCCCCGCGGCCATGGGCGCGAAGATCATGGCCAGGATCGCCGCCAGCCCGCCGCCGCGATTGTCGTCGCGGCCGCCGAACATGCTGGAAAACATCAGCATGTTGCCCAGCATGGCGATGGCGCCGGCCATGGTGGCGGTCACGGTCATGGTCAGCGTGTCGCGATGCTTGATATGGGCCAGCTCATGCGCGATCACCCCGGCCAGCTCGTCGCGGCTCAGCACCCGCAGGATGCCCTGCGTCACCGCCACCGCGGCGTTTTCCGGGTTGCGGCCGGTGGCGAAGGCATTGGGCTGTTCGGTGTCCAGCACATAGATCTTGGGCATCGGCAGGCCGGCCCGCTGCGCCAGCGCCGCCACCATGTCGACCAGTTCGGGCGCCTGCTGGCGCGTGACCGGATGCGCGCCCTGCTGGCGCAGCACCATCCTGTCGCTGTTCCACCAGGCGAACATGTTGCCGGCGCCGGCGACCAGCAGCGCGATCACCGCGCCGCCCTGGCCGCCGATCAGCCAGCCCATGCCCATGACCAGCGCCGTCATGGCGGCCATCAGCACGAAGGTGCGCAGGTTTCCGGTCATCGTCTTACTCCTTGGGCGCCAGCAGCCGCAGGGCCGCGCGGATCAACGCCGCGGTCGGTGCCTCGGGTTCCCGGGCGGCCGCCTCGGCCACCGCCGAAGCGGCCTCGGACGGAGCATAGCCCAGATTTCCCAGCGCCGAGAGCGCATCCGCCGTCGCCTGCGCCGATGAGGCCGGCGCCGTCCGGGCCGGCGCCGGAGCGGCGGCGGTGGTCTCGACCGGCTCGATCTCGGCCAGCGGGCCGGGATCGACGGTCAGCGCGCCGCCCAGCGCCATCACCGCCGGGGCTTTGTCCTTCAACTCCATCACCACGCGCTGCGCCAGTTTCGGGCCGACGCCGGGCGCCTTGCGCAGCGCCGACCAGTCGCCAAGCGCCAGCGCCCGCGACAGCCCGTCTGGCCCCAGCGTGCCCAGCACCGCCAGCGCCACCTTGGCCCCCACCCCCTGCACCGAAATCAGCAGCCGGTGCCATTCCTTTTCCAGAAGCGTCGGGAAGCCGAAAAGCTGCAACAGATCCTCGCGCACCAGCAATTCGGTATAAAGCGCCGTCGCCTGCCCGGCGGGGGGCAGGCTGGCGGCGGTGCGTTCGCTGACATGGACGATATAGCCCACGCCGCGCACGTCGATCAGCACATGGTCCTGCGCCCGATGCAGGATCACCCCGGCGATGCGTCCGATCATGGCCCGACCCTCATGCGCTTGCCTTGATGCGCAGGGCGCGGCCCTGCAGGTGATGGGCGTGACAAATTGCCACGGCCAGCGCGTCCGCCGCGTCCGGCCCGGCGAACTCGACCCCGGGCAGCATGAAGCGGACCATGTGCTGGATCTGTTCCTTGGCGGCATGGCCGACGCCGACCACGGCCTTCTTGACCGCGTTCGGGGCATATTCGCCGATCTCCAGCCCGGCCTCGGCCGGGGCCAGCAGGGCGATGCCGCGCGCCTGGCCCAGTTTCAGCGTGCCCAAGGCGTCCTTGTTCACGAAGGTCTGTTCGACCGCGGCCGCATCGGGGGCGTGCCGGGTGATCACCGCGCAAAGCCCGCGATACAGCGTGGCGAGACGCGGACCCAGCTCGCCCGCTTCGGAATGGACGATGCCGTTGCCGAGATGCCGCAGGCGCGGCCCTTCGACCGCGATCACGCCCCAGCCCATGTTCCGCAGGCCGGGGTCTATGCCGATGATCTTCATGCCTGTTCCCTTTTTGCCCAGCGTTAGCACGAAAGGCGAACATCGCCTAGTTGCTTTGTCATCTGCTTGACATCGCAGGCCTCCGCCGCGAACAGAGGGGCACGAAAAGGAACGAGGGACAATGTCGCCAGCGCTGATCGCCGTGCTTCCGTTCATCGGGGCGCTTCTGCCCGGATTGCTGATCCGCTCGGGGCGCGATGTCGCTGCGGTCTCTTGCGCGACGGCAAGTTTCATCGCGCTGCTGGGGCTTTGTCTGCATATCCCGGGGATCATGGCGGGCGAGGTGATCACGGCGCGCTTTGCCTGGCTGCCCTCGCTGGGGCTTAACGCGCATTTCCGAATCGACGGGCTGGGGCTTCTGTTCGGCATCCTGATCCTGGGCATCGGCCTGCTGATCATCGCCTATGCGCGCTATTACCTGTCGCGCGAGGATCCGGTGGGTGTGTTCTACACCTATCTGATGCTGTTCCAGGGCGCGATGCTGGGCATCGTGCTGTCGGACAACATCCTGCTTTTGCTGGTGTTCTGGGAACTGACCTCGCTCTCCTCCTTTCTGCTGATCGGTTACTGGAAGCACCTGCCCGAGGGGCGGCAGGGCGCCCGCATGGCGCTGACCGTGACCGGCATGGGCGGGCTTGCGATGATCGCGGGGATGCTGATCCTGGGCAATATCGCCGGCAGTTTCGATATCTCGGATATCCTGCAGGCGCGCGAGGCGATCCAGGCCAGCCCCTATTATCTGCCGGCGCTGCTGCTGATCCTGCTGGGCGCCTTCACCAAATCGGCGCAGTTCCCGTTCCATTTCTGGCTGCCGCACGCCATGGCGGCGCCGACCCCGGTCTCGGCCTATCTGCATTCCGCGACCATGGTGAAGGCCGGGCTGTTCCTGATGGCGCGGCTGTGGCCGGTGCTGTCGGGCACGCCGGAATGGTTCTACATCGTCGCCACCACCGGCCTTGTGACCATGGTGCTGGCGGCCTGGATCGCCATCTTCCGCGACGACCTGAAATCGCTGCTGGCCTTTTCCACCGTCTCGCATCTGGGGCTGATCACCATGCTGCTGGGCTTCGGCACCGAGGCGGCGGCGGTGGCGGCGGTGTTTCACATCATCAACCACGCCACCTTCAAGGCGGCGCTGTTCATGACCGCCGGCATCATCGACCACGAGGCCGGCACCCGCTCGATCGCCCGGCTGGGCGGGCTGCGCCGGCTGATGCCGGTGACTTTCGTCATCGGCACCGTGGCGGCGCTGTCCATGGCCGGCATCCCGCCGCTGAACGGCTTCCTGTCGAAGGAACTGATGCTGGAGGAGGCGACCCATGCCGCCTGGCAGGGTCATCCCGGCCTGGTGGCGGCGATGGCGACGCTGGGGGCGCTGTTCTCGGTCTGCTATTCGCTGCGCTTCGTCTGGCAGGTGTTCTTCGGCCCCGAGCGTCGGGATTACCCGCATCGCCCGCATGATCCGGGTTTCGGCCTGTGGTCGGCCCCGGCGCTGCTGGCGGTGCTGGTGGTGCTGATCGGGCTGTTCCCGGCCGGCATGGCCGGCTGGCTGGTCGAGGCCTCGGCCAGTGCCGTCACCGGCGCGGCCCAGCATCCGCATCTGGCGCTGTGGCATGGCGTGACGCCGGCGCTGATGCTGTCGATCACCGCGCTGGTTGGCGGGGGGCTGCTGCTGGCGCTGAACCGCCGGCTGCTGGCGGCGCGGGCGGCGATGGTCTGGCCGGACGCCAAGGCGATCTTCGACGCCATCACCCGCTGCGCGGCCGGCGCGGCGGGCATCTTTACCGACCGGCTGACCAATGGCTCGATGTCGCGCGCCCTGGCCGCCTTTTCGCTGACGGTGGTGCTTTGCGGCTTCTGGGCCTTCTCGACCGGAGGCTGGCAGGGCGCGACCCGGCCGATGCTGCCCGTCGAGCCGGTGCCGCTGATCGGCTGGGTGGCCCTGATCGTGGCGACGTGCTGCATGGTGGCCTTTCACCGCCACCGCATCCTGGCGCTGGTGCTGGTCGGCATCATCGGGCTGATGGTCTCGGTCAGCTTCATCTATTTCTCGGCCCCCGACCTGGCGCTGACGCAGATCTCGGTCGAGGTGGTCACGGTGGTCCTGTTGCTGGCGGCGCTGAACTTCCTGCCCAAATTCACCGTGATCGACAGCCGCGACCGCAAGCGCGGTCTGGACGCCTTCATCGCCACCGTGACCGGGCTAGGCTTCGGGGCGCTGGCCTATGTGATCATGCGCAGCGATTTCGCCTTTTCGCCGATCTCGGAATACATGCTGGCGAACAGCTACAAGCTGGGCGGCGGCGCCAATGTCGTCAACGTGATCCTGGTGGACTTCCGCGGCTACGACACCTTCGGCGAGATCACCGTGCTGGGCATCGCCGCCCTGACCATCTTTGCCCTGACCGAGACGCTGCTGGCCGGCGCCAGCGGCCGGCGGCTGCGCAACTGGGTGCATGACAGCCGCCGAGCCGGCGACCGGCATCCGCTGATGCTGGTGGTGGCGACGCGGCTGGTGCTGCCGATCGCGCTGGTGGTCGGGCTTTATATCTTCCTGCGCGGCCACAACATGCCGGGGGGCGGCTTCGTCGCCGGTCTGGTGGTCGCCATCGCGCTGGTGTCGCAATACATGGCCTCGGGCTTTGCCTGGGCGCAGGAGCGGCAAAAGATCAACTATCACGCGCTGATCGGCGCCGGTGTCATCGCCGCCGGGCTGACCGGGATCGGCGCCTGGTTCGCCGGGCTGCCGTTCCTGACTTCGACCTATGGCTATGTGAAGCTGCCGGGGCTCGAGGAATTCGAGCTGGCCTCGGCCATGGGCTTTGACCTGGGCGTGTTCCTGTGCGTGGTGGGCGCGGTGATGCTGGCGCTGAACTCGCTGTCGCGGATCGCCCGGCAGGCGGGGGCCACGGTGAACCTGGAGCCCATGGATATCGACCCCAGCAAGGAGGCGCGGCGCTGATGGAACTGCTGCTGTCAAGCGCGATCGGGATGCTGACCGCTGCCGGGGTCTATCTGATCCTGCGGCTGCGGACGTTCGCGGTGGTGCTGGGCATGACCATGCTCAGCTATGCCATCAACCTGTTCCTGTTCTCGACCGGGCGGCTGGTGGTGAACGCGCCGCCGATCCTGCAGAAAGGGGTCGAGTTCCATACCGACCCGCTGCCGCAGGCGCTGGTGCTGACCGCCATCGTCATCAGCTTCGGCATGACCGCGGTGGTGGTGATGATGGCGCTGGGGGCATTCATCGAAGGTGGCGACGACCGCGTGGACATGCCGCGCGCCGACCGCCTGCCGGCCGATGCCGCGCCTGCCGATCGCGCCTCGGGGGATGGCGACGCATGAGCCATCTGATCATCGCCCCCGTCGTCCTGCCCGCCGTCATCGGGCCGCTGATCATCCTGTGGATGCGCAACGACCTGCTGCTGCAGCGGGTGTTCTCGGTCACCGGGACCGCGCTTCTGGTCGCGGTGGCGCTTTACCTGAATGTCCTGGCTGCCGGCGGAGACGTGCAGGTCTATCGGCTGGGCAACTGGGCCGCGCCTTTCGGCATCGTCCTGATGCTGGACCGGCTGGCGGCGCTGATGCTGCTTCTGACCGCCGGGCTGGCGCTGGCGGTGCAGCTTTACGCCATCGGCTCGGGCTGGGATCGCAAGGGCCGGCATTTCCATGCGCTCTGGCAGTTCCAGCTGATGGGCATTTGCGGCGCCTTCCTGACCGGCGATGCCTTCAACCTGTTCGTGTTCTTCGAGGTGCTGCTGATCGCCAGCTATGGGTTGATGATCCATGGCGGCGGCGAGATGCGGCTGCGCGCGGGCGTGCAGTATATCGCCTACAACCTGGCCGGCTCGACCCTGTTCCTGGCGGCGCTGGGGGTGCTCTATTCCGTCACCGGCACGCTGAACATGGCCGACATGGCGCTGCGCGTCGCGGCGATGCCGGCCGAGGACACGGCGCTGCTGCGCGTCGGCGCCGTGCTCTTGATGCTGGTCTTTGCCGTCAAGGCGGCGCTGGTGCCGCTGCATTTCTGGCTGCCCTCGACCTATGCCAATGCGCCGGGGCCGGTGGCGGCGCTGTTCGCCATCATGACCAAGGTCGGGGTCTATGGCATCATTCGCTTCTTCACGCTGGTCTTTCCGCAGGACGCCGTGACCCAGGGCGTGGCGGCCGACCTGCTGCTGCCGGCGGCGCTGTTCACGCTGGCCATCGGCCAGATCGGCATTCTGGGCACCCGCCATCTGGGCCGGCTGGCCGCTTTCGCCGCCATCGGCTCGATCGGCACGCTGATGATCGCGGTGGCGCAGTTCACCCCGCAAGGCACCTCGGCGGCGGTCTATTACATGATCCATTCGACGCTGGCGGCGGGGGCGCTGTTCCTGATCGTGGACATGATCGGCGCGCGCCGGGGCGACCTGTGGCTGCGGCTGGAGCGGGTGATGCCGGGCAACGGGCTGGTGGCGGCGCTGTATTTCACCGCGGCCATCGCCGTGGTCGGCATGCCGCCGTTTTCCGGTTTCATCGGCAAGCTCTTGGTGATGCAGGCCACCGGGGCGGCGCCGGCGATGGTCTGGATCTGGGCCACCATCCTGATCACCTCGCTGATCGCCATCTATGCCATGTCGCGGGCCGGTTCGATCGTCTTCTGGAAAAGTTTCGAGCTTGGCCCCGCCCCGGCTCCGGCGCCGGCTTCCGCAACGGCCCAACCGGCCGCGGCCGAGGCCTCGGCCCCGCTTAGCCCCAAGCTGGAACCGGACGAGCCGATCCAGGATCTTGGCGATGCGCCGGCGAACTGGCTGGCGGTGGCCTCGGTGGCGCTGCTTCTGTCGGGGATCGTCGCGCTGACCGCCTTTGCCGGCCCCGCGATGCGCTTTGCCGAGGCGACCGCCGCGCAGTTGCACAACCCCGACGCCTATGTCTCGGCGGTGCTGGAAGGGCAGGAGGACACGAAATGATCCGCCGCCTGTTCCCGCATCCCTGGCTTTCGGTCACGCTGGTCCTGGTCTGGATGCTGCTGGTCAACCGCTGGGCCGTGGGTTCGCTGGTCTTCGCCGCGATCATCGGCGTGGTGGTGCCGCTGGTCACCGCGCCCTATTGGCCGGGCGCGACCGGCTACAGCAAGCCGCAGCGCATCCCGGCCTATCTGGCCGTCGTGATCTGGGACATCGCCAAGGCGAATTTCACCGTGGCGCGCATCGTGCTGTTCATGCCGCGCCGGGCGCTTCAGCCGGCCTGGATCGCCGTGCCGCTGGACCTGCGCCGCCCCGAGGCGATCACCGCCCTGGCCGCGACCATCACCCTGACCCCCGGCACGGTCAGTTGCGACCTGTCCGAGGACGGCCGCGCCCTGCTGGTCCATGCCATGCACGCCCCCGACCCGGCGGCGGCGCTGGACGAGATCAAGACCCGCTACGAGGCCCGGCTGAAGGAGATCTTCGAATGATCGCTTACGCGCTGCTGTTCGCCTATGGCTGCTTCGGACTGGCGCTGTTGTTCTGCCTTTATCGGGTGGTGTTCGCGCCCGGCCTGTCGGATCGGGTGCTGGCGCTGGACACCATGGCGATCAACATGATCGCGCTTCTGACGCTGTTCGGCATCGACAAGGGCACGACGATGTATTTCGAGGCCTCGCTGCTGTTCGCCATGGTCGGCTTCATCTCGACCGTGGCCTATGCGAAATTCGTCCTGCGCGGCGACATCATCGAATAGGAGAGCGGGCATGATCGCGGAAATCGTCGTCTCGGTTCTGCTGGTGGTGGGCGGGTTCTTCGGGCTTGTCGGCTCCTATGGGCTGGTCAAGCTGCCGGACCCGATGACCCGGCTGCATGCGCCGACGAAATCGGCGACGCTGGGCGTGGGGGCGGTGCTGATCGCCTCGCTGATCTGGTTCCCGGCCCGGCATGGCATGCTGACCTGGCACGAGCTGCTGATCACCCTGTTCCTGTTCCTGACCGCGCCCGTCACCGGCTATTTCATCGCCAAGGCCCATATGCATCTGGGCTGGAGCCGTGATGAACTGCCCCGCCCGGCGCCCGGCAAGGACTGGGCCACCTTCGCCGACCCGGACAAGGCCAGCCTTGTCGATCGCCGGTCCGGGGATTAGCGGGCAGCGGATTACCAGGGCAGCCGGGCGCGTCGGAAGCCGGGGCGGACATCCGCCTTGCGGCAGGTATCTGTCCTGTTCGAATGTCTTGCGGGGGGCGACGCCTCCGGATGCGGCAACGGTGCCGGGCGCGGCACCAAAAAGGGGCGGAAAACCCGCCCCTGTCGTCAAGCCCGATGCGCGCCGTTCAGATCAGCCCGGCATGGGCCAGCGCCGCGTCGATGCGGGCCTTGGTGGCGTCGGTCAGCCCGACCAGCGGCAGGCGCACCCGGTCGCTGATGAGGCCCAGCCGCGACATGGCGTATTTCGCCCCGGCGACGCCCGGCTCGATGAAGATCGCCTCGTGCAGCGGCATCAGCCGGTCCTGGTAGTCCAGCGCCTTGGCATAGTCGCCGGCCAGCGTCGCCTCCTGGAACTCGGCGCAGAGCTTCGGCGCCACATTGGCGGTGACCGAGATGCAGCCGACCCCGCCATGGGCGTTGAAGCCAAGCGCCGTGGCATCCTCGCCCGAAAGCTGCACGAACTCCTTGCCGCAGGCGGCGCGCTGCTGGCTGACCCGTTCGAGCTTGCCGGTGGCGTCCTTGACGCCGATGATGCGCGGCAGCTTCGCCAGCTGGCCCATGGTCTCGGGCAGCATGTCGATGACCGAGCGGCCGGGGATGTTGTAGATGATGATCGGCAGGTCGCTGGCATCGTGCAGCGCCGTGTAATGCGCGATCAGCCCGGCCTGGGTCGGCTTGTTGTAATAGGGCGTCACCACCAGCGCCGCATCGGCGCCGGCGGCCTGGGCGTGCTGGACCAGGCCGATCCCCTCATGCGTGGCGTTCGAGCCGGCGCCGGCGATGACCGGCACGCGGCCGGCGGCCATGCGCACCACTTCCTCGATGACCTTGCGGTGTTCCTCATGGCTCAGCGTCGGGCTTTCGCCGGTGGTGCCGACGGGCACCAGCCCGTGGCTGCCCTGCGCGACATGCCAGTCGACGAGCTTTTCCAGCGCGGGGAGATCCAGCTCCCCGTCCGGGGTGAATGGCGTGACCAGCGCGGGCAGCGAGCCTTTGAACATGTGGGTATCCTGAATTTGCCTCTGACGGGACTTACATCCGGGCGCGCCGATTGCCAAGGATGTGAGTTGCGCCGCCCGGCGGAACCGAACAGAAATGGGGGCATGATGTATCCTTTCCGCGACAGGATTTTGGGACCGTTGCTGGCCCTGGGGGTCGGCCTTGCCGCGCCGGCCGGGGCCGAGGATGCCGGTCGTCTGTCGCGCGCGCTGGCGGCGGCCGGGACGCGCGACTGGACCGCCGCCGCGGCCGAGGCGGCGCAATCCGGCCCCATCGCCCGCGATCTGGTCGCCTGGCAGCGGCTGCGGGCCGGGCAGGGCAGCTGGCCGGACTATCGCGACTTTGCCCTGCGCCATGCGGATTGGCCGGGCATGGCGCTGTTCCGGAAACGCGGCGATGCGGTGCTGCGCACCGACCTGCCGCCGGCCGAGGTGATCCGCTGGTTCGGCCCCCGCCGCCCCGACACGCTGAATGGCGCCATGGCGCTGATCGCCGCCCTGCAGGCGACCGATCCGCAGGCCGCCAAGGCCGAGATCGCCCGCTTCTGGTCCGAGCAGGCGCTGACCAAACCCGAGGCCGACATCTTCCTGGCCGCGCATGGCGCCGAGGTCGCCGGCCTGCACGATGCGCGGCTGACGCGGCTGCTGGATCTGGGCGAATGGCAGGCGGCGCAGGTGGTGCTGCCCATGGCCTCGGCCCCGGCGCAGGCCCTGGGCAAGGCGCGGCTGGCGCTGCAATCGGGACAGGCCGGGGTGGATGCGCTGATCCTGGCCCTGCCCGGGGACCAGCGGGACGATGCCGGGCTGGCGCTGGATCGCTTCCGCTGGCGGGTCTGGGCCAAGATGCCGGATCTGGCGCGCGCGCTGATGCTGGAACGCTCGACCGGCGCCGAGGCGTTGCGCGATCCCGCCGCCTGGGCGCCCAAGCGCGCCGATTACGCAAGGCTGGCGCTGCGGCAGGGCGACTGGGCGTTGGCGGAACGGCTGGCCGCCGGGCATTTCCTGCCGCCGGGCAGCGATGCCTTTTCCGATCTGGAATGGCTGGCCGGTTATGCGGCGCTGCGCGGCGGCGCGCCCGACCGGGCGCTGCAGCATTTCCGCACGCTGGAGACGGCGGTGGCCAGCCCGATCTCGCTGTCCCGGGCGCATTACTGGCAGGCTCGGGCGCTGGAGGCCGGGGGCGATGCGCCGGGCGCCGCCGCGGCCTATGCCAGCGCCGCCGAATACCAGTCGGCCTGGTATGGGCAACTGGCCGCGGAAAAGCTGGGCCTGCCGATGCGGCCAGAGCTGGCCGTGGCCGGGCGCAGCGAGACCAGCCTGCCGGAATGGCGCGGCTCGGCCCTGCGCGACAATCCGGTCTGGCAGGCCGGCACCTGGCTGCTGGCGGCGGGCGAGACGGACCAGGCCGCGCGCTTCTTCCTGCACCTGGCCGAAACCGCCGCGCCCGAGGATATCGGCCGCATGGCGCGGATGATGCTGGAAATGCGCCTGCCCTGGCACGCGCTGCGGCTGGCCAAGGCCGCCGCCGCCAAGGGCGCGGTCTATCCCGCCGCCTATTTCCCGCTGACCGGTCTTGAAAGCAGCGAACTGGGCCTGCCGCCCGAACTGGTCATGGCCATCGCCCGGCGGGAAAGCGAGTTCAACCATACCGTGTCCTCGCATGCCGGGGCACTGGGGCTGATGCAGGTCATGCCCGACACCGCGCGTTCCATGGCGCGCAAGGTCGGCGAGCCCTTCGAGCAGGCGCGGCTGACCCGCGACGCCGCCTATAACGCCCGGCTGGGCGCGGCCTATCTGGCCGGGCTGCGCGAACGCTTCGGCCCCTCGATCGCGCTGGTGGCGGCGGGCTACAATGCCGGGCCGGGGCGGTCGGCGCGCTGGCTGGGCGAATTCGGCGACCTGCGCGGCCAGGTCGATCCGGTGGATTGGGTCGAGATGATCCCCTTCGACGAGACGCGCAACTACGTCATGCGCGTGGCCGAGTCGCTGCCGGTCTATCGCGCCCGCATCAAGGGTGCGCCGGTGCCGCTGGTGCCGACCTGGGATCTGACCGGGGGCGGGGTGAAACCCGCGCCGGCGCCGCCGCCGATCCGTCTGGCGCAATCGTCGCGGCCGCGGATACCGGCGCGCAGCCTGCTGCCCTTTGCCGCCGGCGGGGTGCTGGCCGAGGTGCTGGGCCCGCCGCCCGCCCTGGCGGCGGCGCGGGCCATCGACGCTACCCGGCCCGCTCGCGCTGGCGCGAGCGCCACCAGGTGAACATCCCGGCGCCGACGACGATGACGCCGCCGATGGCGACGTTCGGCGCCAGATGCTCGCCAAAGATCGTTACGCCGAAGATGCTGATCCAGACCAGCTGCGTATAGGAGAACGGCTGCAGCGCCGAGGCCTCGGCCAGCTCATAGGCCTTGATCAGCAGGAAATGCCCGGCCACCGCGGTCAGGCAGAGCATCAGCAGCCAGGGAATGTCGCGGCCGGCGATCGGTTCCCAATGCCAGATGCCGACGGCGGTGATGGCGACGGCGCCCGAGATCCCGGTCCAGAAAAAGCTGACCATGGCGGTGTCGTCGCGCCCGGCCAGCCGGGTCAGCAGCCCGTAAAGCGCGAACATCGCCGCGCCCAGCAGCGGCAGCGTGGCATTGGCGCTGAACACGCCGCTGCCCGGCCTCAGCACGATCAGGATGCCGGCGAAGCCCACCGCCACCGCCGCCCAGCGGCGCCAGCCGACCTTCTCGCCCAGCACCGGCCCGGACAGGGCCGAGATGATCAGCGGGTAGCAGGCGAAGATCGCATGGGTGTTGATCAGGCCCAGCCGCACGAAGGCCTCGATGGTGACGACGACCTCGGCCACCAGCAGCACGCCGCGAAAGATCTGCAGGCCCGGCCGGCGCGAGCGGATGGCGCGGCCCAGCCCGCCGGAGCTGCGCGCGCAAAGCAGGATCACGAACAGCGCGAAGAACCAATAGCGCAGCATGATCACGAAAATCGGCGAATAGGCGGCGCCCAGGTAGCGCGAGACCCCGTCCTGCGCCGCGAAGATGAAGCTCGATGCGCAGATCATTAGGATCGCGGCGCCCTGCCGGTCGGCGCGCGGCCGGGCATGCGGCGGCGGAACGGCAGGGGGCTGTGCGGCCGGGGCCATCAGCGGCCCCGTCTGGCGGTTGTCTGGCATGGCGCATCATCCTGGGCTGGAAACCCGGCCATGCGCCCCTGCCGCGGAAAGGTCAAGCCGGGCTCAGTCCGGCCGGCGTACGATTTCCGCGAATTCGTTGAAAAGTTGCGGGTTGGCCGCCACGACCGAGCCGGTCTGGACCGGGCTTTCCTCGCCCCGGATCGATTCGGCGAACCCCCCGGCTTCCTTGACCAGCAGGATGCCGGCGGCGATGTCCCAGGGCTGGTTGCCGCGTTCCCAATAGCCGTCGAAGCGGCCGGCCGCGACATAGGCCAGGTCCAGCGAGGCCGCGCCCCAGCGCCGCATGCCGGCGGTCAGCGGCATCAGCCGGCCCAGGTCGCGCAGCGTCGCCGGCAGCATCGGCCGCCCGGCGAAGGGCACGCCGGTGGCGAAGATCGATTCGATCATCTGCCGGCGGCCCGAAACGCGGATGCGGCGGTCGTTCAGGAAGGCGCCGTCGCCGCGCTCGGCGGTGAACATCTCGTCCTTGGCGGCATCGAAGATCACTGCGGCGACGATCTCGCCCTTGTGCTCCAGCGCGATGCTGACCGCCCAATGCGGCAGGCCGTGCAGAAAGTTCGTGGTGCCGTCCAGCGGATCGACGATCCAGCGCCGGGTCGGGTCTTCGCCCGCCTCTTCGCCGGTTTCCTCGCCCAGCCAGCCATAGTTCGGGCGGGCGGTGCGCAGCTCTTCCTTGATGATGCGCTCGGCCTCGCGGTCGGCGCGGCTGACGAAATCGCCGGCGCCCTTGACCGAGACCTGAAGGTTTTCCACCTCGCGGAAGTCCTTGACGAGGCTGCGGCCCGCCTTGCGCGCGGCCTTGATCATGATGTTGAGATTGGCGCTGGCCATGGCTTTTCCTTTTTGGGATTGCCAGCCTATTAGGCGAAGGGCCGCGCAAAGTGAAGCCGGCGCGGCGCCTAGTGCGTTGCGATCATGGCATAGCCGGGATGAAAGGCCACCCGGACGGTGGTGATCGCGCCCAGGTCGTTGAAGGTGGTGCGCTGCAGGATCAAGAGCGCGCTGCCCTGCCGCGTCTCCAGCAGCCGGGCGTCGCGGGCATTGGCGTTCTCGGCCGAAAAGGCCATGTCGGCGCGCAGCCAGGGCGCGTTGCGCACCAGCCATTCATTGGCATTGACCCGGTGGAAGTCGATGCCGGCGACGCCCGGCGCGGCGCCGGGATTGATCCAGCGATCCTCGACCTGGAAGGGCTTGCCGTCGCCGTAATGCACGGTGCGCAGGTGGATCAGCATCCGCCCCTCGGGCAGTTCCATGCGCTGCGCGATCTCGGCCGGGATCGGGCTTTCCTTCTGCGCGATGACCCGGTGGCTGTATTCCATCCCCGCCTGCTCGATCTGCTCGCGCACGATGGGGATGGTCAGCGTGGCCTTGCGCGCCGGGTTCACCGTCACATGGGTGCCGGCCCGGCGCTTGCGGTCCAGCAATCCCTCCTCGGCCAGCATCTGCAGGGCCTTGTTCACCGTGGCGCGGGCGACGCCGAACTCGACGGCCAGTTCCGCCTCGTCCGGGATGCGGTCGCCCTGGCGCCATTCGCGGTCGACGATGCGGCGGCGCACCTCGCTGACGATGGCCTGCGCCTTGGAGATCTGGGCGGTTTTCTCGGTCACATGCGATCCTGAACGCGGGCGACGGTCGCCAGATATTCCGACATGATGCGGTCGCGGTCCATATGCCGGCCGTCCCGCACGACATGGCGACCCGCCGACCACAGGTCGCGAACCAGCCCGTCATGCCCGGCAAAGACCAGGCTGTCGACAAGCTGGTCGCCCTTGCGGCTGAACATCACCGGGTTGTCCAACCCGACCGCGACCAGATCGGCCCAGAGCCCCGGCCGGATCGCCCCGGTCTCGCGCCCCGCCGCCGTGGCGCCGCCGTCCAGCCCCGCCTCGTAGATCACGCGGCCGGTGGAACGTCCCGGCTCAGCCAGGATCGCCCGGCCGCGGTCGCGCAGGCGCTGGCTGTATTCCAGCGTCCGCAGCTCCTCGACCAGCGAGATGCGGATGTTGCTGTCCGAGCCGAAGCCGAGCCGGCCCTTCGCCTCGGCCCAGATGGTGCCGTTGAAGATGCCGTCGCCCAGCGACGATTCGGTGATCGGGCAAAGCCCGGCCACGGCGCCGGTGGCGGCCAGCCGGCGGGTTTCGTCCTCGGTCATGTGGGTCAGGTGGATCAGCGTCCAGCGCCGGTCAGGCTGGTGATTGTCCAGCAGCCATTCGACCGGGCGGCGGCCATAGGCGGCGCTGATTTCCTCGATCTCGGGCACCTGCTCGGCCAGGTGCATGTGCAAGGGCCGGCCGGGGCGCAGCGCGACGCAGGCCGCCAGCCCCTCGGGCGAGACCGCGCGCAGCGAATGCGGGGCGACGCCGATGCCGGAATCGGCGGGCAGGGCGCGCAGCGCGGTCTCGGCGCCCTCGACCAGTTGCACGAATTCCTCGGGCGTGGTGCCGAAACGGTTCTGGCCGGGGGCCAGCGGCCGGCGGTCCACGCCGCCGAACTGGTAATGCACCGGCAGCAGGGTCAGGCCGATGCCGGTGCGGCTGGCGGCGGCGGCGATGCGCGCGGCCATCTCGGCGATGTTGTCGTAATGCCCGCCGCCGGGGCGGTGGTGCAGATAGTGGAACTCGACATTGGTGGCATAGCCGGCCTCCAGCATCTCCATCTGCACCAGCGCGGCGATGGCTTCGACATCCTCGGGCGTCAGGTGGTCGAGGAAGCGATACATGATCTGCCGCCAGGTCCAGAAGGTGTCGCGCGGCTCGGGGCCTTTCGCTTCGGACAGCCCGGCCATGGCGCGCTGGAAGGCGTGGCTGTGCAGATTGGCGAGCGCCGGCAGCAGCAGGCCGACGCGCTGGCCTTGCGGCGCCGTGTCTTTTTCCACCGCGGCGATTCGGCCCTGTTCGACCGTCACCCGGACGTTTTCCGCCCATCCATCGGGCAACAAGGCCCGTTCCGCCCAGATAACCGTCATCCCGTCACCCTTGCTTGCGCCAAAATAAGTTTAGACATAGAGATTAATTAAGTTTAGACATAGAACAACCGAGAAATCAATCCGGGATGCGATCCGATGCAGCTTCTCTACCACGCGCAGCTTGTCACGATGGACGAAAAATCAGGCGGTTACGGCCTGATCGAGCAGGGGGCGCTGGCGATCGAGGCGGGTCGAATCAGCTGGATCGGTGTGGAAACGGACTTGCCGGAACGGTATGCCGATGCGACGCGGCACGACCTGGGCGGGCGGCTGGTGACGCCGGGGCTGATCGACTGCCACACCCATATCGTCTTTGGCGGCGACCGCGCCCGCGAGTTCGAGATGCGGCTGGAAGGCGCCTCCTACGAGGAGATCGCGCGGGCCGGCGGCGGCATCCTGTCCAGCGTCCGCGCCACGCGCGAGGCGGATGAGGAGGCGCTGCTGGCATCCGCCCTGCCGCGCGTCGATGCGCTGCTGGCCGAGGGCGTGACCACGCTGGAGATCAAGTCGGGCTACGGGCTGGACATCGACAGCGAACTGAAGATGCTGCGCGTCGCCCGCCGGATCGGGCAGCTGCGCAAGGTGACGGTGCGCACCACCTGGCTGGCCGCCCATGCCCTGCCGCCGGAATACA
Source organism: Paracoccus simplex (assembly GCF_042648325.1). Lineage (NCBI taxonomy): Bacteria > Pseudomonadati > Pseudomonadota > Alphaproteobacteria > Rhodobacterales > Paracoccaceae > Paracoccus > Paracoccus simplex. Next base: position 23,535 of record NZ_JBHRXE010000025.1, on the reverse strand, counting down.
AGGACGACCGCGCCGGCTATATCCGCGAGGTGGTGATCGCCGGCATGGAGCGCGGCCATGCCGAGGGGCTGATCGACGCGGTGGACGGATTCTGCGAGGGCATCGCCTTCACGCGCGAGGAAATGGCCGGGATCTTCGACCGCGCGGCCAAGCTGGGCCTGCCGGTCAAGCTGCATGCCGAGCAGCTTTCCGATCTGGGCGGCGCGGCGATGGCGGCGCAGCACGGGGCGCTGTCGGCGGACCATCTGGAATATCTGGGTCCGGACGGCATCAAGGCCATGGCGGCCCATGGCACCGTGGCGGTGCTGCTGCCCGGCGCCTTCTATACCCTGCGCGAGACGCAATATCCGCCGATGCAGGCGCTGCGCGATGCCGGCGTGCCGATCGCGCTGGCGACGGATTGCAATCCCGGCACCTCGCCGCTGACCTCGCTGCTCTTGACCATGAACATGGGCGCGACGCTGTTTCGCATGACGCCCTCGGAATGTCTGGCCGGCGTCACGCGTCACGCCGCCCATGCGCTGGGTCTGGCGGATCGCGGCCGGCTGGCGCCCGGCATGCGCGCCGATCTGGCGGTCTGGGACATCCGGCATCCGGCCGAGTTGACCTATCGCATCGGCTTCAACCCCCTTCATGCCTGCATCGTCGGAGGCGAGCTTGTCTGAACTGATCCTTATCCCCGGTGAAACCACCCTCGCGCAGCTTGAACAGGTCTGGCGTCAGGGGCTGGCCGTGCGGCTGGCCGACTCGGCCCGCCCCGGCATCGCCGAATCCGCCGCCCGTATCGAGGCCGCCGCCAATGGCGCGGTGCCGGTCTATGGCGTGAATACCGGCTTCGGCAAGCTCGCCTCGATCAAGATCGCGTCCAAGGACACCGCAACGCTGCAACGGAACCTGATCCTGTCGCATTGCTGCGGCGTCGGCGAGCCGGTCGAGCCGGAAACCGTGCGGCTGATCATGGTGCTGAAGCTGCTGTCGCTGGGCCGGGGCGCCTCGGGCGTGCGCCCGGAGGTGATCGCGCTCATCGAAGCCATGCTGGCCCGCGGCGTGCTGCCGGTGATCCCGTCGCAGGGCTCGGTCGGCGCCTCGGGCGACCTGGCGCCGCTGGCGCATATGGCCGCCGCCATGTTGGGCGAGGGCCGTGCGACCTATGACGGCCGCGAGATGCCCTCGGCCGAGGCGCTGGCCGCTGCGGGGCTCAAGCCCGTGGTGCTGGCCGCCAAGGAGGGGCTGGCGCTGATCAACGGCACCCAAGTCTCGACCGCCTTCGCGCTGGCCGGGCTGTTCGAGGCCTTCGCAAGCGCCCGTGCGGCGCTGGTCACCTCGTCGCTGTCGACCGACGCGATCATGGGCTCGACCGCGCCCTTCCTGGACGAGATCCACACGCTGCGCGGCCATCGCGGCCAGATCGTCGCCGCCCGGACCATCCGCGCGCTGATGGACGGGTCAGAGATCCGCGAAAGCCACCGCGAGGGCGACACCCGCGTGCAGGATCCCTATTGCATCCGCTGCCAGCCGCAGGTGACGGGCGCCTGTATCGACCTGCTCTGGCAGGCCGCCCGGACGCTGGAGATCGAATCGAACGCCGCCACCGACAACCCGCTGGTGCTGGTCGGCGCCGACCGCATCGTCTCGGGCGGCAATTTCCATGCCGAGCCGGTGGCCTTCGCCGCCGACCAGATCGCGCTGGCGATCGCCGAGATCGGCGCGATTTCCCAGCGCCGCATCGCGCTGATGGTCGATCCGGCGCTGTCGCACGACCTGCCGCCCTTCCTGACCCCCGATCCGGGGCTGAATTCGGGGCTGATGATCGCCGAGGTGACCTCGGCGGCGCTGATGTCGGAAAACAAGCATCTGGCGACGCCCTGCTCGACCGACTCGACGCCGACCTCGGCCAACCAGGAGGATCACGTTTCCATGGCCGCGCATGGCGCGCGGCGGCTGAAGCGCATGAACGCGAACCTCGCGCAGATTCTGGGGATCGAGGCGCTTTGCGCCAGCGCCGGCGTCGAGTTCCGCGCGCCCCTGGCGACCTCGGCCCCGTTGCGGGCGGTGATCGCCGCATTGCGCCGGACGGTGCCGGCGCTGCAGCAGGACCGCTACCTTGCCCCGGACCTGGCCGAATCTGCCCGGCTGGTGCGCGAGGGCGTGCTGGTCGGCGCCATCCCCGGCCACCTGCTGGACGAGGTGCGGCCGTGAATCCCGTCGAAGTCGTCCAGGGCGACAGCCCGGTCATTCTCGGCCTGCCGCATACCGGGACCTGGCTGCCCGAGAAGATCCGCGCGGCGCTGAATCCGCGCGGGCAGGTGCTGGCCGATACCGACTGGCATATCGAGCGGCTTTATGACGGGCTTCTGCCCGGTGCGACCACGGTGCGGGCGACCTTCCACCGCTATGTCATCGACGCGAATCGCGGCCCGGACGATGCGAGCCTCTATCCCGGCCAGAACACCACCGGTCTGGTGCCGCTGACCGATTTCGACGGCGAGCCGATCTGGGAGGCGGAGCCGACGGAGGAGGACATCGCCGAGCGCAAGGCTCGCTTCCATACCCCCTATCACGCGGCGCTGGCCGCCGAGATCGAGCGGGTGAAGGCGAAGCACGGGGTTGCGATCCTTTATGACTGCCATTCGATCCGTTCGGTGATCCCTTTTCTGTTCGACGGCGTGCTGCCGGATTTCAACATCGGCACCAATAGCGGCGCATCCTGCGACAAGCGCATCGAAGCCGCCACCTTCGAGGCTTGCGCCGCCACCGGCCGCAGCCATGTGCTGAACGGCCGCTTCAAGGGCGGCTGGACGACGCGGCATTACGGCCGGCCGGGACAGCGCGTGCACGCCATCCAGATGGAGCTGGCGCAGGCGACGCATCTGGCCACCGAGGCCCCGCCCTTCGCCTATGACGAGCGGAAGGCCGAGAGCCTGCGGGTGACGCTTGGGGCGATCCTGGAGCGCCTCGCCGCGCTGGCGCCGGAGCTGCGGGCATGAAGCCGCTTGCGGGTATCAAGGTGCTGGACCTGTCGCGGGTGCTGGCGGGGCCCTATTGCACCGCGCTGCTGGCCGATCTGGGGGCCGAGGTCATCAAGCTGGAGCCGCCCTCGGGCGACGACTACCGGCATATCGGCCCGTTCAAGGACGGCGAAAGCGCGCTGTTCACCCTGAACAACCGCGGCAAGCAAAGCCTGGTTCTGGACCTGAAGGATCCCGCCGACCTGGCGCTGGCCAAGGCCATCGCGGCGCAGGTGGATGTGGTGGTCGAGAATTTCCGCCCCGGCGTCGCGGCCCGGTTGGGGCTGGGTGCCGAGGCGCTGCGCGCGGCAAACCCGCGGCTGGTCTATTGCTCGATCTCGGGCTTCGGCCAGCAGGGGCCGTTCCGCGACCTGCCGGCCTATGACCTGGTGGTGCAGGCCATGTCCGGGCTGATGGCCGGCACCGGCGAGGAAGGCGGCGCGCCGCTGAAGACCGGCGAAAGCATCGCCGACCTGCTGGCCGGCCTGTTTGCCAGCTGGTCGATCATGGCGGCGCTGGTCGGGCGCAACGCCACCGGGCAGGGCGCGGTGCTGGACGTGGCGATGTATGACGCGCTGTTTTCCATGCTGACGACCAGCCATGCGTTGCATTTCTACGCCGAGAAGCTGCCGCAGCGGGTCGGCAACCGCCATCCCTTGTCGACGCCCTTCGGCTGCTTTGCCACCAGCGACGGGCAGGTGGTGATCGCGGTGCTGTCGGGCAAGCAATTCGCCGCGCTGGCGCAGCTGATCGGTGCGCCCGAGGCGGCGACGGACCCGCGTTTCGCCAGCGACGAATCGCGCACCGAGCATGAACCCGAGGTCAAGGCGCTGATCGAGGCCTGGTCCTCGCGCCTGAGCACCGAGGCCGCCGTGGCGGCGCTGGCCGGCGTCGGCCTGCCCGCCGCGCCGATCTGGGACATTGCCCAGGCGGCCGACAACGATCACGCCCGCGCGCGCGGGTTGGTCAGCCTGCTGGGTCGGAACCCGGTCGTCGGCCAGCCGGTGCGCTTCGATGCAGAGAAACCCCTGGCCGAGACCCCGGCCCCGCGCCTTGGCGGCGACCGCGCCGCCATTCTGCGCGCATTCGGATTGGAGGAAACCGCATGAGCGACGACTGGCACATGCTGGCCGAGGAAGAGCGGCTGTTCTGCGACGTGCTGGAGCGCATCTGCGCCGAGCAGATCGCGCCCAAGGCGTCGGAAACCGACGAGACCTCGGCCTTTGTCCACGACCAGCTTGCCGTGCTGGGCGAGGCCGGGATGATGGGCGCGAACCTGCCCGAGGCCTATGGCGGCTCGGGCATTTCGGCCCCGGCGCTTTTGCGCGCGGTCGCCATCGTGGCGGGGGCCTGCGGGTCCACGGCCTCGGCCTTGACGGCGCATTACCTGGCGACCGATTCGATCCTGATCGGCGGGTCTGAATCGCAGAAGCAGGCATGGCTGCAAAAGGCCGCGACGGGCGAGGCGCTGGGCGCCTTCGCCCTGACCGAGCCCACCGCCGGCTCGGACCCCGCCGACATGAAGACCCGCTCCCGCCGCACGGAAACCGGCTGGCACCTGAAGGGCACGAAATGCTTCATCTCGAACGGCGGGGTGGCGGATTTCATCGTCGTCTATGCGGTGACCGACCCCGACAAGGGCCATCGCGGCATCTCGGCCTTCATCCTGCCGAAAGGGACGCCGGGGCTGGAGCCGGGCGCGCCGGAAAAGACCATGGGGCTGAAGGGTGGGCATGTCTTCACCCTGAACCTCGACTGCCAGCTGCCCGAGGACGCGCTGCTGGGCGAGGAGGGCAGGGGCTTCCGCACCGCCATGCAGGTGCTGGACAACGGCCGCATCGAGGTCGCTGCGCAATGCCTGGGCCTGGCCGAGGCGGCGATGAAAGCCGCCATCGCCTATGCCAAGGACCGCGTGATCGGCGGCGAGCGGCTGACCGACCGGCAGGGCATCCGCTGGATGATCGCCGACATGGGCGTCGCTTATCGCCAGGCGCTGCTGTTGTCGCAGGACGCGGCGCGGCAGCGGCAGGCGGCGCATCACGGCGGCGGGCGCTTCTCGCTGGCCTCCAGCATGGCCAAGCTCGCGGCCAGCGAGGCGGCGGGCAAGATCGCCGACACCGCGCTGCAATTGCATGGCGGCTATGGCTACACCCGCGACTTTCCCATCGAGAGGATCAACCGCGATTTGCGCATCATGCGGATCTACGAAGGTTCGTCCGAAATCCAACGCATCATCATTTCCGGCAACATGCTGGCCTGAACGGAGACCCAGATGGACAACCCCCGTCACAACACCCGCGACATCTTCCCGCCCACCGGTCCCGAGATCACCGCGAAAAGCTGGCTGACCGAGGCGCCGATGCGGATGCTGATGAACAACCTGCATCCCGACGTGGCCGAGAACCCGCATGAGCTGGTGGTCTATGGCGGCATCGGCCGCGCCGCCCGCACCTGGAAGGATTTCGACCTGATCGTCGACAGCCTCAAGAAGCTGGAAACCGACGAGACGCTGCTGGTGCAATCCGGCAAGCCGGTCGGCGTGTTCAAGACCCACAAGGACGCGCCGCGGGTGCTGATCGCCAACTCGAACCTGGTGCCGCATTGGGCGAACTGGGACCATTTCAACGAGCTGGATAAGAAGGGCCTGGCCATGTACGGCCAGATGACCGCCGGTTCCTGGATCTATATCGGCAGCCAGGGCATCGTCCAGGGCACCTACGAGACCTTCGTCGAGGCCGGGCGCCAGCACTACAATGGCGACCTGAAGGGCAAGTGGATCCTGACCGCCGGGCTTGGCGGCATGGGCGGCGCCCAGCCTTTGGCCGCGGTCATGGCCGGGGCCTGCTGCCTGGCGGTGGAATGCGACGAGACCCGCGCCGATTTCCGCCTGCGCACCCGCTATGTCGATGAAAAGACCCACAGCCTCGACGAGGCGCTGGAGATGATCGACCGCTGGACCAAGGCCGGCGAGGCGAAATCCGTGGCGCTGATCGGCAATGCCGCCGACGTGTTCCCGGAACTGGTCAAGCGCGGCGTGCGTCCCGACATCGTGACCGACCAGACCTCGGCCCACGACCCGGTGCATGGCTATCTGCCGCAGGGCTGGACCGTCGCCGAATGGCGCGCGCGCCAGGAAACCGATCCCAAGGCGGTGGCCGCCGCCGCCCGCAAGTCGATGCGCCAGCAGGTCGAGGCCATGGTAGCCTTCCATGACGCAGGCATCCCGACCGTCGATTACGGCAACAACATCCGCCAGATGGCGCTGGAGGAAGGCTTCGAGCGCGCCTTCGCCTTCCCGGGCTTCGTGCCGGCCTATATCCGGCCGTTGTTCTGCAAGGGCATCGGCCCGTTCCGCTGGGCGGCGCTGTCGGGCGATCCCGAGGACATCCTGAAGACCGACCAGAAGGTCAAGGAACTGGTCGACGACCCGCATCTGCACAACTGGCTGGACATGGCGCGCGAGCGCATCAGCTTCCAGGGGCTGCCGGCGCGGATCTGCTGGGTCGGCCTTGGCATCCGCCACAAGCTGGGCCTCGCCTTCAACGAGATGGTGCGCAATGGCGAGCTGAAGGCGCCCATCGTCATCGGCCGCGACCATCTCGACTCGGGCTCGGTCGCCTCGCCGAACCGCGAGACCGAGGCGATGCAGGACGGCTCGGACGCGGTTTCCGACTGGCCGCTGCTGAATGCGCTTCTGAATACCGCCTCGGGCGCGACCTGGGTGTCGCTGCATCATGGCGGCGGCGTCGGCATGGGCTTTTCGCAGCATTCCGGCATGGTGATCTGCTGCGACGGCAGCGAGGATGCCGATGCGCGGCTGGCCCGGGTGCTGTGGAACGATCCGGCCACCGGCGTCATGCGCCATGCTGACGCGGGCTATCAGATCGCGCTGGACTGCGCGCGGGAGCACGGGTTGAATCTGCCCGGGATTCTCTGATCCAAGGGGCGTGGGCTGCGCAACGCTCCGTGGCCGCGCCCATTACCTGTCCAACAAGGAGAAAGACATGAGTTTTCACATGAGTCTGAAAGCCGCCGCCATCGGCCTGCTCGCGCTGGGCACCGCCGCGCAGGCCGACCAGCTGGCCGACGTCAAGGCGGCGGGCAAGATCGTCACCGCGACCGACATGCACTATGCCCCCTTCGACATGCTGAACAACGGCACCTATGAGGGCATGACCAAGGATCTGTTCGACGAGGTCAGCAAGGAAATCGGCGTCGAGCCGGTCTATCAGGACATCCCCTGGACCGCCGAGCTGCCGGGCCTCGAAGTCAAGAAGTTCGACATCGTGATCGCGCCCGTCACCATCACCCCCGAGCGGCTGGAGCGTTATACCTTCACCCTGCCGATCGCCGACGCCACCGTCTCGCTGGTCAAGGCCGCCTCGAACACCGAGCTGACCAAGCCCGAGGACATCAAGGGCAAGACCGTCGGCGTGCAGCAGGGCACGGCGCAGTTCAAGCAGCTTTCGGCCTATGGCGAAAGCCTGGGCGGGGTGACGGTCAAGGAATACGGCACCACCGACGAGGCCTATGCCGACCTGGCTGCCGGCCGTCTGGACGCGGTGGCGGGCTCGCTGCCGAACCTGACCTATCTGGTGAAGAACCGCTCCGAGACCTTCGCCCTGTTCGAACCGGCCCAGTTCGGCCAGCCGACCTATTTCGCCTGGGTGCTGCGCAAGGACGCCGACAGCGAAAGCTTCGCCAAGGCCATCAACGACGCGCTGCTGAAGATGACCGATGACGGCCGCGTCAAGGCGATCCAGGAGAAATGGCTGGGCAGCTATACCGAACTGCCCCGCGAAGTTCCGACCAACTAAGTCGCTGGCGGGCGGGGGATGCCCCGCCCGTTCCCCAAGGGCCAAGGCGAGGCGCGCATGTTCTCAATCCCGGTCTTCCTTCAAAGTTTCGAACCGCTGTTCTGGGCGGCGCGCTATACGCTGCTGATTTCGGTGCTGGGTATCGCGCTGGGGCTGGTGATCGGCACGCTGGTTTGCGCCGCCCGGCTTTCGCCCTATGCGGCCCTGCGCCGCTTCGCCGCGATCTGGGTCAGCTTCCTGCGCGGCGTGCCGCTGCTGGTGCAGTTGCTGGTGTTCTATTACACCCTGCCGGTGATCGGCGTCGACGTGCCCGCCATCGTTGCGGCGGTCGTCACCGTCGGCATCTGCGCCAGCGCCTATATCTCGGAAATCTGGCGCGGCGCCATCGCGGCGCTGCCCAAGGGCCAGGCCGAGGCCGCCGTCGCCATCGGCATGACGCCGCGCGACGTCTGGACGCGGGTGATCCTGCCGCAGGCCTTCACCCTGTCGCTGCCGGCGCTGGTCAACGAGCTGATCCTGCTGGTCAAGGCCAGCTCGCTGGTATCGATCGTCGGCATCCTCGAACTGACCCGCGCCAGCCAGGCGCAGGCCGCCACCACCTTCCGCCCGCTCGAGGTCTATATCGCCGCCGCCTGCATCTATCTGGCGATCAACCTCTGCCTTGCGGCGCTGGGACGTTACCTTGAACACAGGACGGCCGTCTGATGGAATGGAGCATCCTTGAACAATACGGCCCGGCCCTGCTGAGGGGCTTCGGCGTCACCGTGCTGTGCTGGATCCTCGGCACCATCTTCGGCATGGCGCTGGGCCTGCTGGTCGCGCTGCTCCAGCGCTATGGGCCGCGCTGGCTGGGCTGGATCATCCAGGCCTATATCGAGGTGATCCGCGGCACGCCCTTCCTGGTGCAGCTTTTCGTGCTTTATTACGGCGGGCCGCTGATCGGGCTGCGGCTGGACGCGCTGCCGGCGGGCCTGCTGGGCCTGACCCTCTATGGCAGCCCCTATTTCGCCGAGATCTTCCGCTCGGGCTTCCGCGCCGTGCCGCATGGCCAGATCGAGGCCGCCCGCGCCATCGGCATGGCCGAGCCGGCCATCGTGCGCCGCATCCTGCTGCCGCTGGGCCTGGTCTCGTCGCTGCCGGCGCTGGTCAATTTCTCGATCATCCTGACCAAGGAGACGGTGATCCTGTCGATCATCACCGTGCCCGAACTGATGTATCAGGTCAGCCGCATGTCCACCGAGACCTTCCGCTATCTCGAGGCGAATCTGGTGCTGGCGCTGTTCTTCTGGGCGCTGGTCGAGACCATCTCGCGCGTCGGCCGCCGGCTTGAGACGCGCATCACCAAACACCTGATCGAAAGGACCTGAGCCGATGCAGGCATCCGCCGTCGAGATCCGCAAGGTCAACAAGTATTACGGCCCCTTCCACGCGCTGAAGGACGTGGACCTGTCCATCCCGCCGGGCAAGGTGACCTGCCTGATCGGGCCATCCGGATCGGGCAAGTCCACGCTGCTGCGCTGCATCAATTTCCTTGAGGAATACGATTCGGGCGAGATCCGCATCGACGGGAAGCTGATGGGCTACGAGGCGCCGGGGCGGAAGATGGCCGGGCGCAAGCTGCGCGAGATGCGGCGCTCCATCGGCATGGTGTTCCAGCAGTTCAACCTGTGGCCGCACATGACCGCCAAGGAGAACGTGGCCGAGGGGCTGATCCGCGTCCGCGGCCTGTCGAAAGCCGAGGCCGAGAAGCGCGCCGCCGAGGCGCTGACCAAGGTCGGGCTGGGCGACAAGATGGGCAACCACCCCTCGCGCCTGTCGGGCGGCCAGCAGCAGCGCGTCGCCATCGCCCGCGCCATCGCCATGGAGCCGCGGCTGATGCTGTTCGACGAGCCGACCTCGGCCCTGGATCCCGAGCTGGTGGGCGAGGTGCTGAACGTGATGAAGGCGCTGGCGAACGAGGGCATGACCATGGTGGTGGTCACGCATGAGATGGGTTTTGCCGCCCATGTCGCCGATCAGGTCGCCTTCATGGAAAAGGGCGAGCTGGTGGCGGTGGACAGCCCGCAGGCCATCTTCCACGCGCCGAAGGACCAGCGCATCCAGAACTTCCTGCGCACCTATCACGAGCGCAACAGCTTCTGATCGCGGGCGGCGGGGGCTCTGCCCCCGTCGCGTTCCGCGACTCCCCCGGGGTATTTGGGAAACGGTGAAGCGCGGGGGCGGGGGCTTGCGGCGCGGCGGCCGAGGCTTATCTGGAACGGGCAACAGCAAGGATCGCCTTCATGCCCAAACCGACACTTTTCGAGCCGATCGCCATTGGCGGTCAGAGCCTTGCGAACCGGATCGTCATCGCGCCCATGTGCATGTATTCGGCCGAGGACGGGCGGATGACCGACTGGCACCTGATCCATCTCGGCGCGCTGTCGCATTCCGGCGCGGCCATCCTGACCATCGAGGCCACCGCCGTCCTGCCCGAGGGCCGCATCTCCTATGCCGATGTCGGGTTGTGGGACGATGCGACCGAGGCGGCGATGGACCGGGTGCTGAAGGGCGTGCGGGCCTGGTCCGACATGCCCGTCGCCATCCAGCTGGCCCATGCCGGGCGCAAGGCCTCGACCGCCAAGCCCTGGGACGGCGGGGCGCAGATCGCGCCGGATGCGGCGAATGGCTGGCAGACCGTCTCGGCCTCGGACCGGGCCTTCGCCGAGGGCGAGAACCCGCCCGTGGCGCTGGATCGCGCCGGGTTGGCGCGGGTGCGCGACGCCTTTGCCGAGGCGGCGCGGCGGGCGGTGCGGCTGGGGATCGACGCGATCCAGATCCATGCGGCGCATGGCTATCTGCTGCACCAGTTCCTGTCGCCGCTGTCCAACCGGCGCGAGGACGACTATGGCGGCAGCCTGGAAAACCGCATGCGTTTTCCGCTGGAGGTTTTCGAGGCGGTGCGGGACGCGGTGCCGGCGGGCTATCCGGTCACCGTGCGGATCTCGGGCACCGACTGGGTCGAGGGCGGCTGGGACATCGAAGGCAGCATCGCCTTTTCGCGGGCGCTGGAGGCGCGGGGCTGCGCCGCCATCCATGTCAGCAGCGGCGGGCTGGATCCGCGCCAGCAGATCCCGGTCGGCCCGAGCTACCAGGTGCCGCTGGCGCGGGCGGTCAAGCAGGCGGTCGGGATTCCGGTCATTGCCGTCGGCCTGATCACCGAGCCCGAGCAGGCCGAGGCCATCGTCGCCACCGGCGATGCCGACATGATCGCGCTGGCCCGGACGGTGCTTTACGATCCGCGCTGGCCCTGGCACGCGGCCGCCAAGCTGGGAGCCAGCGTCACCGCGCCGCCGCAATTCCGGCGCTGCCAGCCCTTGGGGCTGCGCGAGCTGTTCGGCAAGTAGCCAGCCGGGCGCCGCAGCAGCGGCGATGCCCGCCGGGCGCGGCGCTCAGTCCGCCGCTGCCTCGGGCCGGTGCGGGTCGTTCATGTCGAACACCATCAGCCCGTCCTCGGGCACCTGCCGGCCGGTCCAGCGCGGATGGCGCAGCGAGCGTTCGGCATCGCGCCGCCCGTCGCGCCAATGGTCCAGCATCGAGAGGCGCGAGAATTCGTAATCCTTGGAGGCGCTTTCATAATCGGCGTGGCGATAGATCAGGTGCATCAGGCTGACCGGCTGCGACGGGCCGGCTTCGATCAGCATCTGCAGGTCCGGGTCGTCGCGGAACGCCTCGGGCAGCCGCTGGCGCAGCCGGCGCGCGGCCCGCGACAGCGCATGGCGGTTACGGAATTCGTCGGTATTGAACCGCGTGCGGCTGGAAAAGCGGATCTCGCGCTCGCGCTGCTCGACCTGGGCCATGGTCCGGGGCAGGCGGTCGCGCGAGGGATAAAGGTCCACCTGGTAGATGCAAAGCGGCCGCCGGGCGGGCCGGTCCAGCACGACCTGCAGCGGCGAGTTCGAGACCAGCCCGCCGTCCCAATAATGCCGGCCGTCGATCTCGACCGCCGGAAAGCCGGGCGGCAGCGCCCCCGAGGCCATGATGTGATCGACGGTGATCGACGTCTCGCGGCTGTCGAAGCAGGTGAAGTTGCCGGTCTGCACATCCACGGCGCAGACGCTCAGCCGCGGCCCCGCCTCGTTGAGATAGGCGAAATCGACCAGCTCCAGCAGCGTCGCGCGCAAGGGCGAGGTGTCATACCAGTTGGTCTGCCGCATCAAGCCGGGCAGGAACGAGAACAGGTCCGGCAGGCGCGGGCGGAAGAAGCCGGGGGCGCCCAGCATGGTGCTGAGCGTGGCCCGGCTTTCGTTGCAGAAGGCGCGCATCGGGTCGGCCAGCGGCCCACCCTCGAAGCAATGGCCCAGAAGCCAGGGCGCGCCGGTCACCGCTTCCCAGAACCGGCGCAGCGCCCCGAGCCGCCGCTTGGGGGGATTGCCGGCGATCAGCGCCGCGTTGATCGAGCCGATCGAGATGCCGGCCAGCCATTCCGGCTGCTGTCCGCTGCGACAGAGCGCCTCGTAGGCGCCGGCCTGATAGGCCCCCAGCGCGCCGCCGCCCTGCAGGACAAGCACGATCTTTTCCGGCCGCTCCTTGTCGGTGTCTGGCATGGTCGCTTCCCCATCCGCGCAATGGTCACACAGGTTTCACGCTAGGGCCGAAACAGGCGGATTGCCATAAGCCCATGCGAAGCAATGGAAACGCCTGCCGCAACGTCAAGTATTCCGGAATCCGCCCAAAGCCGGACGCGGCGGCAGAAATCCGGTCAGGGCGATTGTGCTGGCGCGCCGGCGGTCTATACTGCGTCATGTCCCAGCCGGAGTCAGATGCCGATACGCGCATGATCGACGATCCTTACGAGAGATGGGCGGCCCGTGGCCGCACTCTCGATCCGGCCCATTTCCGAAAGCACCCGAGTTCTCCCCATGTGGTTTGAGATCGCCATCGTCCTTGTGCTGACGCTGTTGAACGGCCTGCTGGCCATGTCCGAGCTGGCCATCGTCTCGGCCCGGCCGGCGCGGCTGAAGGTTCTGGCCGAGCGCGGCGACCGCGGCGCCGTCACCGCCCTGGCCCTGGGCGAGGATCCGGGCCGGTTCCTCAGTTCGGTCCAGATCGGCATCACCCTGGTCGGGGTGTTGTCGGGCGCCTTCTCTGGCGCGACGCTGGGTGCGCGGCTGGCGGCGGCGCTGCCGGGCTGGGGCGTGCCCGCCTCGCTGGCGCAGCCGCTGGGCATGGGCGGCGTGGTCGTCGCCATCACTTACCTGTCGCTGATCGTCGGCGAGCTGGTGCCGAAGCAGCTGGCGCTGAAGGCGCCCGAGCGGGTGGCGGTGCGGGTGGCGCCGCTGATGCGGGCGATTTCGCGCGGGGCGGCGCCGCTGGTCTGGCTGCTCGACCGCTCGGGCAAGCTGCTGCTGGCGGCGCTGGGGCAATCGGGCGAGGACCGGCAGACCATCAGCGACGAAGAGATCAAGCTCGTCATCTCGGAAGCCGAGACCGCCGGCGTCATGCACCGGGCCGAGACCGAGATGATCGCCGGGGTCATGCGCATCGCCGACCGCAGCGCCCGCGGGCTGATGACGCCGCGGCGCGACATCCCGGCCGTCGATGTCGCGGACAGCTGGCAGGAGATGGCGCGCAAGTTCCAGGACAGCCGCCGCACCCGCCTGCCGGTCAGCGACGGCGATCCGAACAACATGATCGGCGTGGTCGCCAGCCTGGACCTGATGTCACAAAGCCGGGCCGAAGCCATCGACCTGCGCGAGGTCATGCAGCCCGCCCCGATCATCCCCGAGACCATGGATGCGCCCGAGGTCATCGCCCGGCTGCGCGCCGCGCCCGGCCAGATGCTGCTGGTCTATGACGAATACGGCCATTTCGAGGGCGTGGTGACGCCCATGGACGTGCTGGAGGCGATCACCGGCGAATTTGCCGGACTCGACGACGACGAACCCAAGGTCGTCATGCGCGAGGACGGCAGCCTGCTGGTCGCCGGCTGGATGCCGGTGGACGAATTCGCCGACCGCCTCTCGGTGCCGCTGCCCGAGGATCACGACTATTCCACCGTGGCCGGGCTGGTGCTGGAGCTGGCGGGCCGGCTGCCGCAGGCGGGCGACCGCGTGGACTGGCAGGGCTGGCGGCTCGAGGTGGTGGACATGGACGGCCATCGCATCGACAAGCTGCTGGTGGACCGTCTGCCCGCTTGAGTGCCGCTTGTGGTTCCGGGGCTGCGTGATAATCACGGCTTATGAACTTCACGCTTCGCCAGATCACCTATTTCCTGGCCGTTGCCCGGCAGGGCAATTTCGGCCGCGCCGCCGAGGTGGTGCATGTCTCGCAGCCCGGCCTGTCCAGCCAGATCGCCCAGTTGGAAGGCCGGCTCGGCGGCGCGCTGTTCGAGCGCGGCGCCGGCGCCGCGCCGGTGCGGCTGACGGCGCTGGGCGAACGGCTGCTGCCGGTGGCGCAGGAACTGATCGACACGGCGAAGCGGCTGGATGCCCTGGCGCGGGCCGGGCGCGAGCCGCTGTCGGGGCGGCTGCGGCTGGCGATCATTCCGACGGTGGCGCCCTATCTGATCCCGCATCTGGTCCCGGCCCTGCGCGCCAGCCATCCGGCGCTGGACCTGGAACTGCACGAGGTCGTCACCGACGAACTGGTGGGGGGCATTGTCAGCCATCGCTTCGATGCCGGGATCATGGCCCTGCCGGCGGGCGATGCCGGGATCCAGGCCGAGCCGGTGCTGCGCGACGCCTTCCTGGTGGCACTGTCCGAGGACGACACCACCTATCTGGCCGGTCCCGCCCGACCCGAAAGCATCGAGGCCGAGCGGCTGCTGCTGCTGGCCGACGGCCATTGCCTGCGCGATCAGGCGCTGGAGGTCTGCGGTCTGCGCGATCCGCGCCGCAAGCTGAACCTCGAGGCGGCGTCGATGGCGACCCTGATGCGGATGGTGGCCAGCGGCATGGGCATGACGCTGATCCCGCAACTGGCGCTGGCGGACGAGAATCGCGACGGCCGGCTGCGCATCGTGCCCTTTGCCGTGCCGGCGCCCTCGCGCGATCTGGCGGTGGTCTGGCGGCGCAATGCCGAATCCGGCGCCGATGCCCGGGTGCTGGCCGAGATGGTGCGCGGCCTGGCGCCGCTGCTGGGGGTGACGCCGCTGCCGGCCGGGCCGGGCGCCGGCGGGCAGGGGATCAGCGCAGCAGGATCTTGACCGGAAGCACCAGCGCCACCGTTTGCCCCGAGGGCGGCGCCGGCATCCGCGGCATGCGCGAGGCCTGACGGCTCAGCGCCGCGTCGATCCCGGGATCGCCGGTCGAGCCGGCCAGCCGCGCCCCCGCCACCCGGCCGCTGGGATCGACGCTGAACCGCACGGTCACCGTGACCGAGCCGCCGCGACCGGCCGAGAGGCGCGTGCGGTGCATGTGCCGCGCCACGGCCGCCTGCACCTTGGATTGCCAGCTTGCCACCTGGCGGGCGCTGGGGGCAGCACCGACCTGCGCCTGCGGTGCCGCGGTGCGCTCGGCCTGCGGGGCGCGCAGCCGGGTGGTGGCCTGGCGGGCCGGCTGGTCTTGCGGGGCCTTTTCCTTTTTCTCGCGCCGGGGCTCGGGCTGCTTTTCGGCGACCTGCGGCTCGGGTTCCGGTTCCGGCTCGCGCTCGGGGCGTTCTTTCGGGCGGGCGGATTTCTGCAGCGCCACCGCATCGGCCGGCGGCGGGAACAGCGAGGTCATCTCGGGCAGCGGCTCGAGTTCCTGCAGCGGCTCGGGCAGGACGATCTCCTCCGGCTCCGGCTCTGGCTGGGGCTCGGGTTCCGGCTCGGGTTCCGCCTCGGCCATGTCGGGGGTCTCGGCCTCGTCCAGCGGCGCGGCGGCCTGCGGGGCCGGCGCCAGGTCGACGAAGACCGGATCGGGCAGGCCCGGAGGCGCCGCGGCCTTGGCGCCGTGCATGATCCACAGCGCGCCGCCCAGATGCGCGGCCAGCACCACCACGGCGGCACCGCCCCAGAGCGCGCCCTCGCGCAGGGCCGAGGGGGCGTTCCGGCTCATGGCTGCACGGCCCCGTCAGCGGTTGCGGCGGCCGGGGCCGGGGTGCCGGCCGCCGCGGCCTCCAGCCCGACCAGGGCGATCTTCAGATAGCCGGTCTCGCGCAGCGTGTTCATGACCCCCATCAGGTCGCCATAGGACACCTCGCGGTCGGCGCGCAGGAAGATGCGCTGCTCGCGGTCGTTGCCGGTTGCCATCCCCAGCGCCGCGGCCAGCCCGCCGGCCGGCACGTCCTCGTTGCCGATGGCCAGCGTCAGGTCGGGCTTGACGGTGACATAGACCGGCTGGTCGGGGCGCTGCGCCGGCGTGGCGTTCGACACCGGCAGATCCACATTCACATCGACCGTCGCCAGCGGCGCCGCGACCATGAAGATGATCAGCAGCACCAGCATCACGTCGATGAAGGGCGTGACGTTGATCTCGTGGTTCTCGACCAGATCGTCGCCTTGGCTCTCGCGGAAGCCGCCGGCCATGGCTCAGACCTCCCGGTGCGGAACGGCGCCGCGGAAGTCGAGGTCGCGGCTGACCAGGCGCTTGACCCCGGCGGCGGCGTTGGCCAGCCGCAGGCGATAGCCGGTGATGGCGCGGGCGAAGACGTTGTAGATCACCACCGCCGGGATGGCGGCGACCAGGCCGATGGCGGTGGCCAGCAGCGCCTCGGCGATGCCCGGCGCCACCACGGCGAGGTTGGTGGTCTGCGCCTGGGAAATGCCGATGAAGCTGTTCATGATGCCCCAGACGGTGCCGAACAGCCCGACGAAGGGCGCGGTCGAGCCGATGGTGGCCAGCACGCCGGTGCCCCGGCTCATGCGGCGGCCGGCGCTGGCCTCGATGCGGTCCAGATGCGATTCGACGCGCTCCTTGACGCCGCTGTCGCCGGCCTGGTCCAGCGCCGGGGCCGAGCGGTCGTATTCGCCCGCCGCGGCGCGGATCATGCGCGAGACCGGGTCGCGGCGATTGCCGGCGGCCGACAGGGCGGCGGGCAGGCTGGCGGCGGTCTCGATGCGGCGGATGCCGGATTGCGCGCGGTTCATGGCGCCCATCAGCTCCAGCATCTTGGCGACCAGCACCGTCCAGGTGATGACCGAGGCGATGGCCAGGCCGATCATCACCCCCTTCACCACCCAGTCGGCGGCCAGGAACATGCCCCAGGGCGACAGGTCATGCGGCAGGTTCGGATCGCGGGCCGGCGGGTTCAGCATGGGCGCCAGCGCGTCCTGCACCGCTTGCGGCAGGATGCCGGAGCCTGCCGGCTGCGGCTGGGCGGCCGGGGTTTCCGCAGGCGTTTCCGTCGGAGCGGCGGCTGCGGGGGGTTGGGCGCCGGCGGGGCCGGTCGCGGCAGGGGCGTTGTCCGCCGCCGGCGGCGTCGCAGGCGTCGCTGCCGGCGCCGGGCTTGCCGCCGGTTCGGCAGGGGCGGGCTGCGGCACGCTGGGGGGCGCGGATGCCGGGGTTTGCGCGGTGCTGCTTGCGGGGGCTTGCGGCGCGGCGGCCTGCGGGGCCGGCGCCAGGTCCTGGATTTCGGGCGCCGCCGTGCCGGTCGGGGGGCCCGGCTGGCTTTCCTGCGCTGAAAGCGGCGCGGCCAGCATCAGGCAGACAAGGGCAAGGGCGGTCCCCGCGCGGTGGCGCGGCAGCGACGTCTTGGTCATGGCGTTCCTTAGTAGTTCCGGCATTGGGATCCGTCCGCTTCTTGCTTGGGCGCGGCACATGCGCAAACGTGCCGCCTTGACGCCTTTGGCGCCCGTATCGAACGTCATGGTAAAATTGTCAACTATTAGCCGGGACGAGGGCCGATCTTTATGCGCTGCAATCGGCCGGGCGATGGCCGCAGGGCCTGCCATGACCCGGCCCGCCGAAAATCCGGGCGGCGCGGGGCGGCGGTGGCGGGTTTCGCGGCCGCCGCCCATAGACAAGCTGTCGGCGGTCGGAGCGCTGTCGCGCAACCGGCCGATCAGCGCCCCGCCGCCCCCGGATAGGCGCCGGGCCCGGAAGCCCGCCGGACGAGGCGGCGGGGTTTCGGACTGG
This sequence comes from Paracoccus simplex, assembly GCF_042648325.1. Lineage (NCBI taxonomy): Bacteria > Pseudomonadati > Pseudomonadota > Alphaproteobacteria > Rhodobacterales > Paracoccaceae > Paracoccus > Paracoccus simplex. The sequence continues at coordinate 5,673 of NZ_JBHRXE010000025.1, read as the reverse complement.
AACTCGGGCAGGGGGGTGATGCGCATCCGGCCTCGCGTGGCTTTGCGGGGAAGGTCGGGTGCCTTGTCCCGCGCGTCAAGGCCGGGTTCAGGCCAGCCGGGCGATCTCGGCCGCGGCGGCCTCGACCGCGCCCGGGCCATGCGGGATCCGCAGCGCGGTCAGCCCGGCTTCGACCGCCGCCAGAACGCCCAGCAGCTGCGGCGCGCCGGCATGGCCCATATGGGCGATGCGCAGGGCGTTGTCGGGATCGGGCGCGCCCAGGCCGATGCCCAGCGTCACCCCGGCCTTGGCGGCGGTCCATGCACGCAGCGCCGCGGCGCCGGGCAGGATCGCCGCGGTGACGGACCGGGCCCGGCCTTGCGGCTCGGCGACCAGCGGGGCGATGCCGCTGCCGCCGGCGCCCCAGCGCTCCAGCGCGGCCCAGGTGGCGCGGGCCAGCCCCTCGTGCCGGGCCCAGGCGCGCGGCAGCGTCTCCTCGTCCAGCAGCATCCGCAGCGCCTCGTTCAGGCCGAAGATGTGCTGGACCGGAGGCGTGCCGCCCCAGAACTGCCAGAGCTCCTGCGCCTCGGTGCGCGGCGCCCAGTCCCAATAGGGCGTGGTCAGGTCGGTCGACCCGCATTGCCTGAGCCGGTCCGAGAACCAGACGAAGGCCAGTCCCGGCGGCACCATCAACCCCTTCTGGCTGGCCGAGACCAGCAGGTCCACGCCCCATTCGTCCATCAGCAGCGGCTCGCAGCCCAGCGAAGCAATGGCGTCCACGGCCAGGGCGGCGGGATGGTCGCCCATGGCGGCGCGCAGCGCGGGGATGTCGGCGCGGGCCGAACTGGCGGTGTCGACCTGGCAGACCAGCACCGCCTTGATGCGGTGGCCGGGATCGGCGGCGAGCCGCTCGGCCAGGCGTTGCGGATCGGCGGCGGCGAGGCCGAAATCCAGCTCTTCGACCTCGACGCCCAGGGCGCGGGCCGTGGCCGCCCAGGCGCGGCCGAAATGGCCCGAGATCAGCACCAGCGCGCGGTCGCCGCGGTTGAACAGGTTGACATTCGCCGCTTCCCAGCCGGCATGGCCGTTGCCGATATAAGGCGCGACATGGCCGGAGGTGCCGGCCAGCCGCTTCAGCGCCGCGATCATGGCGCGGTTCTCGGCCGCGAGCGTTTCGCCGTAGATGTCGAGCGAGGCGCGGTGCATGGCGCGCAGCACCCGATCGGGAACCGGAGAGGGGCCGGGAATGGCCAGGACGGCGGCGCCTTGGGCAAAGCTCATGCGGGATGCCTTTCTGATGACCCGTCATCGGTAGGACGGCCCCCGCGCAAGGTCAACGGGGCGGCCAGGGTGCGCGAGCATGGGGGTCCGGGCAACGGGAAGGGCCGGGCCGGGGCCTGCCGCAGCGGCGCGGCGGGCATGCGCTTCGGGGCGGCGCGGCCGGGGTGCGTGGCGCGGGCAGAGTGGGTATTTGGGAAACGGTGAAGGCCGGGCGGTTGCGCGCAGGCGGCGGGCGGCCGGAACTGGCGGGAGCGCCGGCGGCTTGCCCCGGCGCGGCTTGCGCCTTATCCCTTGCCCTGACCGAGGACCGGGGACGCGATGGCGGACAGACTTCACAGCACGGCCAATCTGTTCGCCCGGATGTGGCGCGACTATCTTGGCCCCTATTGGGCGCGCATCCTGCTGGCGCTGGTCTTTCTGGTCGTCGAAGGTTCGACCCTGGGCCTGCTGAGCTGGATGCTGAAACCGCTGTTCGACCGCGTCTTCGTCGGCGGCGACACCGATGCGATCTGGTGGGTGGGCGGCACCATTTTCGCGCTGTTCCTGATCCGGGCCGCGACCTTTGTCATCAACCGCAGCCTGATGACCTCGGTCTCGCTGTCGGTCTCGACCCGGATGCAGACCGACCTGCTGTCCCATGTGATGACGCTGGACAGCCATTTCTTCCAGAAGAACCCGCCCGGCGCGATGATCGAGCGGGTGCAGGGCGATACCCAGGCGGTGCAGGGGGTCTGGACCACCTTCATCTCGGGCGCGGGGCGCGACATGGTTTCGCTGGTGGCGCTGTTCGGGGTGGCGGTGGCGGTGGACCCGTGGTGGACCATGACCGCGCTGATCGGCGCGCCGATCCTGATCCTGCCGACGGTGCTGGTGCAGCGCTACATCCGCCGCAAGGTGCGGCAGAACCGCGTCAATGCCAGCCAGCGCGCCACCAGGCTGGACGAGGTGTTGCACGGCATCAACGCCGTCAAGCTGAACCAGATGGAGGCGTACCAGACCGGCCGCTTCGCCCAGATCGTCAACCGCATCCGCCGGGCCGAGATCAAGATGTCCGGCATCGGCGCCACCGTGCCGGCGCTGGTCGATGTGGTCACCGGCATCGGCTTCGTCGGCGTGCTGGCGCTTGGCGGCGCCGAGGTCACCCGGGGCGAGCGCACGGTGGGCGACTTCATGTCCTTCTTCACCGCGCTGGCGCTGGCCTTCCAGCCCCTGCGGCGGCTGGGCGCGCTGGCCGGCACCTGGCAGGCGGCGGCGGCCTCGCTGGAGCGGATCTATGGCGTGCTGGACTTGCGGCCCACGATCACCTCGGGGTCGCGCAGGGCGCCGCCGCCCGACACCACCGTCCGGCTGGAGGATGTGCGGCTGGCCTATGACAATCATCCGGTGCTGAACGGGCTGAGCTTCACGGCCGAGGCCGGCAGGACCACGGCGCTGGTCGGGCCGTCGGGGGCCGGCAAGTCCACGGTCTTCAACCTGCTGACGCGGATGATCGACCCGGCCTCGGGCCGGATCACGCTGGGCGGCGTGCCGCTGGCGGAATTCGACCTGGCCACGCTGCGCGAGCAGTTCTCGACCGTCAGCCAGGACGCGGCGCTGTTCGACGAGACGCTGCGCGAGAACATCCTGCTGGGCCATGCGCAGGACGACGCGGCGCTGCGCCGCGCCATCGTCGCCGCCCATGTCGCGGATTTCACCGATGCGCTGCCCCTGGGGCTGGACACGCCGGCCGGGCCGCGCGGCTCGGCCCTGTCGGGCGGCCAGCGCCAGCGCGTGGCCATCGCCCGCGCCGTGCTGCGCAACGCGCCGATCCTGCTTCTGGACGAGGCGACCAGCGCGCTGGACGCGCAAAGCGAGCGGCTGGTGCAGCAGGCGCTGGACGAGCTGTCCGCGGGGCGCACCACTCTGGTCATCGCGCACAGGCTTTCGACCGTGCGGCAGGCGGACAAGATCGTGGTGATGGACCAGGGCAGGGTTGTCGAAGAGGGCGATCACGACCAGCTTATGGCCCGGGGCGGCGCCTATGCGGCCCTGGTCAAACTGCAATTCGGAGAGACGTGATGCGGCGGATTCTGGCGGTCTCGGGTGAGGATCGGGTCGAGTTCCTGCAGGGGCTGGTGACCAACAAAGTCGGCCCGGTGCCCTGCTGGGCGGCGCTGCTGACACCGCAGGGCAAGTATCTGGCCGATTTTCTGGTGGTGCCGGATGGCGGGCGGTTGCTGGTCGATGTGGACGCGCGGCTGGCGGACGACCTGCTGCGGCGGTTGTCGATGTACAAGCTGCGGTCCCGGGTCGCGCTGGAGCCGACCGGCCTGACCGTCGCCCGCGGCACCGGCGAGAAGCCCGACGCCGCCATCGCCGATCCCCGGCACGAGGCGCTGGGTTGGCGGCTTTATGGCGGCGAAGGGGATGGCGGCACCGATTGGGATGCCATCCGGGTCGCGCATTGCATCCCCGAAACCCTGATCGAGCTGATCCCGAACGAGACCTTCATCCTGGAGGCCGGGTTCGAGCGCCTGCACGGCGTCGATTTCCGCAAGGGCTGCTATGTCGGGCAGGAGGTCACGGCGCGGATGAAGCACAAGACCGAGCTGCGCAAGGGGCTGGTGACGATCGGGATCGAGGGCGCCGCCCCGGTCGGCACGCCGATCCTGATGCCGGACGGGCGCGAGGCGGGCACGCTTTTCACCCAGTCCGGCGGCCGCGCCATCGCCCATATGCGCTTCGACCGCATGGGAGACGGGCTGGTGGCGGGGGACGCCCGCATCATCCCGTGACCGGCCCGGCCGGGGAGCACGTCCGCCGCATCGTGCATGTGGACATGGACGCCTTCTATGCCTCGGTCGAGCAGCGCGACAATCCCGAGCTGCGCGGGCGTCCGGTCGCCGTGGGCGGCATCCAGCGCGGCGTGGTGGCGGCGGCCAGCTACGAGGCGCGGCGCTTCGGCGTGCGCTCGGCCATGCCCTCGATGCGGGCGATGCGGCTTTGCCCGGCCCTGATCTTCGTGAAGCCGCGTTTCGACGTCTATCGCGCCGTCAGCCAGCAGGTGCGCGCGATCTTTGCCGAATACACCCCGCTGGTCGAGCCGCTGTCGCTGGACGAGGCCTATCTGGACCTGACCGACCACCTGGACGGCCGCACCGCCACCCGCATCGCGCAGGAGATCCGGGCCCGCATCCGGCAGGCGACCGGGCTGACCGCCTCGGCCGGGGTCAGCTACAACAAGTTCCTGGCCAAGCTGGCCTCGGACCAGCGCAAGCCGGACGGGCTGTTCGTGATCCCGCCCGAGGCCGGGGCGGAGTTCGTGCAAAGCCTGCCCATCGGCCGCTTTCACGGCATCGGCCCGGCCACGGCGGCGCGGATGGAGGCGCATGGCATCCTGACCGGCGCCGACCTGGCCCGGCAGAGCCTGGAGTTCCTGACCGCGCGCTTCGGCAAGTCCGGCAGCTATTACTGGAACATCGCCCGCGGCATCGACCATCGCGAGGTCAAGCCGAACCGCATCCGCAAGAGCATCGGCGCCGAGAACACCTATTTCGAGGATCTGCGCGACCTGGCGGCGGCGCATCAGGCGCTGGCGGAGCTGGCCGACAAGGTCTGGCGCCATGCCTCGAACGCGGGCCGCGCCGGGCGGACGGTGACGCTGAAGGTGAAATACGGCGATTTCCGCCAGATCACCCGCGCCCGCTCTCTGCCGCGCCCGGTGGAAAGCCGGGACAAGATGCTGGAGATGGCGCGCGACCTGCTGGCGCCGGTCTTTGCCGATCCGCACGGGGTGCGGCTGCTCGGCATCACGCTGTCGGGGCTGGAGGAGGCGCGGCAGGACGGGCCGCCGCGCCAGCTGGGTCTGTTCGATCAGGCGTAAAGGTTGATCACGCCGACCTTCTGGTGGATGCCGTTCACCGTCTCCTTGTCGAGGCCAAGGCCTTGTGCCAGCGTGTGCAGGTATTCGGCTTCCTTGCGGTTGTCGAACTCGATCGCCATCAGCGACATCAGATAGACCTGCGGGCCGAAGCCCTGCGGCACCTCGCGGGCCAGGGCCGCGGCATCGACCGGGGCGGCCATCTGCTCGCGGATGAAGGCGCGCTCGTCGTCGTCCAGCTCGCCGAACTGGTCCATCAGCTTGGCCTTTTCGGCCTCGTCGATCTCGCCGTCGGATTTCGCGGCCTGGATCATCGCCTTCAGCATCAGCCCGGCCAGCGCGTTCTGTTCCGGTGTCGGCGCGGTGGCCGGCTCGTCGCCGGTGGCCAGCGCCTCGTTGAAAAGCTCGCCGAAGCTGGCGTCGTTCTGCGGCTGCGACCCCTTCTGCGCCAGCCCGCCCTGCGGCTGGCCCGGCTGGGGCTGGCCGGTGGTGGCCTGGCCGGCCTGCGCCTGGCCGCCGCGCCCGCCCAGCAGCTCGCCCAACATGCCGCCAAG
>NZ_JBHRXE010000024.1:3446-24829 GCF_042648325.1 Paracoccus simplex | reverse complement strand
CGGCGGCGCGTTCATGGAAGGCGCGGGCGCGCGGGTTCAGCGCCGCCCCGCCCGGCTCGGCCGTCGGAGCCTGGCGCGCGACCGGCGCGGCCGGGTTCGGGGTCGGGACGGGTTCATCCGGCGCGGGGGCGGCGGTGAAGGCCGCGGCGGTCTCCTCCGGCGCGGCGGCGGGTTCTTCCATCGCCGGCCCGCTGTCTGCCGCGTCAGGCTCGGCCGTGGCCTCGGCAACCGTCTCGGCCGTGGTCGCGACCGTCTCGGGGGGCGTCGCCGCGTCCCCGGCGGCCGGTGTCCCGGCGGCCTGCTCCGCCTCGGGCGCCGTTTCCGGCTGATCCGCCGCGCTGGCCGCCGGCTCGATCGGTTCGGCCGGGTTTTGCAGCCGGGCGGCCGGTTCTGCGGCTTCGGGCTCTGCCCCGGCCTCGGCCGGCGCTGTCCCGGTGCTGGCGACCGCTGCGGGCGCCGCCGCTTCGGGGCCGGCTTCCGCGGCCTCGGCCGCATCGCCGCCAAGGTCGAGATCCAGCGCCGCCGCCGGCTTCTTCGCCGCGGCCGGCGGCTCGTCCTCGATCAGCAGTGCGGCGGCGGTCACGCCGGCCTGGGCCAGATCGACGGCGGGACGCGCCCGCGGCTGCGGCGGGTCCAGCACGAAGACCGGCTCGCCGGGATAGGTCTCGCCCTGGGGGGCGGCGCAATAGCCCTGCCCCGCAAAACCGTATTGCGCGGCGAAATCGCGGGCCTCGCGCAGGGTCTGGCGGGCTACGGCGGCAACGCGCACGCTGTCGCCGTCGCCGTCCCAGTCGAAGGCCAGATCGTCGATGGCATAGGGGGTCAGCCCGTCCAGCGCCCGGCCCACCGCACGCTCGCGGTCGGCGCCGGGCGCCACGGTCAGCGTGGTATAAAGGATCTGGTCGTCGGGAATGATCAGCGTCACCGGCAGCGCCGCATCGGCATCCGTGCCGCCGGCCATGACGCGCAGCCGGACAAATTCCTCGCGGAAGGCAGGGGAGTCGAAATCCGCCGACCCCAGATGCCGCCAGGCCGGCTGCCGGCCCGCCGCCTGCCCGTCCCGCGCCTTTTCGCGCCGTTGAAGATGCACCGCATCCTCGCTGAAGGAGAGGGCGTATTCGGTAGCGGAATCAAGCGTCATGAACGGGCTTGCCTTGCGGTTCCTTGCGCGGGGGCGCATCTTTACAATGGATCATCCCGGACTAACGCAGAACGCCTGCCGTGAAAAGCCGAACACCGGATTGTGAGGCATCCAAAACCGGTTTTCCTGCGTTTCCCGGGCTCGCAAACCAACCACGCGGCGGAACCATTCCCCGACGCGCCCAGGAGAAAGACCCGATGCCCCAATTTCGACCCCTGCTGACCGCGGCCACGCTGATCGTGCTGGGCGCCAGCCCGCTGCTGGCCCAGGCCCCTGCCCCGGACACCCCGCCCGCGCCGCCCATGGGACATCACGTCATGAAGCATCACGGCCCCGTCGCCAAACTGACCGTCACCGGCCAGGGCCAGGCCTGGGCCCAGCCCGACATGGCGACGATCACCCTGGGCGTCAGCACCCGCGCCGCCACCGCCGCCGAGGCGATGACGCAGAACGCCGAACAGCAGGCCAAGGTCATCGAGACCCTGAAGGCCGAGGGCATCGAGGCGCGCGACATCCAGACCTCGGGGCTGAACCTGTCGCCGGTGATGGATTATCAGGATGGCCAGCCGCCGAAACTGACCGGCTATGGCGCGCAGAACAGCGTCACCGTGCGGGTGCGCGACATCGCGGGCCTCGGCGCGGTGCTGGACAAGCTGGTCGCCTCGGGCGCCAACGAGATCAGCGGCATCGCGTTTTCGCGCGAGGACATGGCCGAGGCCGAGGACAAGGCCCGCAGCGAGGCGGTGGCCGATGCGCGTCGCCGCGCCGAGGTGACGGCCGAGGCGGCGGGGATGCGGCTCGGCCGGCTGATCTCGCTTTCCGAGGAGCAGAGCGGCGGCGGGCCGCGGCCGATGATGGCGATGCGCGCCGAGGCGGCCGGCGCCGCCGACACGCCGATCGAAGCGGGCGAACTGGCCGTCAACGCCTCGGTCACCGCCGTTTTCGCCATGCGGCCGGTTGACGGGCCGGAAGGCGGCGCGGCGACGGCGCCCGAGGACGCCGGCGAGGCCGAGGAAGCCCCGGCGAACTGACGGGCAACGGGGCGGCGAGGCGACTCGCCGCCCTGCAATCTTCAGGCGGTGAATGTTCAGGCGGTGGCGGCGGCCAGCGCCTGATCCAGATCGGCGATGATGTCGGCCGCGTCCTCGATGCCGATCGACAGCCGCACCACGTCCGGCCCGGCCCCGGCGGCGATCTTCTGCGCGTCGGTCAGCTGGCTGTGGGTGGTCGAGGCGGAATGGATCACCAGCGAGCGCGAATCGCCCAGGTTCGCCACATGGCTGAACAGTTTCAGGTTGTCGACCAGCTTCACCGCCGCATCATAGCCGCCCTTGATGGCAAAGGTGAACAGCGCCCCCGCCCCCTTGGGATAGACCCGCCGCGCCGTCGCGTTCCAGGGCGACGACGCCAGCCCCGCATAGGTGACCGAGGTCACGCGCGGATCGTTTTCCAGCCATTCCGCGACCTTCTGGGCGTTTTCGACATGGCGGGCCATGCGCAGGCCCAGCGTCTCGATCCCCATCAGCGTGTAATGCGCGGCCTGCGGGTTCATGGTCATGCCGAGATCGCGCAGCCCGATGGCGATGCCGTGGAAGGTATAGGCCAGCGCGCCGAAGGTCTCGTGGAATTTCAGCCCGTGATAGGCGGGCTCGGGTTCCGTGAGGCTGGGGAACTTGTCCGAGGCCGACCAGTCGAACTTGCCCGAATCCACGATCACGCCGCCGGTCACCGTGCCGTTGCCGGTCATGTATTTGGTCAGGCTGTGCACGACCAGGGTCGCGCCCATCTCGATGGGCTTGCACAGGAAGGGCGTGGCCAGGGTGTTGTCGACGATCAGCGGCAGGCCGGCCGCATCGGCGATGCCGGCCACGGCCGGGATGTCGGTGACATAGCCGCCGGGATTGCTGATCGATTCGCAGAAGATGGCGCGGGTGTCGTCGTCGATGGCGGCGCGCAGCGCCTCGAGATCGTCCAGATCGACGAATTTCGCGCTCCAGCCGAAGCGTTTGATGGTCTGGGCGAACTGGGTGATGGTGCCGCCGTAAAGCCGGGTCGAGGCGATGATGTTGCGCCCCGGTCCCATCAGCGGGAACAGCGCCATGATCTGCGCCGCATGGCCCGAGGAACAGCAGACCGCGCCGGCCCCGCCCTCGAGCCCGGCGACGCGGGCCTGCAGCGCCGCGATGGTCGGGTTGGTCAGACGGGAATAGATATAGCCGACCTCCTGCAGCCCGAACAGCCGCGCGGCATGGGCGGCATCCTTGAAGACAAAGGCGGTGGTCTGATAGATCGGCACCTGCCGCGCCCCGGTCGCCGGGTCGGGCGCGCTGCCGGCATGGATGGCGGTGGTGTCGAAACCCCAATTCTCGGACATGGAAACTCTCCCCTGGTTCGGGGCAGAGACTAGGCGCAAGCGGCCCGGAAAGGGAACAGCAAAGCGGCGGATCCCGCGCGGAAAGAACCGCGGCCCTGCGCCGCAACCCCTTGGGAAAAGGCGCGTCCCTTTCCGCCGGCCGAGGCCGGGGTTCCACGGCCCGGGATGATGCGCAAAAGCGCCGCCATGGTCCGACCGACAGCGCAAGGCCGGTCGGCGCCGGACTGCCGGACAAAAGAACCACTTGAATTTTCTGGAAGAAATGGTGCGGTCGAGAAGACTCGAACTTCCACTCCGGTTAGGGAACAGCGACCTCAACGCTGCGCGTCTACCAATTCCGCCACGACCGCACGTCCGTAGGCTCGCGTCTCATAGACGCTTGCGCGGCGGATGAAAAGGGCATTTTTTCCGCCCGCCGCGGGTTTCTTTTCACTCGGCCGCGACCGCCGCCTGCGGGGTGTAGTTCAGGATCGGCGCCAGCCAGCGCTCGGCCTCGCGCAGGGACATCCCCTTGCGCGCGGCATAGTCCAGCACCTGGTCGTGCTCGACCTTGGCGACGCCGAAATAATAGGCCTCGGGATGGCCGAGATAGAGGCCCGAGACCGAGGCGCCGGGCCACATCGCCATCGATTCGGTCAGCTCGACCCCGGTCGCCGCGGTGGCGTCCAGCAGCCGGAACAGCGTCACCTTCTCGGTATGGTCGGGCTGGGCCGGGTAGCCGGGGGCCGGGCGGATGCCCTTGTAGGGCTCGGCGATCAGCTGCTCGGGGGTGAAGCTCTCATCGGCATAGCCCCAGTATTGCCTGCGCACCCGCTCGTGCATCATCTCGGCCAGCGCCTCGGCGAAACGGTCGGCCAGCGCCTGCACCAGAATGGCCGAGAAATCGTCATGCGCGGCCTTGAACCGGTCGGCGATCTGCTGCTCCTCGCCGCCGGCGGTGACCACGAAGCCGCCGACATAGTCGCGTGCGCCCTCGGGGGCGACGAAATCGGCCAGCGCCACGTTCGGGCGGCCGTCACGCTTGCTCACCTGCTGGCGCAGGGTGTGCAGCGTCGCCAGCGGGGCGGCGCGATCCTCGCCGGTGAACAGCCGGATGTCGTCGCCGACCCGGTTCGCCGGCCAGAAGCCGATGACCGCGCGCGGGCGGAACCATTGCTCGTCGATGATGCGTTGCAGCATGGCCTGCGCGTCGGCAAACAGTTGCCGCGCCACCTCGCCCTGCTTCTCGTCGTCCAGGATGCGCGGATAGACGCCCTTCAGCTCCCAGGTCTGGAAGAACGGCGTCCAGTCGATATAGCGGGCGATCTCGGCCAGATCGAAATCGTCGATCACCCGCGCGCCGAGGAATTCGGGCGCCTTGGCCCGGAACCCGGTCCAGTCGATCCTGACCGCATTGTCGCGGGCGACGGCCAGCGGCAGGCGCTTCTTGTCCGCCTCGGCCCGGGCATGTTTGTTGGCCACGTCCATGTATTCGCTGCGGACAGTTTCGACATAAGCGTTCTTCTGACCGGACAGCAGGCTGCCGACCACGCCCACGGCGCGGCTCGCGTCGGTGACATAGACCGCCTGGCCCTTGGCATAGCGCGGATGGATCTTGACCGCCGTATGCACGCGCGAGGTGGTGGCGCCGCCGATCAGCAGCGGGATGTCGAAGCCCTCGCGCTCCATTTCGCTGGCGACATGCGCCATCTCGTCCAGCGACGGGGTGATCAGGCCGGACAGGCCGATGATGTCCACCTTCTCGGCCTTGGCGGTTTCCAGGATCTTGGTCGCCGGCACCATCACGCCCAGGTCGATGATCTCGTAATTGTTGCAGGCCAGCACGACGCCGACGATGTTCTTGCCGATGTCGTGCACGTCGCCCTTGACCGTCGCCATCAGCACCTTGCCGGCGCTGGAGGAACCGCCCCCGCCGCCCGCCGCCGCCTTCTCGGCCTCCATATAGGGCAGCAGATGCGCCACCGCCTGCTTCATCACCCGGGCCGATTTCACCACCTGCGGCAGGAACATCTTGCCCGAGCCGAACAGGTCGCCCACCACGTTCATGCCGGCCATCAGCGGCCCCTCGATCACGTGCAGCGGGCGCTCGGCCTTCAGCCGCGCCTCCTCGGTATCCTCGTCGATATATTCGGTGATGCCGTTGACCAGGGCGTGCTCCAGCCGCTTCTCGACCGGCCAGCTGCGCCAGGTCAGATCCTTTTCGCGCGCCTTGGCGCCGCCTTCGCCGCGGAAGCGCTCGGCGATCTCCAGCATGTTCTCGGTCGCGGTGCCGCCGGCCTTCGGCTTGCGGTTCAGCACCACATCCTCGCAGGCCTCGCGCAGGCCCGGGTCGATCTGGTCATAGACCACCAGCTGGCCGGCATTGACGATGCCCATGTCCATGCCCGCCTGGATGGCGTGATACAGGAACACCGCATGCATCGCCTCGCGCACCGGCTCGTTGCCGCGGAAGCTGAAGCTGAGGTTCGAGACGCCGCCCGAGACATGCACATGCGGCAGGGCCTGGGTGATGCGCCGGGTCGCGCCGATGAAATCGAGCCCGTAATTGTCATGCTCCTCGATCCCGGTCGCGATGGCGAAGATGTTCGGGTCGAAGATGATGTCTTCGGGCGGGAAGCCGACCGTGTTGACCAGCAGGTCATAGGCGCGCGCGCAGATCTCGACCTTGCGGTTCTCGGTATCGGCCTGCCCGGTCTCGTCGAAGGCCATCACCACCACGGCGGCGCCGTAGCGGCGGCAAAGCCGGGCCTGGGCCAGGAAGCTCTCCTCGCCCTCCTTGAGGCTGATCGAATTCACGATGGCCTTGCCCTGCACGCATTTCAGCCCGGCCTCGATCACCTCCCATTTCGAGCTGTCGACCATCACCGGCACGCGGGCGATGTCGGGCTCGGCCGCGATCAGGTTCAGGTAGTCGATCATCGCCTGCTTGGAATCGATCAGCCCCTCGTCCATGTTGACGTCGATGATCTGGGCGCCGTTCTCGACCTGGTCGCGGGCCACGTCCAGCGCCGCGGCGTAATCGCCATTGGTGATCAGCTTGCGGAACTTGGCCGAGCCGGTGACGTTGGTGCGCTCGCCCACGTTGACGAAGGGAATGTCGTCGGTCTTGACGAAGGGCTCCAGCCCCGACAGGCGCAGGCGCGGCTCGATTTCCGGGATCGCGCGCGGCGGCAGATCGGCCACGGCGCGGGCGATGGCGGCGATATGCTCGGGGGTCGAGCCGCAGCAGCCGCCGACCACGTTCACCAGCCCCTCGCGGGCGAATTCGGCGACCTGCGCCGCCATCTCCTCGGGCGATTCGTCGTATTGGCCCATCTCGTTCGGCAGGCCGGCATTGGGATAGGCGCAGATCAGCGTATCCGCGACCGAGGACAGCTCGGCCAGGTGCGGGCGCATGGCGGCGGCGCCGAGCGCGCAGTTCAGGCCCACGGTGATCGGCGCGGCATGGCGCATGGAATACCAGAAGGCGGTCGGCGTCTGGCCCGACAGCGTGCGGCCCGACAGGTCGGTGATGGTGCCCGAGATCATCACCGGCAGGCGCTGGCCCTTCTCCTCGAACACCTCCTCGCAGGCGAAGATCGCGGCCTTGGCGTTCAGCGTGTCGAAAATGGTCTCGATCAGGATCAGGTCGGCGCCGCCATCGACCAGCCCGCGGACCTGCTCGGCATAGGCGAGGCGCAGACCGTCAAAGGTGACGGCACGATAGCCGGGATTGTTCACGTCCGGGCTGATGGATGCGGTGCGGTTGGTCGGCCCCAGCGCCCCGGCGACCCAGCGCGGCCGGCCGTCCTCGGCGGTGGCGCGGTCCAGCGCCCGGCGCGCGATGCGGGCGCCGTGGAGGTTCAGCTCGTAGATCGCCGATTCCATGCCGTAATCGGCCTGGGCAATGGTGGTCGAGGAAAAGGTGTTGGTCTCGACGATATCGGCGCCCGCCCTGGCATAGCGATAGTGAATCTCCTCGATCGCCTGGGGCTGGGTCAGGTTCAGCAGGTCGTTGTTGCCCTGCTGCGGATGCTCGCCCGGCGCGGGCGGATGGCAGCCGCAGGCGCAGCCGGCGCCATGGCCGGCGAAATCCGCCTCGCTCAGGCCAAGCTGCTGGATCTGCGTCCCCATCGCGCCGTCGAGGATCAGGATACGGTCGCGCGCAGCCGCGCGCAGGGCGTCGAAGACGGGGGAAAGGGGCAAGGTCATGTGTCGGTCCGCGCTTGGGTCGAATTGCTGTATAGCCACAGATGATCCGTTAGTGAAATTCAACATCCGCAGAATGATCTTGCACAGGATTCATGATCCGGCGCCATGCCGCCTCACCGTTTCGCAAATACCTTCGGGGGTCCGGGGGCAGACAGCCCCCGGCGCGGCGCCGCCCGCGGCACCGCCCTTGCGCCCCGATCCGGTCGGAACTATCTCGCGCGCATGACCGAATGGATCACCGCCCCCGGCCTGACCGATTACCAGCAAGCCGTCGCCTTCATGGAGGCGCGCGCCGCCGCCATCGCCGAAAGCCGGGCCGAGGAACTGGTCTGGCTGGTCGAGCATCCGCCGCTTTACACCGCCGGCACCTCGGCCAGGGCCGCCGACCTGCTGGACGCGCGCTTTCCGGTGCACGAGACCGGGCGCGGCGGGCAATACACCTATCACGGGCCGGGACAGCGCGTGGTCTATGTCATGCTGGACCTGAACCGCCGCGGCCGCGACGTGCGCGCCTTCGTCAAGGCGCTGGAAAGCTGGGTCATCGACGCGCTGGCCGCGTTCAACCTGAAGGGCGAGATCCGCGACGGCCGGGTCGGCGTCTGGATCGCCCGGCCCGACAAGGCGCCGCTGTTCGACGGCACCATGCGCGAGGACAAGATCGCCGCCATCGGCGTCAAGCTGCGCAAATGGGTCAGCTTTCACGGCATCGCCATCAATGTCGAACCCGAGCTGAGCCATTATGCCGGCATCGTGCCCTGCGGCATCCAGGGCCACGGCGTGACCAGCCTGGTCGACATGGGCCTGCCGGTCGGCATGGCCGACCTGGACGACGCGCTGCGCCGCAGCTTCGCCCGGAACTTCCCGCCGCCAGCCGGCTGACTTTCGCCACGCGGCACAATCACCCTCTCGCGATCTGCTACTTTTTGCCGGTGTTCCCCGGGCTTGACGCGTGCTAGCCCTTTGTGCGGAGGAGGACGTGGAGGTCCTCTCTGCCAACGATAAGCAAGATCCAGAGGACACGCGATGAAGACCAGCATCTACGCCACTCTCGCCGCCATCACTCTCGCCCTGCCCGCAATGGCCCAAGAGGCCGGCGACCCCGCCAAGGGCGAGAAAGAGTTCAAGAAATGCAAGGCCTGCCACATGATCCAGGCGCCGGACGGCACGGATGTGGTCAAGGGCGGCAAGACCGGACCGAATCTTTACGGCGTGGTCGGGCGCAAGGCTGGCACCGAGGAAGGCTTCAAGTATTCCGACGCGCTGATCAAGCTGGGCGAGGCCGGCGAGATCTGGACCACCGAGGATCTGGAGCATTACATCACCGACCCGAACAAATATGTCGAGGAGAAGGTCGGCGACAAGTCGCTGAAGACCAAGATGACCTTCAAGATGGCCAAGAATCAGGCCGATGTGGTCGCCTTCCTGGCTCAGCACTCGCCCGAGGCCGGCGCCGCCCCCGCCGATGCGGCCGCTGGCGAGGCCGCTGCCGCGGCCCCGGCAGCCGAGGCACCCGCCGCGAACTGAGCCCCTGTCGCGGCGCGGCAACATTCCCGCCCCCGGCAGACGCAAAAGCGGCCGGGGGCCATGGATTTGGCCCCTGTGGCGGATTGCCTCAGGTCATGATCTTGTTCTAGAACCGAAAGCGAGTCCGCTGGCCCTTCGAGGCCGGCCAGCCGCATTCTGAGGGAGTCCACGCATGGCAGACGCAGCCGTTCACGGCCACGGTGACCATCATGACACCCGCGGGTTCTTCACCCGCTGGTTCATGTCAACAAACCACAAGGATATCGGTATCCTTTACCTGTTCACGGCCGGCATCGTCGGCCTGATCTCGGTCTGCTTTACCGTCTACATGCGGATGGAACTGCAGCATCCCGGCGTGCAATACATGTGCCTGGAGGGCGCGCGCTTCATCGCCGACGCCGCGGCCGAATGCACCCCGAACGGCCATCTGTGGAACGTCATGATCACCTATCATGGCGTGCTGATGATGTTCTTCGTGGTGATTCCGGCGCTGTTCGGCGGTTTCGGCAACTATTTCATGCCGCTGCATATCGGCGCCCCGGACATGGCCTTCCCGCGGCTGAACAACCTGAGCTACTGGATGTATGTCTGCGGCGTGGCCCTGGGTCTGGCCTCGCTCTTGTCGCCGGGCGGCTCGGACCAGGCGGGCTCGGGCGTGGGCTGGGTGCTCTACCCGCCGCTCTCGACCACCGAAGCCGGCTATTCGATGGACCTGGCGATCTTTGCCGTCCACGTCTCGGGCGCCAGCTCGATCCTCGGCGCGATCAACATCATCACCACCTTCCTGAACATGCGCGCCCCGGGCATGACGCTGTTCAAGGTGCCGCTGTTCGCCTGGTCGGTCTTCATCACCGCCTGGCTGATCCTGCTGTCGCTGCCGGTGCTGGCGGGCGCGATCACCATGCTGCTGATGGACCGCAATTTCGGCACCCATTTCTTCGACCCGGCCGGCGGCGGCGACCCGGTGCTTTACCAGCACATCCTGTGGTTCTTCGGCCATCCCGAGGTCTATATCATCATCCTGCCCGGCTTCGGCATCATCAGCCACGTCATCTCGACCTTCGCCAAGAAACCGATCTTCGGCTACCTGCCGATGGTCCTGGCCATGGCCGCGATCGGCATCCTGGGCTTCGTGGTCTGGGCGCATCACATGTACACGGCCGGCATGTCGCTGACCCAGCAGGCCTATTTCATGCTGGCGACCATGACCATCGCCGTGCCGACCGGCATCAAGGTGTTCTCGTGGATCGCGACCATGTGGGGCGGCTCGATCGAGTTCAAGACGCCGATGCTCTGGGCCTTCGGCTTCCTGTTCCTGTTCACCGTCGGCGGCGTGACCGGCGTGGTGCTGAGCCAGGCGCCGCTGGACCGGGTCTATCACGACACCTATTACGTCGTGGCGCATTTCCACTACGTGATGTCGCTGGGCGCCGTCTTCGGCATCTTCGCCGGGGTCTATTACTGGATCGGCAAGATGTCGGGCCGGCAATACCCGGAATGGGCGGGCAAGCTGCATTTCTGGATGATGTTCCTCGGCTCGAACATGATCTTCTTCCCGCAGCACTTCCTGGGCCGCCAGGGCATGCCGCGCCGCTATATCGACTATCCGGTCGAGTTCGCCTATTGGAACAACATCTCGTCGATCGGCGCCTATATCAGCTTCGCGTCCTTCCTGCTGTTCATCGGCATCGTGTTCTACACGCTTTTCGCCGGCAAGCGCGTCAACGTGCCGAACTACTGGAACGAGCACGCCGACACCCTGGAATGGACCCTGCCCTCGCCCCCGCCCGAGCACACGTTCGAGCAGCTGCCCAAGCGCGAGGACTGGGACCGCAGCCACGCGCACTGAGCCGATGCCTTGGCAATGGCATGATGCGGCCCCGGAGCAATCCGGGGCCGTTTTCCGTCTGGAGATCCGCCCGCATCGCGCCCTGCCGCGGCGCGGTTTCGTCTGGGTGATCGGGCTGACGGCGGGCTTCCTGGCGCTGCCGCTGATCGCGGTGCTGGGCACGGCGGTGCTGTGGGGCCTGCTGCCCTTTGCCGCGCTGGCGGTCTGGGGGCTGTGGGCGGCGATCCGGCGCAGCTACCGGGTGCCGCAGGAGGTGATGCTGCTGTCGCACGACCGGCTCGAACTGGTGCGCAGCGACCCGGGCCGCGCCGACCGCATCTGGCGGACCAACCCCTATTGGGTCCGGGCGGTGCTTCGGGCGAATGGCCCGGTCGAGGACTACCTGGTGCTGACCGACGGCAAGCGCGAGGTCGAGCTGGGCGCCTTCCTGGCCCCCGAGGAGCGGGTGGCGCTGCGGGATGAACTGACCCGGCGGCTGGGGGCGTTGCGGGGATAGAGGGCTGCGTACGCAGGGCGCGCAACGGGCCGCGTAATCCTCTGATATCCAAGAAAGACCTGCTGTGACAGGCGTACACCGGGCGTACACCGCGGGTGCACGCGCGGTAGGCCTTGAAAGCGCAAGGACGGCGTTCGGAAACCTGTCCAAATCGCCAGCTACTGCGGCATGCCACGACAGGGTAAGGCACAAGGATCACGTATTGTTTACCATTGGTTGATCATGCCCGACACCGGCCCCTCGCGCCTGCTTTCGCTTACCGCTCCCTCCACCCTTGCCCTGAACCGCGACCCGGTTGCGGCGGTGTTTGCTGCCCATGTCTCGGACCCGGACGGGGTGCGCCAGGTCACGGTCCATTACGACCGCCCGCTGGCGACGGAGATCGGAGCCTATGATTTCCAGATCATCCATGGCTATGGCGGCGACTGGGCGGACGGTAATCACAGCTACACCGCGCAAGTGCTGCCGCATAACGTCGCCGGACCGCTGAACATCACCCATGTCGAGATCACGGACTTGCTGGGCAATCGCACCACAGTCACGGCCGAAGCCCTGCGCCGCATGGGCGTGGACACCTCCATCGACGTGCGCAGCACCAGCGCCGACACGACGGCGCCGGTGCTGACCTCGCTGGACCTGCCGGATGTGGTGGATCTGAGCGACGGGGCCACGCTTGCCAGTTTCGCTGCGACGGGGCGGGATCGGACCGAGATCGACAGCGTCGGTATCTTCTTCGACCGGGATTTTTCCTATTCGTTCGGCAACGAAGCCCCCTTCGCCTATGGCAATGTCTCGCTTGGTGGCTTTGGCCAATTCTCTTCGGGCAGCGACACATCGGACATTCGCATCGGGTCCAGCAATGCCTCTGGCACCGTCGATGTCACCCATGTCCGCATCACCGACATCTACGGCAACAAGCGCGTCTATACCAACGACCAGCTGCGCGCCTTGGGTTTCGACACCTCGTTCGAGATCATCGGCACCGCCGCCCCCACGCCCACGGCCTATGTCGCCGACCTGCCCGAGACGATCACCATTCGCGAGGGTCAAAGCGTCGGCATGGCGCTGAATTTCGTCGGCATGACCAATCATTGGGTCAGCTACAGCTATCACATCTCGACCAGCGGCGGCACGGCGACTGCGGCCGACATCGGCGCGACTTCGGGCCGCGGCTCGATCAGCATCAGTTCGACCCGGCCTTACAATGACCAGGTCGACATGTCCCTTTCGGCCCTGCGCGACGGCGTGCACGAGGGCACCGAGACCGCCTATCTCGTTGTCGATTTGACCGGCAACATGACCTTCGCCGATGGCGGCACCACGCGGATTGTCGAGATCCGCATCGCCGATGACAACTGGTCCATCGGTGATGACCGGGCCAACGTGCTGCGCGGCACCAGCGCGGCCGAGGATCTGGTCGGCCGCGCCGGAAACGACAGCTATTACGTCACGGCCGGCGACCGGGTGGTCGAGACGGCGAATGCCGGAAATGACACGGTCTTTACCAATTTCTCGCGCGGGCTCGAGGCCAATGTCGAGAACCTGACCCTGCTTGGCCCGGGCAATATCAACGGCACCGGCAATGCGCTGGCGAACCGGATCAGCGGCAATGCCGGCAACAACGCGCTGCTGGGCGGCCTGGGCAACGACACGCTGCTGGGCGGCGCCGGCAACGACACGCTGGTCGGCGGGGCCGGCGACGACAGGCTGGACGGTGGCGCCGGGGTGGACCTGGTCGCCTATGGCGCGGCCACGGGGGGCGTGCGGGTCAACCTGGCGATGACCGGCGCGCAGCTGATCGGCGGCGGCCAGGGCAGAGACCTGCTGAGCGGGATCGAGAACCTGAACGGCTCGGGATTCGCCGACCTGCTGACCGGCAATGCCGCCGCGAACCTGCTGTTCGGGGCCGGGGGCAACGACACGCTGGTCGGCGGGGCCGGCAACGATACGCTGATCGGCGGGCTCGGCTCCGACACGGCGGGCTATGGCGCGGCCACGGGCGGCGTGCGGGTCAACCTGGCGACGGCCGGCGCGCAGACGATCGGCGGCGGCCAGGGCAGAGACATGCTGAGCGGGATCGAGAACCTGAACGGCTCGGGATTCGCCGACCTGCTGACCGGCAATGCCGCCGCGAACCTGCTGTTCGGGGCCGGGGGCAACGACACGCTGGTCGGCGGGGCCGGCAATGACCGGCTGCTGGGCGGCGCCGGGGCCGACAGCCTGCTGGGCGGCGCCGGCAATGACGTGCTGACCGGCGGCGCCGGCGCGGACCGGCTGAACGGCGGGCTGGGCGCCGACCAGTTCGTGTTCCTGGGCCTGGGTGAGTCGGGCGTCCCGGCGGCGGGGCGCGACCTGATCCAGGATTTCAGCCGCGGCCAGGGCGACCGCATCGACCTGCGCGGCATCGACGCGCATGCCGGGCTGGCCGGCGACCAGGCCTTCCGGCTGATCGGCGAGCGCGCCTTTACCGGCGCGGCGGGCGAGCTGCGCTATGAGCGGGCCGGCAATGCGACCACGATCCTGGCCGATACCAATGGCGACGGCCGGGCGGATTTCTCGGTGGCGCTGAACGGCAGCCACAGCCTGGCCGGGGCGGACTTCCTGCTGTAACCGGCTGGCAGAACAGCAAAAAGGCCCGGCATCACGCCGGGCCTTTCCTGCATCTGCGGCTGGGGAGGAGGGTCAGCCGTCGACGCGGATCACCTTGTTTTCCGGATCATAGGGGCTGTCCTCGGTCACCACCGCATCCCAAAGCTGGCGCTGCATCCGGACCTTCAGCTTGGTGCCCGGCTCGGCCAGGTCGGGGCGGACATAGCCCATGCCGATCGACTTGCCGAAGGCCACCGACCAGCCGCCCGAGGTCAACCGGCCGATCTTGGCCGCGCCGTCCTCGGTATAGAGCGCCTCGCGGCCCCAGGGATCGGCATCCGACGGCCCGTCGATCAGCAGGGTGCAGCATTTCGAGCGCACGCCGGTGTCCAGCATCGCCTGCTTGCCGTTGAAGTCCTTGCCCAGATCGACGAAGCGGTCCAGCGCGGCTTCCAGCGGCGTCGCATCGCGGCCAAGCTCGGTGCCGAAGGCGCGATAGGATTTCTCCTGCCGCAGCCAGTTCTGCGCCCGGGCGCCGACCAGCTTCATGCCGTGCTTCTCGCCCGCCGCGACCAGCTGGTCCCAGAGATAGCGGCCGAATTCGACCGGGTGGTGCAGTTCCCAGCCCAGCTCGCCGGTATAGGCGACGCGGATGGCGCGCACCGGGCACATGCCAAGCTCGATATTGCGCATCGTCAGCCACGGGAAACGCTTGTTGCCCAGCACGGTGTCCGGGTTCGCGTCGCGCACCAGCTCGTTCAGGATGGCGCGCGATTTCGGCCCGGCGATGGCGAAGACGCCCCATTGCGTGGTGATGTCCTGGATGATGACCTGGCCGAATTCGCCCTCCATCTCCTCGGCGGTCTTGCGCAGGTAGTCGCCGTCGTAATCGGTCCAGGCACCGGCCGAGATCAGGTAATAATCGTCCTCGGCCAGCCGCACGATGGTGTATTCGGTGCGGGTGGTGCCGGTCTCGGTCAGCGCATAGGTCAGGTTGATGCGGCCGACCTTGGGCAGCTTGTTGGTGGTGAACCAGTCGAGGAAGGCGGTGGCGCCGGGGCCGTAGACCCGGTGCTTGGTGAAGGCCGAGGCGTCGATCAGGCCGGCGGTGTTGCGGACGGCCTCGGCCTCGGCCTTGGCATATTGCCACCAGCCGCCGCGGCGGAAGCTGCGCGAGGCGTGATCGTCGAACCCGGCAGGGGCATAGTAGTTGGGGCGTTCCCAGCCGTTCACCTGACCCATCTGGGCGCCGGCCGCGATCTGGCGGTCATAGGCCGGGGCGGTGCGCAGCGGCCGGCAGGCCTCGCGCTCTTCATCCGGGTGGTGCAGGATGAAGACGTGCTCGTAGGATTCCTCGTTCTTGCGCGCGGCATATTCGGTGGTCATCCACTGGCCGAAGCGGCGCGGATCGAGGCTGGCCATGTCGATCTCGGCCTCGCCCGCGGTCATCATCTGCGCCAGGTAATGGCCGACGCCGCCGGCGGCGGTGATGCCGAAGCTGAAGCCCTCGGCCAGCCACATGTTGCGCAGGCCGGGCGCCGGGCCGACCAGCGGATTGCCGTCGGGGGTATAGCAGATCGGGCCGTTGAAATCGTCCTTGAGCCCCACGGTTTCCGAGCTGGGAAGCCGGTGGATCATCGACATGTATTCTTCCTCGATCCGTTCCAGATCCAGCGGGAACAGGTCGGCGCGGAAGGTTTCCGGCACGTCGTAGAGGAAGCGCGCGGGGGCATTGCGCTCATAGGGGCCGAGGATCCAGCCGCCGCGCTCCTCGCGCACATACCATTTCGCGTCGGCGTCGCGCAGCACCGGATGCTCGGGGTTGCCGGCCTCGCGCCAGGCCAGCAAGGCCGGGTCGGGCTCGGTGACGATGAACTGGTGTTCGACCGGGATCGCCGGGATCTTGATGCCCAGCAGCCGGGCGGTGCGCTGCGCGTGGTTGCCGGTCGCGGTCACCACATGCTCGGCGCGGATCTCGAACTCCTCGCCCGAGCCGACCAGGTTGCCGCCCTTTTCGATCATCTTCTCGCAGGTGACGACCCATTCCTCGCCGGTCCAGCGATAGCCGTTGACCTGGATCTTGCGCTCGATGCTGGCGCCGGCCATGCGCGCGGCGCGGGCCATGGCCTGGGTCACGTCGGCCGGGTTGATATAGCCGTCGGTCGGGTGGAACAGCGCGCCCTTGAGCCCGTCGATATTCACCAGCGGCCAGCGCTCCTTGATCTGGGCGGGGGTCATGAATTCATGCTCGACGCCCACGGTCTCGGCGATCGAGGAATACAACTCGTATTCGTCCATCCGGTCCTGGGTCTGCGCCATGCGCAGGTTGCCGCAGCGGGTGAAGCCGGCGTTCAGCCCGGTCTCGGCCTCGAGCCCGGCATAGAGCTTGACCGAATAGTCGTGGATGTGGCTGGTCGCGTAGCCCATGTTGAACAGCGGCAGAAGCCCCGCCGCGTGCCAGGTCGAGCCGGCCGTCAGCTCGTCGCGTTCGACCAGCAGCGTGTCCCAGCCGGCGCGCGCCAGATGCAGGGCGATGCCGCAACCGACGGCGCCGCCGCCGACCACCAGGGCCTTCACATGGGTTTTCATGGCTAGCGACTCCTTCTCCGCGCCCAAAGCTCCCTTACCGGATTAGAGCTTTCCCGGGGTCAGTCTGCCGTATCCCGGCGACATATTCTCGGCAAAAAACGACATGGCGCGATTTGGCGGCGGCGCGAAAACGAACGCCCCGGAAAACCGGGGCGCGCGGGTCACAGCATCGAGGGCACCACCAGATCCGGCGGCCGGTGCCCGTCGGCGAAGGTCTTGATATTGATGAGCACTTTCTCGCCCATCTCGACCCGGCCCTCGACGGTGGCCGAGCCCATATGCGGCAGCAGCACGACATTGGGCAGCTCGCGCAGCCGCGGGTTGATCTCGTGCCCATGCTCGAAAACGTCGAGGCCGGCGCCGGCGATCTCGCCGGCGCGCAGCATCCGGGTCAGGGCGTTCTCGTCGATCACCTCGCCGCGCGAGGTGTTGATGACCACGGCCGAGGGTTTCAGCAGCTTCAGCCGCCGGGCGTTAAGCAGGTGGAAGGTCGAGGGCGTGTGCGGCGCATTCACGCTGATGATGTCCATCCGCGCCAGCATCTGGTCGAGGCTCTCCCACCAGGTGGCCTGCAGCTCGGCCTCGACCTCGGGGCGCAGGCGGCGGCGGTTGTGGTAATGCACCTGCATGCCGAAGACATTGGCGCGGCGCGCCACCGCCTGGCCGATGCGGCCCATGCCCAGGATGCCCAGCCGCCGGCCGCCCAGCCGGCCGCCCAGATGCGCGGTCGGCGACCAGCCCTGCCAGCGTCCGGCCTGCATCTCGGCCAGCCCCTCGGGAATGCGGCGGGTCACGGCCAGGATCAGCGCCAGGGCCATGTCGGCGGTGTCCTCGGTCACCACGCCGGGGGTGTTGCTGACCAGGACGCCGCGCTGGCGGGCGGAATGCACGTCGATATGGTCGACTCCCGCGCCGTAATTGGCGATCAGCTTCAGCTTCTCGCCGGCCTGGGCCAGCATGGCGGCGTCGATATGGTCGGTCACCGTCGGCACCAGCACGTCCGAGACGCGCATGGCGGCGCAAAGCTCGTCGCGACTCATCTTGTGATCGTCGGCGTTCAGGGACACGTCGAAAAGCTCGGACATCCGGGTCTCGACCGCCTCGGGCAGGCGGCGGGTCACGGTAACTTTAAGGCGCGACCGGGTCGGATCGGTCGTTTGAACGGCGGGCATGGTCGCTCCTCTCTTCCAAAGCCGGGCGGGTTTTGGCAAAGTGCCCGCGATGCGGGGCGCGCACAAGACCCCGAAATTGCAGGACGGGCATATGAAGCAAGGACAGGCTTGGCTCGGCGCCATGGCATTGGCGCTCGGGACATGGTTCGGGGTCGCGGCACCGGCGCAGACCACCAATCCGGGCGAGAACCTGGACGCGAAGCCGGTGCCCGGACTGTCGGCCGATGCGACGATCAGCCGCCACCAGGACGGCGAGCGCGACCCGCATCGCGGATCGGTCACCAACCTGCCGCTGCCGCGCTATGTCAGCCTGAAGGGCAGCGAGGGCAATGCACGGCGCGGCCCCAGCCTGTCGCACCGCATCGACTGGGTGTTCCGCCATGCCGGCATGCCGCTGCGCGTGGTGGCCGAGTTCGGCCACTGGCGGCGGGTCGAGGACCAGGACGGCGCCGGCGGCTGGGTGCATTACTCGCTGCTGTCGGGCGTGCGCACCGCCATCGTCACCAAGGACATGCTGGACCTGCTGGCCCGGCCCGAGCCGCGCGCCGATGTGATGGCGCGGGCCGAGGCCGGCGCCATCGTGCGGCTGCACGAATGCAATCCCGACTGGTGCCGGGTCTCGGGCGGCGGCGAGAAGGGCTGGGTGCCCAAGACCGCGATCTGGGGTGTCGACGCGGGCGAAATCCGCGACTGATCAGCCGGCCTTGCGGATCACCACATGGCCCAGCGAGACGCGCATCCAGTCGAAGCGCGACCGGCGCGGCGTGCCGGTGCCGAAGCTGGGATGGGTCATGTCCTCGGCGCCGCATTCGTCGATCAGCTCCTTGACGAAGCCAACCATGCCGCGGTCATGGCCGTGGAAGCGCCGCCGCACCAGGTTCCAGCGCATCCAGCCGGTCGCCTTGCGCAGCGGATAGACCGCCTGCACCAGCGCGGATTTGTGCATCCGGTCCAGCAGCTTTTCATGCGCGGCCAGGTCCGGGTCGGGCGGGCGGTAGTGCTTGCCGTCCGGGTATTGCGGCCAGTAGCCGGTGCCCCAATCCTCGATGAAGTAATAGCCGCCGGGCTTCAGGTGATGCTCGAACAGATGCCAGAAGCAAAGCCGCGCCAACTGTCCGACATGGGCGGCGTCGTCGATGATGACGTCGAAGCCCTCGGGCGCGCGCTCGGCGGCAAGGCGGTCCAGCACCGCCTTGTCCTGCTGCTCGCCGACATAGCAGCGCACCCGGCCGCTGTCGAAACGCGCCGGGCAGGGGGTGATATCCAGGCCGGTGATCTCGGCATTGGGCAGCCAGCTTTCCCAATGCCGCAGCGAATCGCCGCGGGCTATGCCCAGTTCCAGGAACTTCAGCGGCCGCTGCCGGATCGGTCCCAGATAGGTTTCGTAATTCGCGAAATAATGCGCGAGGCCCATCTTGTCGATCGGGACCTCGTCCACGCTCTGCATCAAGACCGTGCCGGGCAACGCCATGTCCCTCCCCGTGCCGTCCCTACCCAAGCCGGGCCTGCGGCCGCGGCAACTCGTGACCCGGAAAGGATAGGGGGCGGCCCGGGGCGCGGGCAAAGAAAATCATCGCGGCCTTGCCCAATAGACAGGCGCCGGCTCGGCACGGGCATGGCCAAGGGTGTTCGACGGGGTCGCCTTGCAGCCTCAGGTTGCGGAAATCCCCGCGAAACCGGCCGCCCCGCCGGGGGCGGCCGGGGCCTTCACATGGTCTGGCCGACCAGAGAATCGGTGCTGGCCGTGGCCTTCATGCATTGGTGATAGGTCAGCGTGGTCGAATCCTCGGTTATGCGCAGCGTGCCGTCTGGCCGGGTCTGCAGGTCCACCACGCGGTTGCCGGCGGCCGGAGAGCCCTCGCAGGCCAGGGTGACGCGGGTCTGGTTCACCTGTTGCTCGGCATTGGCGACGGTGCAGGTCGCGCCGGGGAACATGAACTTGTTGCCGTCGATGACCAGGCTCTTGTCGCTGGTCGGATCGCCGCAATTCGATTCCAGCAGGTTGTAGGTGCCGTTCAGGGCGCTGGACTGCGCGATCGGGCCCGGGGTGGGTTCGGGGGTCGTCGGCGCGACCTGATCGCAGGCCACCAGGCCCAGCGTCGCCACGGCAGCAAGGGCGAGAAGAGGCTTCATCACAGTCATTTCAATCTCCCGTTGTTTCAGGAAGCGTCGGCCAGCAGGCCGCGTCCTCTCAACAAAGCGTGAACCCCCGGTTTTCGTTCCCTGAATTTCAACCAAAGTTCGTCCGCCGGCAGGGAATCGCCTTTCGACAGGATCCAGCGTTCGAGCTTGCGGGCGGTTTCCGGATCGAAGGCGTCGCCCGTTTCCAGGAAGGCGTCGAAGGCGTCGGCATCCATCACCTCGGACCACATGTAGCTGTAATAGCCGGCGCTGTAGCCGTCGCCGGAAAACACATGCGCGAAATGCGGCGTGGCATGGCGCATCGGGATGGCGGCCGGGGCGCCCAGTTCGGCCAGCAGCCCGGCCTGCCGCGCCATCGGGTCGGAAGGCGGCGGGCCCCGGTGAAAGGCCAGGTCGACCAGGGCGCTTTCCAGGTATTCGGTGGTGGCAAAGCCCTGATCGGCATTCCTCGCCGCCAGGATGCGGTCGCGCAGCGCCGCCGGCAGCGGCGTGCCGGTCTCGGCATGGCGGGCGTGGCGGTCCAGCACCTCGGGCTGCTCCAGCCAATGCTCGAAAAGCTGGCTCGGCAGTTCGACGAAATCCCGTGCCACCGACGTCCCCGAGATCGACGGCCAAGCCACGTCGGAGAGGATATGGTGCAGCGCGTGGCCAAATTCATGGAACAGCGTATGGGCGTCGTCCCAGCTGAGATAGCAGGGCGCGCCGGCGGTCTCGGGCGGGGTGAAGTTGCAGACATTGACCACGATGGGCCGCTGGCCGGCGCCGATCCCGTGCTGCTGCTGCAAGGACGAGCACCAGGCCCCCGAGCGCTTGCTGGGCCGGGCGAAGTAATCGCCCAGGAAGACGGCCATCTGCCGGCCGTTCCGCGTGATCTCCCACGCCCGGACATCGGGCGACCAGAGCGGCGCGTCGAAGGGCCGGAACTCCAGCCCGAACAGCCGCTGCGCGGTGTCGAAAACCGCGCCGATCATGGCGTCGAGCGTCAGGTAGGGCTTGACCGCCGCTTCGTCGAGATCGTGCTCGGCCTTGCGGCGGCGCTCGGCGTAGAAGCGCCAGTCCCAGGGCTCCAGCGCGCCGTTCACGCCATCCTCGTGCAGCATCTGGGCCAGGCGGGCGGCATCGGCCTCGGCCCGCGCCTTGGCCGGGGCCCAGACCTGCATCAGCAGCGCCTCGACATTGGCGGGCGCGCCGGCCATCTCGGGTTCCAGCTTGTAGCTGGCGAAATCCGGGTAGCCCAGAAGCTGCGCACGCTCATGCCGCAGCGCCAGGATCTCGGCGGCGATGGGGCGGTTGTCGGTCGCGGCGCCGCCGGCGCC
>NZ_JBHRXE010000024.1:0-3430 GCF_042648325.1 Paracoccus simplex | reverse complement strand
GCCGCCGGCGCCGGCGCCGCTGCCGCGCGCCGTCCAGGCCCGCCAGGCCACCTCGCGCAGGGCGCGGTCCTCGGCATGTTGCAGGAAGGGCACGATCAGCGAGCGGTTCAGCGTCACCACCTGCCCGGGCAGGCCGCGTTCGCGCGCCGCCGCCCGCATCGAGCGCAGCAGCCAGTCCGGCAGCCCCGCCAGCCCGGCATCGGGCACCGCCAGGGTGAAGTCCCGCTCGTCGGTCAGCACGTTCTGGGCGAAATCGGTCGAGAGCACGGCCAGACGCTCGCGGATCGCCGCCATGCGCTGGCGCGCGGCGCCGGTCAGGCCGGCCCCGGCCCGGCGCAGGCCGCGCAGGCTCAGTTCGGTCAGCCGGCGATCCTCGGGGGGCAGCCCGTCCCTGTCCTGCATGATCGCCTCGACCCGGTCGAAAAGCCGCGGGTCCATGCTGACCTTGCTGCCATGCGCCGCCAGCCGCGGGGCGATCTGGCGTTGCAGCGCCTGGCGCGCCGGGCTGGAATCGACGCCGGTCAGGGTGAAGAAGACGGCGCAGAGCCGGTTCAGGGGGTCCTCGGCGGTTTCCAGCGCCGCGACGGTGTTTCGGAAGGTCGGCGGTTCGGGATTGGCGGCGATGGTCTCGACCGCGTCGCCGGCCAGTTTCAGACAGACGTCGAAAGCGGGGGCGAAATCCTCGTCGCGGATCCGGTCGAAGCGCGGCAGCCCCAGCGGGCCGGTCCAATGAGTGAGTTCGGGGTTCATGCGAGCCTCCTGTTCGGTTGCCCGCGAGTGTTTCAGCCCTGCCGGAAATGTCCAGAGCCCGCGAGCCCCGAACAGACCGGGCAATCGGCGCGGCGGGCGATTTTCATCACCCGGTTCTCGCCATAGAGCCCGTCGAAGATCAGCATCCGCCCGCGCAGCGGCTCGCCCGCCCCGGCGATCAGCTTGATCGCCTCGAGCGCCAGCATCGAGCCGATCACCCCCGGCAAGGGTCCGACCACGCCGGCCTCGGCGCAGGCGGGGGCAAGACCGGCGGCCGGCGCCTGCGGGAAGATGCAGGCCATGCAGGGCGCGCCGTGTCCGGGATCCCAGACCGTCACCTGGCCTTCCCATTGCGCGATGGCACCGGCGACCAGCGGCACGCCGGCCCGCGCGCAGGCGGCGTTGACGGCCTGGCGGGCGGCGAAACTGTCGGTGCCGTCGATGACCAGATCATGGTCGGCGACCAGCGCGGCGTCCTCGGCCGTGATGCGGCGGTTCATCGCCGTGACCGCGACATGCGGGTTCAGCGCCAGCATGGCGGCACGCGCTGCCTCGGCCTTGAGCGCGCCGTCGTCCGAGGCGCGGAAGATCACCTGCCGCTGCAGGTTCGACAGGCTGACCCGGTCGTCGTCGGCGACGGTGATCCGCCCGACGCCGGCGGCAGCGAGGTAAAGGCAGACCGGCGCCCCCAACCCGCCCGCGCCGACGACCAGCACCCGCGCCCGGCGCAAGGCAGCCTGTCCCGGCCCGCCCAGTTCGCGCAGCACGATATGGCGGGCGTAGCGGTCCAGTTCCGCATCCGAGAGCGGGCCCGGATCGGCCCCGGATTCGGGCGCGGACCCATCGGCGGGTTCGGGCGAAGGCTCGGCTGCGGCCTGCTTCGCCGGCACCAGCCCCGGCCCGTTATGCGGCAGCGCGACGCTGTGGCGGTGCAGCAGGCGCAGGGCCAGCCAGGCCGAGACGCCGATCAGGGCCACGGCCAGCAGCCAGATCAGCGCATGGGGGGACCATTGCACGAAACGCGAAAAGGCGTTGTCCGGCCAGCGTTGGACCGCGCCGGCCACCGCCAGCCACAGCAGGACGGCGGCCAGGCCCAGCAGCCAGCCGCGCAACCGCAGCCAGTAAAGCCAGCCCAGCACCGCGCCATAGCCCAGAAGCCACCAGCCGCCGGTCAGCCAGACCAGCACCAGCAGAAGGATGAGGACAGGCACCGCCCCGCCCCGTCAGCCCCGGCCGGTCGAGCCGAAGCCGCCCTCGCCGCGCGCGGTCTGGTCCAGCGCCTCGGCCATCACATAGGCCGCGCGCGTCACCGGGGCGACGACGGCCTGGGCGATGCGTTCGCCGTGGTGGATTGCATAGGGCGCGGCGCCAAGGTTGATCATGATCACCCCCAGCGGGCCGCGATAATCGCTGTCGATGGTGCCCGGCGTGTTGGGCAGCGTCACGCCATGCTTCAGCGCCAGGCTGGAGCGGGGGCGGATCTGCATCTCGTAGCCCGCGGGGATCTGCACGCGCAGCCCGGTCGGCACCAGGCGGATCTGGCCGGGCTCGAGCACCAGCTTGGCCCCGTTCATCCCGGCCCCGCCCAGATCGGCCCGCAGGTCGGCACCGGCCGAGCCGCGGGTCTGGTATTCGGGCAAGGGCAGCGCCGGATCGGCGCCCGGTTCGCGCAGAACCAGAATCGTCACCTCGGCCGCCATCACCCTGCCTTATTTCGGAGCGATCATCATGACCATCTGACGCCCTTCCAGCTTGGGCATCGATTCGACCTTGCCGGCCTCGCCCACATCGGCGGCGACCCGGCCCAGAAGCTCCAGTCCCAGCTGCTGATGCGCCATCTCGCGGCCGCGGAAGCGCAGGGTCACCTTGACCTTGTCGCCCTCGCCCAGGAATTTCATCACCGAACGCATCTTCACGTCGTAATCATGGGTATCGGTCCCGGGGCGGAACTTGATCTCCTTGATCTCGATGATCTTCTGCTTCTTGCGGGCCTCGGCCTCGCGCTTCTGCTGTTCATATTTGAACTTGCCGAGATCCATGATCTTGCAGACCGGCGGCACGGCATTGGGCGAGATCTCGACCAGGTCCAGCCCGGCCTCCTGCGCAAGCTCCATCCCCTTGGCGGGGGTCACGACGCCGACGTTTTCGCCATCCGCGCCGATCAGGCGGATCTCGGCGACTCGGATGCGTTCATTGACGCGGGGGCCGGTGTCACGGGTGGGCGGAGCGTTATGCGGTCTGCGGGCTATGGCTGTCTTCCTTGTATGGCCAGAGGTTTTGCGCGGTTAAATAGTCTTGCAGGGTCGCGTTTTCAACCGGATTCGCAGTCGGGCGCCAAGGTTTCGGCTGGATGGATCGCGGTTTCGCGCCCCAGTTGACGCAGGCGTGAGCGGCCGCGCAGCGCGTGTGCCGCCGGGATGCTTTTCCCCCTGCCCGCGACATGGCATAGATGCGTTTGCGCCGCTGCCCTGACGGAGACCCGCATGAAGAAGTTCCTTGTCCTGATCGTCGTGCTTGCCGCCGCCGCCGCTGCGGCCTGGTTCTGGCGCGAGGGGGCCTTCAGACCGACGCCCGCGCAGATGCCGGCACCCGAGGCGACCCCCGAAGCCGCCACCCCGCCCGTCGCCGAGGATGCGCCCGCCGCGCGGGGCACGGCGCAGGACAAGGCCAATGCGGCCGC
>NZ_JBHRXE010000023.1:4364-5503 GCF_042648325.1 Paracoccus simplex | reverse complement strand
AAGGCAATGCCTTACGACCATTTGCTCAATCAGAGCAGACGGCCTTCACCGCAGGCGTACCCATAGTTCGTCTCCTTTGCTGCACATTATGCTACCAAAGGAGCGGCCCCAAACCGCGACAGGTCCATGTCCGGCATTCTTTCCAGCACATCGACGAGCTAGGCCTAAGGGTCGACGTCATTCATATTTGCGGTGACGATCAGGGCATACATGAATGCGGCGCGCTCTCCACCGCGTGGCAAACTGGCGGGAAGCCAAGCTTTCCGTCCGAGAGCGATGCCCCGCAGGGCGCGCTCGGATCGCATCCAGTCATGCAGGTCATTGATCATCGGTGCGACATGCCGTTGGCGGGCCTCGGCGCTTAGGCCGGTGAGGTCGCGCTCGGTCTCGAAGACGAAGTCCATGCGTTTGACCGCGTCGAGTGCGATGGGCGAGAACTCCTCAGCGACCCTTTTGCTCTTGTGCGCTCCATTCCTGGCGACGACCTTGATGTCGGCCAGTTCGAAGAATTTGCGCCGGGCATGGCTCCAGCATAGTGCGCTGCGCAATGGGGCAGGCTTATGGGCTACGCCGCCGCCTGTCATGACGCTGACAAGAATCAATGGCAGTTAACGGGCCAATACGAACAAAGGATTGTGCCTGATGACTGCCACCGTCGATCTTCTAAGCCCCGGCAACGCCGCCACGCCTCCGCATCGCGACATTCGCGACGGCATCCCGATGCAGATGCAAGAAGGGCTTGACCAAGCAAAGCAAGCGAACACGCGGCAAGGCACATCGAATGAAAAATGGCCCGATCCAACGGAAACCAGCGTCACGGTCCTGGAGGGTTGGTTGGACGATTCCGGGCGTCCGAAGCTGGAATATTTCGACAATCATGGCGGCAAGTTCGTGCAGCTTGATCGTGACACGAATCCGCAGCTTTACGACTATCTGGAGCGGCATCAGGAGTTCAGCGCCTCCGAAAGGACCTATGAATATGCCGAAACTCAGGCCGATGAATTCGACGCCATCATCTGGGAGCGTGACCGCGCCCTGCCGCACCTGAAGGATATAGGCTTTGCCGAGATGCGCGGCGATGCGGTGACGCTGGAAACCAATGAGGGCGACCGTTTCGTTGTGACACGCCAGCTTGCGCC
>NZ_JBHRXE010000023.1:0-4325 GCF_042648325.1 Paracoccus simplex | reverse complement strand
ACGGCATCCGGATGAGCGAGGAACAAGGCTACAAGAACACGATCGAGGACGTCTACAGCAACGATCAGATCCAGAGGGCCAAGATCGGCTGGGAAGATGAGGTCGGCCCGGGCCTGATCCGCGCCGAGATTCCGGTTGGCGATGACGATATTCGCAAGGTGATCGTCTCCGAAGAGCTTAACCCGAATCTCTATGACCGGCTCGTCTCGGCCCGTGATGGCTTCGTGGACATGGATGGGCAGATCGACGATGCGCGCGACAAGCGGGAGCTGCCGAAACCCGGCGACGTCGATCCTCTGGGCATGGAGACGACCGAAACCGTCTCGAAGGACGACGATACCAAGCTGACCGTTTCCGGTCTGGCATGGCGCGAGACGCTGGACGGCTGGAAGCGCGGGATCGAGGAGGGCGGCATCGGCAAGGATGACGACCGCGCCAAGCTGTATGACGCGCTGCGCGCCAAGACGATCCTTGACGATGGCACCAAGATGGTCGCGCTGGACATGTCGATGGGGCAGAACCTTGTCGATGTGAACCATCTGGACATGGCGGCGATCATCGACGCGTCGAAGCTGGACACGAATATCGCCGATCTGATGTCTTCGGAAAGCGTACAGAACGATTACATCGCCGCGCAGGACAAGGCGATCAAATCGCTGCCCGATGCCGACAAGCTGCACAAGCGGCTCAGCGACATGGCCTTCAGCGACGATTATGTCGATTACATCTCCGATCTGAAGCAGAAGGGCGATGGAGATCTGGCCGAGACTGATATCGCCCGCACCTATGCCGGTCTGGCAGCCTTCGACAAGGAAGAGGCGGGCAAGTTCGCCCAGACCATGCTGCTGAACGGGTTGACTGCCGATCTGGACCAGATCATCGCCGATCCCAGTTCGGTCAGCGAAGAAAACGAGGCGCTGGCTACCAAGGATGTGCTCGTCACCGTTCTGACAACGCTGAAAAAGGGCGGCATCGACGTCCCGCGCAGGACGGTCGATACGCTAGACAAATTCGTCAACGAGTTCCTGAACGACAAGCAGCAGGCCAAGAGCTTCAACGCGGTGTTGCAAGAGCTGGGCGACAAGTTCAACAAGAATGGCACGCTGACGCAGGCCGATATCGAGAAGGTCGCCGAGTCGAATGGCAAGGGCATCTTCAAGGCGTTGAACGAACGCAGCGACGGCGCGGCGCTGAGCGTGTTGGGCGAGTTGAACAGCAATGGCACCCTCGGTTCGGTGGGCGGTGCGATCTCGCTGGCATCCGGCATCTATCAGCTGACCGGCAAGGGCGGCACGCTGGCCGATACGCCGGAAGAGCGGGTCGCCATCGCGAAGGAATTCGTCAGCTTCCTAGGCGCGGGGCAGCATTTCGCCAATCTCGGCTCGAACATCTACGACAAGGTCATGGGCACCAATGCCAACAAGATGTTGGGGCTGGACAAGACGCTGCCGCAGATCTTCAGCCGCGAGAATGCGCCGGGAGGCACGCCCTTCACGCCTGAGATCGGCGAGCGGTTCGTCCGGAACTTCGAGGCGGTGCTGGACGAGGCCGATATCGATGGCACCGGCAGCCTGTCCAAGCGTCTGAACCTCAGCGAAAGCGAGGTGAAAGAGATCAGGAAGGGGATCGAGAACGGCTATGTGAAGAATCCTGAACTGCCCGGATCCACGAATTTCTCGCGCATGGCCTCGGCCGCGCTGCGGATCATGGATGCGGGTGCGAATGTGTTCACCGGCGTAGCCGATGTGGTTCTGGGCGGTCTCTCGATCAAGCGCGGCGTCGGTGCGGGCGATGCAGGCGCTATCGCCAGCGGCGCGATTCAGATCGCAGCGGGGGCGTTTACCTTTGGCGGCGGCGCGGCGACGGGTGCGGCGACCGCAGGCCGGATCGGGGCTGCGATCGGGCGCGCGCTTGCCGGGCCGCTGCTTGGGGTCGGCGCACTGCTTGGCGCAATCGCCTTCCTGCCCTCGATGATCATCGACGACATCAGGCACAACAACAACATGAAGAAGCACCGCGAGGATATGAAGGATCTGTTCTCGCGGCTGGACGGTCAGGACATTCTGATGCCTGATGGAGCACAGCGCTACGAATACTTGGACAAATACCTGTACAACTACGGCCAGCGCGATGCGCCGGATGACCATAGCATCTTCGACTACCGGCCAGAAGAGTGGCAATTCTACCGAGATAACGGGCGTTTGCCGAATCCGGGCTTCGACGATGTCGAGCACAAGGACTACAAGGGTGACGGTGACAATCTGGATACCCGCATGGACCGCCTTGGTTAGGCGGCAGGCTGCACGGGCATACGGTCGTCTTTCCGTCCTGTTCACCAAGATAGTGCGGATCGGATGCGGGGCACCCGGTTTACACGATCGACGCGCCGGGATTGCGGGTTTCAGCTTCGTTCCCGCAACCATTTGAAAAGCCGGGGAATGGCCGCAATGTCGCGCGAGCTCCGGAACCTTTGCAGCCAGCGCGCCACCGGGTCCAACCAACGCAACCAGTGCAGCCAGCGGTTGGCGGCAATATAGACACCGCGCATGTCGAGCATCCGATAGAGATAGAGCGCCTGATCAATCTGTGGCAGAGAACGATTGGCCACCGCAAAGCAACTCAGAGCGAAAATAATGAAATCAATGACCTGAGCCGAATGCAGCTTGCGAACCTTGCCGAAGCGCTCCAGATCGATCAGCGTGATCCTTTGGCCGTCCCACGGCTTTGATGCTGTGACCGCCCCCCGACGGCCTCTGTGCGCCAAGGTGGGTCTGCAATGATCCACAAAGGAGAGCGGTCATGTCTGAGATTATCACGGTCGGACTCGATTTGGCGAAGAATGTGTTTCAGGTTCACGGGGCCGACGCTGCGGGCCGGGCGGTGCTGCGCAAGAAGCTGAGAAGAGACCAGGTCCTGGCATTCTTCGGACAGCTTCCGGCCTGCGTTGTCGCGATGGAAGCCTGTGGCGGCGCCCATTTCTGGGGGCGTGAGATCGGGAAGATCGGGCATGAGGTGCGGCTGATCCCACCCGCCTACGTGAAGCCATTCGTGAAGCGCCAGAAGAATGACATGGCCGATGCCGAAGCAATCTGCGAGGCGGCGCAGCGCCCGACGATGCGCTTCGTGCCGGTGAAGAGCGAGGAGACCCAGGGCGCTGCAATGGTCTTTCGCATCCGCGAGTTGCTGATCCGGCAGAGAACCCAGGCCATCAATGCCCTGCGCGGGCATTTGGGCGAGTTCGGAAAGATCGTGCCGCAGGGCGCGGCTAACGTGTCGAAGCTGATTGCCATTGTGGAAGATCCGGAAGGCGGTCTGCCTGCCGATGCCATCCCCACGCTCAAGGTGCTGGTCGCGACCCTCGCCCATCTCGAGGCGGAGATCAGCAAGCTCGATACCGAGATCGCCCGGTGTGCCCAGGACAATGAGGTGGCGCGGCGGCTGATGACAGTCCCGGGGATAGGTCCTCTGATTGCCACGGCCATCGCAGTCCTGGCTCCGCCCCCCGAGACGTTCCGCAAGGCGCGCGATTTTGCGGCTTGGCTCGGCCTCACACCCCGTCAGCATTCCACAGGCGGCAAGCAGCGCCTTGGGGCCACGACAAGGATGGGCGAACGGTCTTTGCGGCGCCTCCTGATCATTGGCGCCAACAGCGTCATCATCAAACGCCATGTCCATGCTGCGGCCCGGCCGGGAACTTGGCTGGGCGGGATGCTGACGCGCAAGCCGCCGATGCTGGTGCGGGTCGCGCTGGCGAACAAGATGGCGCGGATCGTCTGGGCTCTGATGGCCCGGGGTGGCGTCTACAAGGCTCCGGCTACGGCGGCGTAAGCCGTCCGTCAGTCGCGAGGAGGTCGGAGCGTAAGAGGGCAAGGAGCAGCTTGGCGCAATAGTCGTGAGACAGGATCGGGAGAACCAGTGTGCAACAGAGTGGGTCCGCAGCGGAAATGGCGGGGCTTACCGCGTCTATTCGCCCTTTGCGCGGGCGGTGCGGCAGCGCGGCACCGACTGGCCCGCCGCCGATGCCCCGCCGGGCATTGAACCCTGCGCTGAACCGCTCGGCGGGCTTGACCTGA
Organism: Paracoccus simplex; assembly: GCF_042648325.1. Lineage (NCBI taxonomy): Bacteria > Pseudomonadati > Pseudomonadota > Alphaproteobacteria > Rhodobacterales > Paracoccaceae > Paracoccus > Paracoccus simplex. Next base: position 252 of record NZ_JBHRXE010000023.1, on the reverse strand, counting down.
GCACCCTCGATCTGGCGCCGGACCTGTACCGCGGCCGCGCCGCGCTGGAGCGATTTGCCACGCCTGCGGGCGAGGAGGCCGCGCTTGCCGGGCTGGATGATTTTCTCGACCGCGCCTGCGCTTATCCCCGCGGGCGGGATCGCCCAGATCTCGACGCCACCTCGCGCCTGTCCGATCATCTCGCGGTAGGCGAGATCAGCCCTCGAACGATCTGGGCAAGGGCCATGCTCAGGGCGGAGATATCGCCAGAAC
>NZ_JBHRXE010000022.1:0-59349 GCF_042648325.1 Paracoccus simplex | reverse complement strand
CTGAGCGCCGTGGACGAGGCGCTGCGCCCGCTTGGCGCCACCGGACCCGCGGCGCCGGGGCAGGGCAGGCCCGCCAAGGCCCCCGCCGCCGCGGGCGCCACCGCGCCGGAGAAGCCCACCATGCCCGGGCGCGATGCCCCCGCCGCCCCGGCGCTCGGCAATCAGGCGACGGCGTTCGCCGAGGCCGCTTTCGGCGCCGACAGCCGGCTGCCCGAGCAGCTGGCCCTGAATATCGAGCGCATCGAATCGCTGACGCAGCGGCTGATCAGCGCCTTGGCGCAGCGCCGCGCCCACAGCCCCGGCGTCGAGATGCCCGGCCCCGACCTTTTCGCCACCGCCACCTCGGCCTGGCTGAAGCTGCTGGCCGAGCAGCCCGAGCGGGTGATCGGCCAGCAGGTCAGCTATTGGGGCGAAACCCTGCGCCATTTCGCCGAGGCCCAGGCCGCCTTCGCCCGCGGCACCCTGACACCGCCGCCGGCCGAGGGGCCGCGGGACCGCCGCTTCTCGAATCCGCTGTGGGAGGCGCATCCGTTCTTCAACTTCATCAAGCGGCAATATCACATCAACGCCCAGGCGCTGGAGGAAGCGGCCAGCGCGCTGGACCTGCCCGAGATGACCGACCGGCGCCGGATCGAATGGTTCACCCGCCAGATGATCGACATGATGGCGCCGACGAATTTCCTGGCCACCAATCCCGACGCGCTGGAAAAGGCCCTGGCGACCGAAGGCGAGAGCCTGGTCAGGGGGCTAGAGAACCTGGTCCGCGACGTCGAGCAGAACAGCGGCGAGCTGATCGTCTCGCTGGCCGATCACGACGCCTTCCGGGTGGGCGAGAACATCGGCACCTCCGAAGGCAGCGTCGTCGCCCGCACCCGGCTTTACGAGCTGATCCAGTACAAGCCGAGCACCGGGCAGGTGCACGAGATCCCGCTGGTGATCTTCCCGCCCTGGATCAACAAGTTCTACATCCTCGACCTCAAGCCGCAGAACAGTCTGATCAAATGGATCGTCGACCAGGGCTATACGCTGTTCGTGGTGGCCTGGAAGAACCCCGACCCGAGCTATGGCGAGACCGGCATGGACGATTACGTCCACGCCTATCTCGAGGTCATGGACCGGATCCTGGACCTGACCGACCAGAAGAAGCTGAACGTGATCGGCTATTGCATCGCCGGCACCACGCTGGCCCTGACGCTGTCGCTGCTCAAGCAGCGCGGCGACGACCGGGTGAACTCGGCCACATTCTTCACCACCCTGACCGATTTCGAGGACCAGGGCGAATTCACCGCCTATCTGCAAGAGGATTTCGTCTCGGGCATCGAGGAGGAAGCGGCGCGCACCGGTGTCCTCAGCGCCCAGTTGATGACGCGCACCTTCAGCTTCCTGCGCGCCAACGACCTGGTCTGGGGACCGGCGATCCGCAGCTACATGCTGGGCGAGACGCCGCCCGCCTTCGACCTGTTGTTTTGGAACGGCGACGGCACGAACCTGCCGGGACGCATGGCGGTGGAATACCTGCGCGGCCTGTGCCAGCAGAACCGCTTCGTCCGCGAAGGGTTCGAGCTGATGGGCCAGCGCCTGCATGTCAGCGATGTGACCGTGCCGCTTTGCGCCATCGCCTGCGAAACCGACCACATCGCCCCCTGGCGCGACAGCTGGCGCGGCGTGGCGCAGATGGGCTCCGCGGACAAGACCTTCATCCTTTCCGAATCGGGCCATATTGCCGGCATCGTCAATCCGCCCAGCAAGAAGAAATACGGCCATTACACCTCGGATGCCGGCTTCGACCGGGGCGAGCAGCACTGGCTGGACCAGGCGCAGCGCCACGAAGGCAGTTGGTGGGGTCGCTGGGGCGAATGGCTGGCGCGGCATTCCGGTTCCCTGGTCGAAGCGCGGGACTCCGGCGAGGGTTTCGGCCCGGCTCCCGGCGTCTATGTCCACGAGCGCGCCTAGCAGAAATTTTCTGCACCGCAGCAAGAAAACCTTGCAATGCTGCGGTGCAGAAAGTATATGGGGGACAGAACAGTTCAACCGGTGCCCAAGCTTCGCGCCGATCTAGGAGAGAGCAAATGGCCAAGACCCCCGACTTCACCAAAACCCTGCAGGAAATGCTGGCGAAAATGCCGATCGACACCTCCTCTGTCCAGGACGCGTTCAAGTCGCAGACCGCGCTGGGCGAGAAGATGGCCCGGGTTGCCCTGGCTGCCGCCGAGCGTTCGACCGAGATTTCGTCGCAATGGGCGAAAGACACCATCGCCCGCCTGGGCGAGCTGACCGCCTCGAAGGAAGAGCCGGCCGAATACGCCAAGGCCGTGAGCGATTTCGCCACCTCCGCCGCGGAAGCCGCTGCCGAGCATATGGCCGCCTTCGCCGAAGTCGCCAAGAAAGTGCAGATGGACACCGTCGATCTGATGCTGACCGCCGGCAAGGACCTGGCCGCCGACGCCCAGAAAGCCGCCGAGAAGGCCACCCGCGAGACCCAGGCCGCGGTCAAGAAAGCCGCTGCCGCCGCGACGACCTCGGCCAGCACCGTGACCAAGGCCTGATCCGCGCCTTCGGCCGTATCGGACAATTCGGGACAAGGGGGCAGGGTGCTGCCCCCTTTTCTCATTTCTGCACGCCGCGTCGCGTCGGGAATGACGGGCGATTTTCTTTGCATTTCCGCGGGTCATTTCCCATCATGCTGCAAATGCATCGCCGGAGGAGCCATGGCCGAGGCCGAGAATACGACCCCGCTGCTGATCAAGCGCTATGCGAGTCGCCGCCTCTACAACACCGAGACGAGCGATTACGTCACGCTTGACGACATCGCCCGTTTCATCCGCGCCGGACGCCAGGTCCGCATCGTCGACCTGAAGACCGGCGACGACCTGACGCGGCAATATCTTCTGCAGATCATCGCCGAGCATGAGGGCCGGGGCGAAAACGTGCTGCCGGTCGAGGTTCTGATCGACCTGGTGCGCAGCTACACCACGCAGGCGCAATCCGTGGTGCCGCAATTCCTCGCCGCCAGTTTCGAGATGCTGCGCGAGGGCCAGTCCAAGATGATGGAGAACCTGTCGACCTTCCCGAACCCGATGTCCTCGATGCCCGGCTTCGAGGCGCTGCAGCGCCAGCAGCAGATGTTCCTGAAGGCGATGGCGGCGGGTTGGGGGACGGCGGGCAGCAGCGGCCCCGAATTGGGCGAGGTCGAGCCTGATCCCCGCCGCGCCGGCAAGAAGGCCGCCGAACCCGAAGACATGGCCGAGATCCGCCGCCAACTGGCTGAATTACAGAAGCGGATTTCCAAGCTTTGAGAGAACTGCGGCTTGCGCCGGCCGCCGCGCCGCGCTAGATGAGCCGCCACGGACGGTTGGCCGAGTGGTCGAAGGCGCACGCCTGGAAAGTGTGTAGGCGGGGAACCGTCTCGAGGGTTCGAATCCCTCACCGTCCGCCAATTACCTTGATTTTATTGGATTTTTCTGCCGGCCGCGTTTCCAACAAAGGTCTATGGCAGAAATAGGAAACGCCCACCGCGACCGGCTGAGCGCTCACGAGGTCGCGAATGGAAGGCTCGTCCGCCCGCCTGGCCGGACGGAAGAGTATGGCGAAGAACGCCGGGAAAGCCGATGAGATCAAAAGACCATTGAAGCGATGCAGGCAGCGGGGATTTCGTTCGTCGGAACAGTGCCGGCACCTTGGGGCTGAATTACCGAAACTTTGGCATCAGACGACATTAAGCCCTTCATTCAAGATCGGGAAGTATGGTTCGCCCGCAAGAACGGCGCGTTCAAGCAACGGTATCTTGATTGGGTAGCGACATGCGGCAAACCGCGTTGCGGCGCGACCAATGCAAAGGGAACCCGGTGGACGAAATCTTATTAGAAGTTGCCTGTCTAATCTGGCGGCGTGAAATCAGTATTGGCGATTTCTACGAAGTCCTGCAGGTTGATCTTGACGATCTTACAGTGACACGACCGATGTTGCGACCGAGCTTTCGGGCATCTTGAGCTTGAGCTTGAGCTTGAGAAGTAGCAGCCATGAAGGCAACGAGACGGTCACGGATTCGGCTTGTTGCGGTTCAGAATAGAAGCTGTCCCGAAAACGTGAATTCTCGTGATAATGGAAATTATGTAAAGTAGATAGCTCCCGACGAGCGACAGCAACACTGCCATCGCTCGCCATTCCAGGACTTGGCTACCTCAGCCGCGACGCAATTGTTCCAGCAACACCGCCGAGGGTTCGCCCGTGACAGGCAAACCGCGCGAGGTCTGATAGGCCTTGATCGCGTTGGTCGTGTTGCTGCCGACATTGCCATCCACGCCTTGCGTGTCGAAACCGCGCACGGTCAGCAGCCGTTGCATTTCCTTGCGTTGCTCGATGCGCAGGCCGGGATGATCGGCCGGCCAGGGATTGGCCAGGCCCGGATAGCCCTTCAGCCGGTCCGCCAGATGCGAGACCGCCAGCGCATAGCTGTCGGCATTGTTGTAGCGCAGGATGGCGTGGAAGTTGCGGGTGATCAGGAAGGCCGCGCCCGAGGGGCCGCCAGGAATGATCAGCTCGGTCGAGGCGCCCGCCGGCGGCAGGGGGCGCGATGTCGCCTGCCGCACGCCCAGCGACTGCCATTCCGAGACGCTGCGGCGCTTGCCCTTGCCGGCAAGCCCGGTGTTGAAGCCGGCGGGCAGCGTGACCTCGACCGCAGCCGGCAAGCCGGCTTGCCAGCCGGATTTCGCCAGGTAATTCGCCGCCGAAGCCAGCGCGTCCGACGGATCGTTCGACCAGATGTCGCGTCGCCCGTCGCCGGTGAAGTCGACGGCATAGGCCAGATAGGTGGTCGGAATGAACTGCGTGTGGCCCATGGCGCCGGCCCAGCTGCCGGTCATATGCGCGGGGTCGATGTCGCCCGCTTGCAGGATGCGCAGCGAGGCCATCAGCTGGCTGCGGAAGAAGTCGCCGCGATAGCCCTCATAGGAGAGCGTCGACAGCGCCTCGATCAGCGGCAGGTCGCCGCGGCGCTCGCCATAGGTGGATTCCATACCCCAGACCGCGGCGACGATCTCCTTGTCGACACCATAGGTCGCCTCGACGCGGTTCAGCACGCCGCCATATTGCGCCAGCGCCGCGCGGCCGTTGTTCTGGCGCTTTTCCGAAACCGCGTTCTCGAGATATTCCCAGAGCGATTTCTTGAACTCGGCCTGGTTCTGGGAACGGCGCACCACTTCTGGATTGTAGGTCACGTCGCGGAAGGCGAAATCCAGCGTCCCGTCACTGATCCCCTGCGCGCGCGCATTGGCCTTGAAGCCCTGGATCCAACCGTTCAGCCCGGCCACCTTGGCAGGCGGCGGATTCTGATTGCGGCCCCATTTGATCTCTTGGCTCTGCTGGGCCACGCCGCCGGGCTGATAGATCCCGCCGGTGCATCCGCCCAGCACCAGCGCCAGAGCCGTCAAGGTGGCCGACACCCGCAATGAAAACCGCATTTCTACCCCTCGCTCGATTGTTTGGACCAGAGTAGCGGGGCCGTGAACAGGCTGGAAGGCGTAATCACAACCGTGGCAACAGCCCGCCCAACAAGCGCCGCCGGGCATTCGCTCCTGCCCAAGACATCCCGGGCCAGCGCCTGCCTTACGAAAGGGACGTCCAAAGAACCTCGTCGATCCGCGGCGCGCCGGTTGCCAGCATCACCAGCCGGTCGAACCCCAGCGCGCAGCCCGAGGCCGGTGGCATGAAGGCCAGCGCGGCCAGAAAATCCTCGTCCAGCGGATAACGCTCGCCATAGATTCGCGCCTTTTGCTCCATCTCCAGCAGGAAACGGCGGCGCTGCTCGACCGGGTCGGTGAGTTCGCCGAACCCGTTGGCGAGTTCTACCCCGCAGGCGTAAAGCTCGAACCGCTCGGCCTCGCGCGGCTCGTCCGCGGCGCGCCGGGCCAGCGCAGCCTCGGCGGCCGGATAGCGGTCGAGGATCAGCGGCCGGCCATGGCCCAGATGCGGCTCGACCTTTTCGACCAGCACCCGGGACAGGATGTCGGACCAGCCGTCATCTTCGGCCAGCCTTATCCCCTGCCCCTCGGCCTGGGCGCGCAGCGCCGCCGCATCGGTCTCGGTCCCGTCGCAGGTCGAAAGCAGGTCGATGCCGGCATAATCGCGGAACGCCTGCGCCACCGTCATCACCTCGGGCGTGGCATAGGGATCGCATTCGGCGCCGCGAAAGCGCAGCAACTCGGTGCCGGCACATTCTGCGGCATGCCGCAGATACTGCGCGCAATCATCGAAAAGGACACGATAATCCCGGCCGACACGATACCATTCCAACATGGTGAACTCGGGACTGTGCAGCGCCCCGCGCTCGCGGTTGCGCCAGACATGGCTGAAGGCGAAGATGCGCTCCTCGCCCGCCGCCAGCAGCTTTTTCATGGCGAATTCGGGGCTGGTGTGCAGATACATCGGCCGAGGCATCCCGTCATTGCCGATCTGCCGGGTCTCGAAGGCGTGCAGATGCGCCTCGTTTCCCGGACTTACCGCAAGGGCCAGCGGGTCGACCTCGGTGAAATCCTGCGCTTCGAGCCAGTCGCGGAGCGCGCGCTGGATGCGGTTGCGGGCCAAGAGCAGCGGCCGGCGCCCGGCATGGCGGTCTCGGTCCCACCACGGGCTTTCAAGGGCGGTTTTCATCGCGAACCTCGTTTTTCGCTGCTTGCGACTGGCGCGAGGCCGCGCGAGGCGCTAAGGGAACTCATCATCGCCGGCATAGCCGGCGCGTCGGAATTTGAAAAGCAGGCAAGGGAAACCGCCTTGAAAGTCATCGCCTCCAGCCTTCGCAAAGGCAATGTCGTCGAGATCGACGGCAAGCTTCATGTCGTCCTGACGGCGACGAACTTCCACCCCGGCAAGGGCACGCCGACCACCCAGGTCGAGCTGCGCCGCATCGCCGACGGCAACAAGGTCTCGGAACGCTGGAAGACCACCGAGCAGGTCGAGCGCGCCCATGTCGACGAACGCGCCTATAACTTCCTCTACGAGGACGGCGAGGGGTTCCATTTCATGGAGCCGGAAAGCTACGAGCAGGTCGTGGTCTCGCCCGACGTGGTCGGCGACGACAAGGTGTTCCTGGAAGACGGCATCAGCGTCTTCCTGCAGGTCCATAACGGCGTCGCCATCGCCATCGAACTGCCGCAGAAGGTCACCGTCGAGGTGGTCGAAACCGAGCCGGTGGTCAAAGGCCAGACCGCCTCGTCCAGCTACAAGCCGGCCATGGCGCATAACGGCGTGCGGATCATGGTGCCGCCGCATATCGGCGTCGGCACCAAGGTGATCATCAACACCGCCGACCTGACCTATGTGGAACGCGCCAAGGCCTGAGGTCTTGTCGATTGCATGACTGACGGGGCGGGGCCGCGGGCCCTGCCCTTTTTCTTGGCCTCAGTCGGCCGTTGCGGCCCCCACCGTGGCCCCGGCCACGGCGCCGACGGGGCCGGCCACGACCGCGCCGCCGATGCCTCCGGTCGCGGCGCGTTCGGTGGCATTGTCGCCGCAGCCGGCCAGTGCCAGCACCATGACGGAAGCGGCGGTCGCAAACAGGCTACGCATTCCCAATCCTCCTCTGGGGGCGGCGACATGCGCCGCCGCTCTGGCAACAAGACGCGCCGAGAAGGCCCGGGGTTCCCGGGAAAATTCGGAAGAATGCGCCGCAGGCCCCTGGGTTCAGGGAAAGATCGGCGCCAGCATCAGCCCTTCGGTTTCCGGCAGGCCGAGCATCAGGTTCGCGTTCTGCACCGCCTGCCCCGAGGAGCCCTTGCAGAGATTGTCGAGCGTCGAGACCACCAGCGTGCGGCCCGAGATGCGGTCCCCGGTCACGCCGATATGGCAGAAGTTCGAGCCCTGCACATGCGCCATTGCCGGCAATTGCCCGAAGGGCAGCACCACGACGAAAGGCTCGTCGGCATAGGCCGCCGTCAGCGCGGCATGAACCGCCTGCGCCTCGCCCTTCAGATAGCAGGACGCCAGGATGCCGCGGTTCACCGGCACCAGATGCGGGGTGAACTGGATCTGCACCGGCCGGCCGGCCAGCAGCGAAAACTCCTGGTCGAATTCGCCCAGGTGGCGGTGCTTACCGCCCTGCGAATAGCCGGCCACATCCTCGGAGCGCTCGGCGAAAAGCATGTTTTCCTTGAGCGAGCGCCCTGCCCCGGACACGCCGTTCTTCAGGTCGCAGATGATGTCGTCGAGGTCGATCAGCCCTGATCCGATCAGCGGCCGCAGCGCGAACTGTACCGTGGCGGCGTTGCAGCCGGTGCCGGCGACCAGTCGGGCGCCGCGGATCTGGTCGCGATAGAATTCGGTCAGCCCGTAGACCGCCTGCGGCTGGATCTCGGGCGCGGCATGGTCAAGCCCATACCATTTCAGATATTCCGCCGGGTCGCGCAGCCGGAAATCGGCGCCCAGGTCGACGATCTTCACGCTTTCCGGCAGTTGCCCGACCAGCGGCTGGCTCAGGCCATGCGGCAAGGCGCAAAACACCAGGTCGATGGCCGAGAAGTCGATCTCCTCCATCCGGACCAGGGCCGGCAGTTTCAGGTGCCGCAGATGCGGGAAGACCTCGGCATAGCCCTGCCCCGCCTTGCGGTCGGCAGAGAGCGCAGCGATCTCGATCCGGGGATGGGTGGCAAGGATGCGGACCAGTTCCGCGCCCGTGTAACCCGATGCTCCAAGGATGGCAGCTTTCAGCGTCATGTCTCGATCCCGAGGAACTGGCCGCAACGCGGCATCTGCGTTCGATGGACCCGCGCGAAGGGGCCTTGCAGCGGACTATGCCCGGGTCGGTTCGGTGTCAAGGAAGGTCGGCACTGCGGTCACGCACAGAACCTACAATTTATCTATGAATATATTATATCTATTTGACATTACTTAAATCATCGTCTGGTCACGCTCTGGCCGTCCGGCGGTTTCCGCCTCTTGCCATGCCGTGGCATCGTGCCGGGATGCAAGGCGAATGGGACGCGGATCTCCTGACCAGAACCCAAGATATTGCGATCAATGCCTTGATATAAAAGGCTTCATCGCGGATCTCCTGCAACCCGGACCAGCTCCTTCTTTTCATGCGCCTGGATCGCGCCCCGCCTCATTTTATTGCGAGACATCCCGGCGCGAATCCAATATTCGGGCACCGGCCGCCGCGGCCGAGGACAAGGGAGAGAGAGATGAGCGCGACCCCTGATCGTAAGGGCCGGCTTGGCCCCGGCGACATCCGTGCCCGCAAGGGCGTCGAGCCCGTGGTCTGCCTGACCGCCTATACCACCCCCATGGCCCGTCTCGTCGATGCGCATTGCGACCTGGTGCTGGTGGGTGACAGCCTGGGCATGGTGTTGCACGGCCTGCCATCGACCCTGGGCGTGACGATGGAGATGATGGTCCTGCATGGCCGCGCCGTGGCGCGCGGCAGCTCGCACGCCTGCATGGTGGTCGACATGCCCTTCGGCAGTTACGAGGAAGGCCCCGAGCAGGCTTTCCGCAACGCCGCGCGGCTGATGGCCGAGACCGGCTGTCAGGCGGTCAAGCTGGAAGGCGGCCGGCACATGGCCGAGACCGTGGCCTTCCTGGTGGCGCGCGGCATCCCGGTCATGGGCCATGTCGGACTGACGCCGCAATCGGTGAACACGCTCGGCGGCTACAAGGTGCAGGGCCGCGGCCATCACGAGGCCGACCGCATCGCCGGCGACGCCGCGGCGCTGGCCGATGCCGGCGCCTTCGCCGTGGTGCTGGAAAAGCTGCCCGCGGCGCTCGGCCGCCGCATCACGCAAGAGATCGCCGTGCCCACCATCGGCATCGGCGCGGGCGTCGATTGCGACGGCCAGGTGCTGGTGGTGGACGACATGCTGGGCCTGTTCTCGGAGTTCCGGCCCAAATTCGTCAAGCGCTATGCCGAACTGGGCCAGGATGCCGAGGCCGCAATCGCTGCCTATGCCGCAGAGGTGCGGGCCCGCAGCTTCCCCGGCCCCGAGCATGTCTTCGGCGAGGGCAAGCCGGAATGAACACGCCGATCGTCCGGCCGCTGGCCGAGCTGCGCGACAAGGTCCGCGACTGGAAATGCCGGGGCGAAACCATCGGCGTCGTCCCCACCATGGGGGCGCTGCACGAAGGGCATCTGAGCCTGGTCCGCGCTGCGAAGGCCGCTTGCGACCGGGTGATCGTGACGCTGTTCGTGAATCCGCGCCAGTTCAACAATGCCGAGGATTTCGCGAAATATCCGCGCACCGAACATGCGGATGCGGCGCTGCTCGGCCCCCTGGGCGTCGACCTGCTGTTCGTCCCGGACGGGAACGAGGTCTATCCGCCCGAGCACGCGACGGTGATCTCGGTCTCGGGCGTCACCGGGCCGCTGGAGGGCGCGCATCGCCCCGGCCATTTCGACGGCGTCGCGACGGTGGTGACGCTGCTGTTCAACATGACCCAGGCCGACCGCGCCTTCTTCGGCGAAAAGGACTGGCAGCAACTGCAATTGGTGCGGCGGCTGGCGCTGGACCTGAAACTGCCCATCGAGATCGTGCCCTGCCCCTGCGTGCGGGCCCCGGACGGGCTGGCGCTGTCCTCGCGCAACCAGCGGCTGACGCCCGAGGGCCGGTCCCGCGCCGCCGCCCTGCCCCGCACGCTGTTCGACGCGGCGCGGCGGATCGAGGCGGGCGAGCCGGCCGCCGGGACGCTGACCGCCGCGCGCGCCGAGCTGGAGGCGGCGGGGATCGGGCCGGTGGAATATCTGGAACTGCGCGACGGCGAGACGCTGCAGGCGCCGCAGCGCGGCCGTCCGGCCCGGCTGCTGGTCGCGGCCTGGCTCGACGGCGTGCGGCTGATCGACAACGTGGCGGTGGTCCTGCCGTGACCATGGGCATTCGGGCAGCGGGAAAACCGCAGGAGTGGTGCCGCGACCGAAGCGAGTCAGGACGGGTCGGGGGACGGTGAAGCCGGGTCGGGCGACAGCGCCTCGAAGCGCAATTCGGCCTGGAAGCCGGGATGGGTGTTGCGCAGCGCCAGCGCGCCCTGCGCGGCATCGACGATATCGGCGACCACGGCCAGGCCGATGCCCTGCCCCTCGCCGCTGGGATCGAGGCTGAGGCCGCGGCGGGTCAGCCCGGCCAGATGCGCCTCGGGCACGCCCGGGCCGTCATCGCTTATGGCGATGCGGATGGCACCGGCCTCTGGCCGGACCCGGACGCGCACCGTGTCGCGGGCGTGGCGCATGGCGTTTTCCAGCAACGCACCAAGCGCCTCGGTCAGGTCGTCGGGGTCGATGCGGGCGCGCAATCCGGGCGCGGCATCGAGCTGCCAGTCGATCTCGGCGCCCAGGGGCGTGCGGCGCAGCACGCCGATCAGCTTGGCGGCGATCGGGCCGGGCTCGGCGCCGGCGGCATTGCGCCCCGACTGGATGCGGGCGCGGGCCAGTTCCCGGTCGACATGGCGGCGCATGTCGGTGGCGACGGTCTCGATGCTGCGGGCGATCTCCTCCTCGCCGCGGGCACGCAGCTGCGCGGCATCGCCCAGCAGCGCCTGCAGCGGCGTCTTGAAGCCATGCGCCAGATTGGCGGCACGCTGGCGGGCGCGGGCCAGTTCCTCGTCCCGGGCGTCGAGCAGCCGGTCGATCTGGCTGGCAAGCGGGACCACCTCGGCCGGCAGATCCTGGCCGATGCGCGGCCGCCCCCCCGAGACCAGCCCCGCCACCCGTTCGCCCACCCGGGCCAGCGGCTGCAGCCCGATGCGGATCTGCAGCCAGCTTGCCCCCATCAGCGCCGCGCCGAGCAGCGCGAGATAGGGCAGCAGGTCGCCCAGGAAACCGCGCCGCGCCAGTTCCAGATCGTCGCGATTCTCGGCCACGATGATGCGCAGCGGCACCGGCCGGTCGCCGCGGCCGACCGACAGGCCCTGCTCGACCGCCAGCAGCGCCTCGCCGCGCGGTCCGGGCAGGGTCCGCACCCGGGTCTGGCCCGGCGGCGGCGCCGGCGCCTCGGCCGGCAGCGTATAATCCCAGAGCGAACGCGAGCGCCGTGTCTCCTCGCCCAGCGTCACCTGCCAGTAATGACCCGAGAAGGGCTGGCTGTAGAGCGGATCCTCGGGCGGCGGCCGCAGCCGGGCGCCGCCATCCGCCTGGGGTTCGACCATGGCCGCCAGGGCCAGCGCCCGGGCGCGCAGGTCGGCGACGGCGACGCGCTCGCCATGGCGCTCGAACAACATGGCCAAACCCATGCCGGACAGCGCCAGCGCCGCGGCGATGGCCAGCGCCCCGGCCAGGACCAGCCGCCAGCGGATCGAGCGGGTCACGCCGCCGGCCCGTTTTCCAGATGATAGCCGAAGCCGCGCCGGGTGCCGATCACGCCCGGCCCCAGCTTGCGGCGCAGCCGGGTAATGATCGCCTCGACCGCATTCGCCTCGCGCGATTCGTCGTCGCCGTAGAGATGCTCCAGCAGCTCGGTCGGCGGCACCGTCCGGTCGCGGTTCAGCGCCAGATAGGAAATCAGCCGGAACTCCAGCGGCGTCACCGGCACCGGGATGCCGTCGATGGCGGCGGTCATCCGGTTCAGGTCCACGGTCAGCCGGCCGATCTGCTGGGTCGCATTGCCCCGCCCGCCGGCGCGGCGCACCAACGCGCGGGCGCGGGCGATCAGCTCCTCCATGCGGAAGGGCTTGGGCAGGTAATCGTCGGCGCCGGCGTCGATCCCCTCGACCCGCTCGGTCCAGGCGCCGCGGGCGGTCAGGATCAGCACCGGGCTTTCGCAGCCCTCGGCGCGCCAGCGTTTCAGCACCGTCAGCCCGTCCAGGCGCGGCAGGTTCAGGTCCAGCACGATCAGGTCGTAATTCTCGGTGCCGCCGCGGAACCAGGCGGTCTCGCCATCGGCGACCGCCTCGACCAGGAAGCCCGCGGCCTTCAGCGCCCGTTCGAGATCCGCGGCGATGCGCGGCTCGTCCTCGACAACCAGCACCCGCATCAGTCCTCGTCCAACTCGAGAATGGTGCCGGTCGCGGCGTCCAGTTCGACGTCGATCAGCCGGCCGTCCTGCGTCACCAGCTCGACCTCGTAGATCAGCATGTCGTCATCCTGCCCCAGTTCGACCTCGATCACCCGGCCCGGATGCGAATCTTGCAGCCTTGCCAGCACCTCGGCAAGCGGCAGGATGACACCCCGCGCCACCGCGTCGCGGGCAAACTCGAAATCCGGGTCCGCCAGATCCTGCGCCTGGGCCGAAACCAGGGGTAGCGACAGGACCAGAGACAGGAGGGCGAGCGTCTTCATGCCGGTTCTGATAGCGCCTGAGAACTGACAACGGCCTGACAAGGCGGGCAAACCCGCCCGAACGCCGATCTGCCGGGCCGCCTGACAATCGCCTGACAGTCCGGGTCAGAACACTGTCAGCAAGCCTGTGCCATCTCCTCATTCATTCCATCCGCGACGGATGCACCGCCGCGATTCCCCATTTCTGCGCGGGTCCACCCCGTCCCATAAAAAGGAACAACACCATGGCACGCAAGATCGGAACCAATTTCGCCGATGTGCTGAACGGCACCAATGCCGCCGACTGGCTGGCGGGGCTGGGCGGCAACGATCGGGCCTTCGGCCTGGCCGGCAACGACACGTTGCTGGGCGGCGAAGGCAAGGACAGCCTGCATGGCGGCCTTGGCAATGACGAGATCGCCGGCGGCAATGGCGATGACGACCTGTTCGGCGGCGCCGGTTTCGACAAGCTGTTCGGCGGGAACGGCCATGACGAGATCGAAGGCGGAAACGGCAATGACACCCTGTTCGGCGGATTCGGCAATGACGAGCTGGAGGGCGGGAACGGCCATGACCGGCTTTGGGGCGGCCATGGCAATGACGATCTGGAAGGCGGCGCCGGCAACGACCTGCTGAACGGTGGCGTCGGCCATGACGAACTGGATGGCGATTCCGGGAATGACCGGCTGTGGGGCGGCGCAGGCCGCGATTCGCTGGATGGCGGCCGCGGCAATGATCTGCTTTGGGGCGGCCAGGGCGCCGATGTCTTCGAATTCGAGCGGGGCGACGGGCTGGACGTCATCACCGATTTCCAGAACGGTCTGGACCGGCTGGACTTCGACGATTTCAGCCGCGCCCAGGTGCAGCAGGTGATCAACACCGCCCAGCAATCGGGCGACGACCTGGTGCTGCGGCTTTCGGCCGATACCACCGTCACCATCCGCGACATGCGGGCGAACCAGCTCGACATGGGCGATTTCGTGTTCTGATCCGGCAGGCATGACCGGACCGGCCGCCGCGGAGCATCCCTTCGCGGCGGCTTTTCCATGCGCAATGCCGGCCCCCGCCCCCTATCGGCGCGAATATTTTGCCTTCAGTGTCGGAACCCGGACGCACCCGCCGTCCTTGGCACAGGAGGACCCGATGCTTTACGCGCTGCTTTGCTACAATGACGAGGCCGTCACCTCGGCCTGGACCCGCGAGGAGGATGCCGCGGTGATGGAGCGGCTGGGCGCCGTGCATCGCAAATGGGCCCGGCAGTTCGGCCCGGTGGCGCGGTTGATGCCGACCAGCGCCGCGACCACCTTCCGCAAGGACGAGCAGTTGGTGCTGGACGGCCCCTATGCCGAGACCAAGGAGCAGCTGCTGGGCTTTTACATCGTCGAGGTCGAGGGGCTGGCCCAGGCGCTGGACATCGCACGCGATCTGGGCGCGGCCAATCCCGGCGGCGCCTACGAGATCCGGCCGCTGATGATGTTCCATCCGGGAGGAGAGGCGGGTGACGATGGACAGGACTGACCCCGGCTGGATCGAGGCGCGGCTGACCGGCGCGCGGCCGCGCGTCATGGCGGCCCTGCTGCGCTATTTCCGCGATCTCGACCTGGCCGAGGAGGCCTATCAGGAGGCCTGCCTGCGCGCCCTGCGCCACTGGCCGCAGAACGGCCCGCCGCGCAACGCCGAAGGCTGGCTGATCATGGTCGGGCGCAACGCCGCGCTGGACCATCTGCGCCGCGACGCCCGGCGGGCCGACCTGCCGCCCGACGAGGCCATGCCGCAGCCCGAGGACGGCCCCGACCTTGCCGAACGGCTGGACGCGGCGGATTACCGCGACGACATCCTGCGGCTGCTGTTCGTCTGCTGCCATCCCGACCTGCCCGCCACCCAGCAGATCGCCCTGGCGCTGCGCATCGTGTCGGGCCTTTCGGTCGAGCGCATCGCCCGCGCCTTCCTGGTCGCCCCCCGCGCCATGGAGCAGCGCATCACCCGCGCCAAGGCCCGCATCGCGCAGTCCGCCCTGCCCTTCCACACACCCGGCCCGTCCGAGCGCGCCGAGCGTTTCGCCGCCGTGATCGCGATGATCTACCTGATCTTCAACGAGGGCTATACTGATGCCGACCCGGCCGGCGAGCGCGCCGCGCTCTGCGACGAGGCGATCCGGCTGGCCCGGCTGATGCTGCGCCTGTTTCCAACCGAGCCCGAGATGATGGGCCTGCTGGCGCTGATGCTGCTGCAGCACAGCCGCCAGCCGGCGCGCTTCGACCCGGACGGCGCGCCGATCCTGCTGGAAGCCCAGACGCGGACCTTGTGGGATCGCGCGATGATCGACGAGGCGCTGGCCATGCTCGACAAGGCGATGCTGCACCATCGGCCCGGCCCCTATCAGATCCAGGCCGCCATCGCCGCGCTTCATGCCCGCGCGCCGCGACCCGACGAGACCGACTGGGCCGGCATCGACCAGCTCTATGCCGCGCTGGAACGGCTCGCGCCTTCGCCGGTGGTCACGCTGAACCGGGCCGTCGCCCTGTCCAAGCTGCACGGCCCCGAGGCGGCGTTGGCCCTGGTCGAACCGCTGCGCCAGCGGCTGGACGGCTATTTCTACCTGCACGGCCTTCGCGGTGCCTTGCTGCGCCAGTTGGGCCGGAACACCGAGGCCCGCGAGGCCCTGTCCCGTGCCATCGGACTGGCCAATTCCGCCGCCGAGGCCACGCATATCCGCCGGCAACTGGACAGCCTGCAGGCGCTTTCGGAAGGATCCTGAAGTTTTTTTCGCGGCCCTTGTCGGATAGCCGCCCCTCCGCCCGTTCCTTGACCAGAACCCAGACCAAGGAGAGATCCCATGACCCATGAACCGAAACACATGCTGGTGTTGGACCGCGTGCTCGACGCCCCCGCGGCCAAACTGTGGCGCTGCTGGACCGAGTCCGAGCTGCTGAAGCAATGGTTCTGCCCCAAGCCCTGGTTCGTTTCCGAGGCGCGGTTGGACCTGCGGCCGGGCGGCGAGTTCTATAGCGTGATGAACGGCCCCGATGGCGAGCGGTTCGAGAATTTCGGCGTCTTCCTGGAGATCGAGCCCGAGCGGCGGCTGGTCACCACCGACGCCTTCCTGCCCGGCTGGATTCCCACCGAGCGCGCCTTCATGGCCGCGCATGTGCGCTTCGAGCCGCAGGGTGACAAGACCCATTACGTCGCCCGCGCCATGCACTGGAACGACGAGACGCTGAAGCAGCACGAACAGATGGGTTTCCACCAGGGCTGGAACATGGCCGCCGATCAGCTCGAGGCGCTGGCAAGGTCGCTCTGACCGCGATGGGGAAGGCGCCGGGGTGGCGCCTTCCCGCCCGGGTCAGGTCGAAGCGATCCTGACCTTGCCGCCGGTGGTGGACAGCGGCACGATGTCGAGCCCGCAATCGGCGCCCGCCACCGCCCGACCGCTGGCGATGTCGAACATCGCGCCATGGGCGGAGCAGATCAGCCGCGCGCCGTCGGCCGAGACCAGCCGATCGCCGCGATAGTCCAGCGGCAGATACTGGTGCGGACAGGCATTCACATAGGCCCGCAGCCCCTCGGGCAGCCGCACCAGCAGCAGCGGAAAGCGGCCATTGCCGCTTTCGACGGTCAGGCAGCGGATATGGCCGATCTCGGTCTCGTCGCAGATCTCGGTCCCGGCGGGCGGGGCCGAGGCATAGTCGGTCCAGGCCATTCAGGCGGCCGGGTCGGCATGCAGCACGCCACGGCGGATCTGGTCCGCCTCGATCGATTCGAACAGGGCGCGGAAATTGCCCTCGCCGAAGCCGTCATCGCCCTTGCGCTGGATGAATTCGAAGAAGATCGGCCCGATCACCGTCTTCGAGAAGATCTGCAGCAGCACCCGGGTCGTGCCGCCGCCCACGACGCCCTCGCCGTCGATCAGGATGCCGTGCCTCTTCATGCGGTCGATGGGCTCCCGATGGTCTTTCACCCGCTTTCTCGACATTTCGTAATAGACATCCGGCGGGCCGGGCATGAACGCCATGCCGGCCGCGGCGATCCGGTCGGTGCCGGCATAGATGTCCTCGGTGGCGATGGCGATGTGCTGGATGCCCTCCCCCTTGTATTCGCGCAGGTATTCCTCGATCTGGCTGCGGTCGTCGGTGGATTCGTTGATCGGGATGCGGATCTTGCCGTCGGGCGAGGTCAGCGCCCGGCTGACCAGCCCGGTCTGCTTGCCCTTGATGTCGAAATATTTGATCTCGCGGAAATTGAACGTGTCGTGGTAAAATTTATACCAGCTGTCCATGTTCCCGCGCACCACGTTATGCGTCAGGTGGTCGAGATAGTAGAAGCCGAAGCCCTCGGGTTTCGGGTCCGGTTCGCCCAGCCAGTCGTAATCGGCATCATAGGCGCTGCCGGCATCGCCGTAGCGGTCGATGAAATACAGCAGCGAGCCGCCGATGCCGTAAACCGCCGGCGCGTCGATGGACTTGCCGCTGCCGGTATATTCTTCGGCGCCCAGGGCCAGCGCGCGCCTCAGCGCCGCCTGCGCATCGACCACCCGCCAGGCCATGGCGGGGGCGCAGGGCCCGTGCTCGCGCACGAAACCGGCGGCATGGCTGTCGGGATCGGCGTTCAGCAGGTAGTTGATATCGCCCTGCCGGTAAAGCGTGATGGCCTTGCGCTTGTGCTTGGCCACCGGCACGAAACCCATCTGCCGGAAGATGCGGTCCAGCGTTCCGGGCTCGGGATGGGCGAATTCGACGAATTCGAACCCGTCGGTGCCGGCGGGATTGTCGGGGCTGATGGTGGCTTTCGGGGCGTCATGCGGGAACGGACCCATGGCGTCTCCTCCTGTTCTGCTCGCGTGCTGGCTTGATCATCGCGCGACAGCCGTGCAATTTCGCTGCAAACTGGGCCAAGGATTCGACCGGAATACACGGATCGCGCATGAAGGGAGTTTATCATGCAAGAAACGCGCATGGACGGGTTCGACATCGCCATCCTCTCGGCCTTGCAGCGCGACGGGGCGATGACCAATGCGGCGCTGGCCGAACTGGTGAACCTGTCGCCCTCGCAATGTTCGCGCCGGCGTGCGGCGCTGGAGGCGGCGGGCGTGATCGAGGGTTACTCGGCCCGGCTCAACCCGCAGAAGCTGGGCCTTGGCCTGCGCGCCATCATCCGCATCAACTTGCGCAGCCACGGCCAGGGCAAGGACGATGATTTCGCCCGCTTCGTCGCGGCGCACCCGCAGATCCGCTCGGCCTTCTCGGTCTCGGGGGATGCGGATTACATCCTGGACGTTCGGGTGCGCGACCTGGAAGCGTTTTCGGATTTCATCCATCGCCACCTGCTGCCGCATCCGCAGGTGGCGCAGGTGCGCTCGGAAATCGTGCTGCGCATCCTGAAGGATGAGCGCAGCCTGGCGCTGCCGGCCTGAACCTGCCCTTGCCAAGCCGGCGGCATGGGCCGATATACCGCATTTCCCCAGCCGCGCGAGTCCGCCTTGTCCGCAGAAAAGCCCCGTCCCATCACCACCGTCGCCGGCATGGTCGATGCCGGGCTGGCCGATGCGGCCAAGGCCGGGACGCTGGAACAGGTCGCGGCCGAGTTCCGCATCCGCATGACTCCGGTCATGCAGCGCGCAGCCGAAGCGGCGCCGCACGGTCCGGTCGCGGCGCAGTTCGTGCCCGATGCACGGGAACTGCTGATCCGGCCCGAGGAACTGGCCGATCCGATCGGCGACGATGCGCACAGCCCGACGCCCGGCCTGACGCATCGCTATCCCGACCGGGTGATCCTGCACGTCACCCGCAGTTGCGAGGTCTATTGCCGCTTCTGCTTCCGCCGCGAGGTGGTGGGCGAGGACGGTACTCTGCCCGAACCGCAGCTGGCCGCGGCGCTGGATTATGTCGCCCGGACGCCGGCCATCCACGAGGTGATCCTGACCGGCGGCGACCCGATGGTGCTGTCGGCGCGCCGCATCGCGGCGCTGCTGCAGCGGCTGGCGGCGATCCCGCATGTCGATATCGTCCGCTTCCATACCCGCATCCCGGCGGTGGCGCCGCAGCGCATCGACGCCGCCATGCTGCAGGCGCTGCGCCCCGAGCGGCTGGCGGTCTGGGTGGTGCTGCACATCAATCACGCCGACGAGCTGACCGCCGAGGCTTGCGCCGCCCTGGCCCGGCTGGCCGATGCCGGTGTCCCGCTGCTGTCCCAGACCGTGCTGCTGAAAGGGGTGAACGCCGACGCCGAAACCCTGGCCGGATTGTTCCGGGCGCTGATCCGCAACCGGGTGAAGCCCTATTACCTGCATCATTGCGACCTGGCGCGCGGCACCAGCCATTTCCGCACCAGCATCGCCGAGGGCCAGGCGATCATGGCGGAGCTGCGCGGCCGGCTGTCGGGGACCTGCCTGCCGACCTATGTGCTGGACCTGCCGGGCGGGCATGGCAAGGTGCCGCTTGGACCGGGCCAGGTCGAGGAAACCGCGCCGGGCCGCTATCTGATCCGCGACTGGCGCGGTCGGATGCACGATTATCGCGATCTGGACGCTTGAGTCCGGGGCGCCTCGCCCCCCGGATCTCCGAGCGTGTTTGAAAAACCAGAGAATCCCGCCAAGGCGGCGGCGGCGCGCGCCTCGGCGGGTTTTGCGCAGCCGGCGGGGTCAGGCGGTCGCGGCGCGCAGAGCCTGGCGGCGGGTCACCCGTTCGCGGATCGCCTCGACATCCGTCACCGGGGTCGCGGCGAACAGCTCGCGCGTATAGGGGTGCCGGGGGTCGGCAAAGACCGCCTCGCGGCTGCCCTGTTCCACCGCCTCGCCCTTGTGCATCACCAGCACCTCGTCGGCGATGTAGCGCACCACCGACAGGTCGTGGCTGATGAACACATAGGCCAGGTCGAACTCCTCCTGCAGGTCGGCCAGTAGGTTCAGCACCTGCGCCTGCACCGACAGGTCCAGCGCCGAGACCGGTTCGTCCAGCACCAGCAGCGTCGGGTTCAGCATCAAGGCCCGGGCGATGGCGATGCGCTGGCGCTGCCCGCCCGAGAACATGTGCGGATAGCGGTTGAACACCTCGGGCGGCAGGCCGACCTTGACCAGCATCTCCTCGGCCCGGCGGCGCCGTTCGGCCGAGGGCGTGTCGGTGTTCAGCAACAATGGCTCCATCAGCACGTCGCCGATCTTCTGGCGCGGGTTCAGGCTGCCATAGGGGTTCTGGAACACCATCTGCACCTTGGAGCGCATCTCGCGCGTCAGCCGCTGCGTGCCGATATCCACCGCCTTGCCGTCGATCAGCAGCTCGCCTTCGGTCGCCGGGTCGATCAGCGCGATGATCCGCGCCAGCGTCGACTTGCCCGAGCCGGATTCGCCGACGATGGCCAAAGTCTTGCCGCAGTCCACCGAAAAGCTGATGCCCTTGACCGCGCGCACCTCGCGCGCCCGGCGGGTCAGCGAGCCGGGAACGTGATAGTCGCGGATGATGTTGCGGCCTTCGACGACATGGGTTCCGGTGCTCATTTCGCGGCCTCCTCGAGGAACGAGCCCACGGTGGGCAGCCGGCCGCCGGTGGCGTTTTCCGGCAGGGCCGAAAGCAGCGCGCGGGTATAGGGGTGCCTGGGCGCCTCGAACAGCGACAGCACGTCGGCCTCTTCCATCTTCTTGCCCTTGTATTGCACCTGCACCCGGTCGGCGGTTTCGGCGACGACGCCCATGTCATGGGTGATCAGGATCAGCGCCATGCCGGTCTGTTCCTGCAATTTCATCAGCAGATCGAGAATCTGCTTCTGGATGGTCACGTCGAGCGCGGTGGTGGGCTCGTCGGCGATCAGCAGGCGCGGGTTGGTGGCGATGGCCATGGCGATCATCACCCGCTGGCATTGCCCGCCCGACATCTGGTGCGGATAGGATTTCAGCTTTTCCTCGGGGTCGGGGATGCCGACCTGGCGGTAAAGCTCCAGCGCCCGGGCCCGCGCGGCGCGTTTCGACAGGCCGGCGTTGAAACGCAGCACCTCCTCGATCTGGTAGCCGGTGGTGAAGCTGGGATTCAGCGAGGCGATGGGCTCCTGGAAGATCATGGTGATCTCGCGCCCGATGATGCGCCGCCGCTGGCGCGGGGTCATCCCAAGCAGGTCCTGGCCGTCGAAGCTCATCTCGTCGGCGGTGACGGTGGCGGTATCGGGCAGAAGCCCCATCGCCGCCAGCATCGACACCGACTTGCCCGAGCCGGATTCGCCGACGATGGCCAGCACCTCGCCCTTGTCGACACGCACGTCGATGCCGTCCACGGCGGTGAAGCTGCCGGTCGAGGTGGCGAAGCGCACGGTCAGGTTGCGGATTGTCAGCAAGGCCATGGCTCAGCTCCGCTTCAGTTTCGGGTCGAGCGCGTCGCGCAGACCGTCGCCCATCAGGTTGATCGCCAGCACCGAGACCAGGATGGCCAGGCCGGGGAAGGTGACGACCCACCAGGCGCGCAGGATGAACTCGCGCGCCTCGGCCAGCATGGTGCCCCATTCCGAGGCCGGCGGCTGCGCGCCCATGCCGAGGAAACCCAGCGCCGCGGAGTCGAGAACCGCCGAGCTGAAGGAAAGCGTCGCCTGCACGATCAGCGGCGCCAGACAGTTGGGCAGGATGGTCTTGAACATCAGCCGCAGGTTCGAGGCGCCCGCGACCTTGGCGGCGGTGACGTATTCGCGCGCCTTCTCTCCCATCACCGCGGCGCGGGTCAGGCGGGCGAAATGCGGCTGGTAGACGATGGCGATGGCGATCATCGCATTGGTCAGGCCCGGCCCCAGCACCGCCACCAGCACCAGCGCCAGCAACAGCGATGGGAAGGCCAGCACCACGTCCATGACCCGCATGATCACCGAGTCGACCCAGCCGCCGAAGAAGCCGGCGACAAGCCCGATGACGATGCCGCCGGTCAGGGCGATGGCAACGACGACGATGCCGATGAACAGCGAATATTGCGCGCCGTAGATCAGCCGCGACAGCATGTCCCGGCCCACCGCATCGGTGCCCAGCAGGAAGCCGGCGCGGCCGCCCTCTTGCCAGATCGGCGGCACCAGCAGCGCGTCGCGATACTGCTGCGTGGGGTCATGCGGGGCGATCAGTGCCGCGAAGACGGCGGTCAGCACCAGCAGGACGAAGACGACGAGGCCGATCACCGCGCCGCGGTTCTGGCTGAAGTAGAACCAGAACTCGCGCAGCATCCGGCGGCGAATGGCTGCGTCCGAGATCTTGACGGTGGTATCGGTCATTTGTGCCGGATCCTCGGGTTGATGAGACCATAGGTCAGGTCGACGATCAGGTTCACGATCATCACGATGGCGGCGATCAGCAGCAGGCCCGACTGCACCACCGGATAGTCGCGGCGCGAGATCGAATCGATCATCCACTTGCCGATGCCGGGCCAGGAAAAGATCGTTTCGGTCAGGATGGCGCCGGCCATCAGCACGCCGATCTGCAGGCCGATGGTGGTGATCACCGGGATCATGGCATTGCGCAGCGCATGCACGCCGATCACCCGGCGCGGCGACAGGCCCTTGGCCTTGGCGGTGCGGACGTAATCCTCGCCCATCACCTCGAGCATGGCCGAGCGGGTCTGGCGCGCGATCACCGCCAGCGGGATGGTCGCCAACACGATCGAGGGCAGGATCAGGTGGCTCAGCGCCGAGGCGAAGGCGCCCTCCTGACCGGAAAGCAGGCTGTCGATCAGCATGAAGCCGGTCACCGACGGGAAGAAATACATCAGCGAGATGCGCCCCGAGACCGGCGTCCAACCCAGCACGCCCGAGAACAGGATGATGAGCAGCAGCCCCCACCAGAAGATCGGCATCGAAAACCCGATCAGCGCCCCGGTCATCGAGATCTGGTCGAACCAGCTGCCGCGCTTGATCGCGGCGATGACGCCCACCGGCACGCCGATCAGCGTGGCCAGGACGATGGCGACCAGCCCCAGTTCGACCGTGGCCGGGAACAGCGCCAGGAACTCGGCCAGCACCGGTTTCTTGGTCACCAGCGAATTGCCCAGGTCGCCCTGCAGCAGGTTGCCGAGATAGTGGAAATATTGCTGCCAGACCGGCTTGTCATATCCGAGCTGCGCCGCGATCTGGGCGTAGCGTTCGGGCGAGACGCCGCGCTCGCCGGCCATCAGCAGCACCGGGTCGCCGGGCAGCAGCCGGATGAAGCCGAAGGCCACCAGCGTGATCCCGATCATCGTCGGGACCAGGTAAAGCAGTTTCTTGAGGATGAATCTGAGCATCGAACCCTGACCTAAGGGCCGTGCAGGGGGCTTCCCCCGCACGGCCGCACGAGTATCAATCCGGGGCTGACCTTATTCGGTCAGGTCCACGGATTCGAAGGTGTAATCGCCCAGCGGCGACTGCACGAAGCCGGTCACGTTCTTGGCCATCGGCACATACTGCGTCGAATGCGCCAGCGTGGCCCAGGGCGCCTCTTGCTTGAAGATGACCTGCGCCTCTTCGTAGAGCTTGACCCGCTCGTCATGGTCCGAGCTGGCCTTGGCCTTGGCCAGCAGGTCCGAGAACCCCTGGTTGCACCAGAAGGCGCGGTTGGCGCCGCCCGGGGTGGCCGCGGCACAGCTGAGCAGCACCGACAGGAAGTTGTCGGGGTCGCCGTTGTCGCCGGTCCAGCCCAGGATGACGGCACCCTTGCGGCCTTCCTCCATCGACTTCTTCAGATATTCGCCCCATTCGTAGCTGATGATCTCGACCTTGACGCCGACCTTGGCGAAATCGCTCTGGATCATCTCGGCGGCACGGCGGGCGTTGGGCATATAGGGGCGCTGCACCGGCATGGCCCAGACTTCCATGGTCAGGTCCTTGACGCCCGCATCCTCGAGCATCTTCTTGGCGGCCTCGGGATCGTACTTATCGTCCTCGATGGCGTTGTTATAGGACCACATGGTCGGCGGGATCGGGTTCTTCGCCACTTCGGCGCTGCCCTGATAGACCGCCTCGACCAGGGCCTTCTTGTCCATGGCCATGTTCAGCGCCTTGCGGACCTCGGGCTTGTCGAAGGGCGCGACGGTGGTGTTATAGGCCAGATAGCCGACGTTCAGGCCCGCCTGCTCGTCCAGCTTGAGATTGGGGTCGGCCTTGATCTCGGCCAGGTCGGCGGGGGCCGGATAGGGCATCAGGTGGCATTCGCCGGCCTTGAGCTTCTGCAGCCGCACCGAGGCGTCGGGGGTGATGGCAAAGACCAGATCGTCGATCTTGGGCGCCTCGCCCCAGTAATCGGCGTTCTTCTGGTAGCGGATCACCGCGTCCTTCTGATAGGCGACGAACTTGAAGGGGCCTGTGCCGATGGGGGCGTTGTTCAGGTCTTCCTTGGTGCCGGCGGTCTCCAGCGCGTCGGCATATTCCTTGGACACGATCGAGACGAAGGGCATCGCCACGTTGGCCAGGAATGGCGCCTCGGGCTGATTCAGGGTGAATTTCACCGTGTGGTCGTCGACCTTCTCGATGGACTTGATCAGCTTGTCCATCTCCATCGAGGAGTAATATTCGTAGGTGATGCCGGGAATATATTCGTGCCAGGGATGGTCGGCCTTGGCCTGACGCTCGAAGGTGAAGATCACGTCATCGGCGTTGAAATCGCGCGAGGGGGTGAACTTGTCGTTGGAGTGGAATTTCACGCCCTGGCGCAGGTGGAAGGTATAGGTCAGCCCGTCCTCGCTGACCTCCCAGCTTTCGGCCAGCGCCGGCTCGATTTCGGTGGTGCCGGGCTTGAACTGCACCAGGCGGTTGTAGACCGCATGGCCCGAGGCATCGAAGGTGGTGCCGGCCGTATAGGGCGCCGGGTCGAAGCCTTCGGGAGAGCCTTCCGAGCAATAGACGAAGGTCTTGGCGTGCAGCGGCGCCGCAGCCATCAGCGCAAAGGCCGACGCCGCAAGCATGCGGGTGGAGAAGAACGACATAATGCCTCCCATGTCTAGAGATATTCCCTGCCCTGATGCAAACGAATCTGCCTGACAGGTCAAGTGCTCTGCCGGGGCTGACTGTCACTTTGCTGGAATGACGCAGCGAAACGCCGAAAAATCCGGCAGGATTCTGTCGTTTCGCCAGCCAGACCCGGGGGAGAAAAGGCAGCCCTTGCCCGCCGGAACGGCCGGCGCGCGGCGCTCAGGCGTTGTCGCGCTGCCAGATCCAGTCGTGATCGGGATGATTCTCGTAACGCCATTTGCGGATCGGGCCGGCCATGACGTTCAGGTAATACATCTCGTAGCCATAGGGCACGCCGCAGGGGTGGTGGCCGCGCGGCACCAGCACGAGATCGTGGTTCTTGACCGCCATGGTCTCGTCCAGGCTGCCGTCCTCGGTAAAGACCCGCTGGATGCCGTAGCCCTGCGGCGGGTTCAGCCGGTGGTAATAGGTCTCCTCCAGATAGGTCATGCGGGGAAAGTCATCCTCATCATGGCGATGCGGCGGATAGCTCGACCAGTTTCCAGCCGGGGTGAAGACCTCGGTGACCAGCAGGCTGTCGCAGAAATCCTCGGCCTCCATGGCGATGTTGTTGATGAAGCGGGTATTGGCGCCCTGCCCGCGCTGGGTCAGCGCGATGCCCTCGGGTCCGATGCGGCGCGCGGGATGCCCGCCCTTGCCGGGGGCAAGGCAGACGGCCAGCGTCAGCGGCGTCACGGCCTCGGCCCGCCAGTCGCTGCCATCGGGCAGATAGAGGCAATGCGGCGGCGTCTTCTCGAACACGTCCAGCCGCGCGCCCATCTCGCCCCAGTCGCGGCCGGCGCCGCCGATGCGGGCCTTGCCCTCGACGATCACCAGGATCGCTTCCATGCCGCCGGTATGGCCCACGGCCACTTCTCCGGGCGCGAGCCGCCAGAGGTCGAAGCCGACATAGGACCAGCCCGCGGCCTCGGGGGTCAGGTGATGGACAAGACCGTGCCGGCCGGCCGGCTTGCGCAACAGGTTCATGGCTCCTCCTTGCGGATGATGAACAGCGCCACGACAAGATAGATCCCCGCCGCCCCGAACAGGATGGCCCAGAACAGGTTCCCGGTCGCCAGCTCGACGCCCGCCCAGGCAAGCGGCAGCAGCGCGCAGAGAATGCGGACCCAAAGCGGGCGGAAGAACGGGTGTTGGGGATCGACCAGCATGGCGACAGGTTAGTGAAGACCGGCGGCCCGCGCCATATCCTTCAGCGCCTTCAGGCCCAGCGACTGGTATTCCAGCGGGTTGCGCTTGTCGGGATCCTGCTCGGCCTCGATCACCAGCCAACCGTCATAGCCGGCCTCGGCCAGGATCTTCAGCAGCGGTCGGAAGTCGATGGCGCCTTCGGGATCGCCGGGCACGGTGAAGGCCCCGGCAAGCACGCCCTGCAGGAAGCTCATGTCCCGGGCGCGCACTTCCTCGGTCACGGCGCGCCGGATGTTCTTGGCGTGGAAATGCGCCACCCGGCCGACATGTTTCTTCAGCACCGCCTCGGGGTCGCCGCCGCCGAAGGTGCAATGCCCGCTGTCGAACAGCAGATGCGTCGCCGGGCCGGTCGCGGCCATGAAGGCGTCGATCTCCTCGGGGCTTTCGACCACGGTGCCCATGTGGTGGTGATAGGCCAGGGTGATGCCCTGCCCGGCCAGATACTGGGCGAATTCCTCCATCCTGCGGCCGAACTCGGCCATTTCCGCGGCGCCCAGGCGCGGCCGGGCGTTGACCGGCACATCGGGCCGCCCATGCACGGTGTTCGAGCATTCGCAGACGATGCAAACCTTGCAGCCATTGGCCTTGAGCCTGGCCAGGTGCTCTTGCACCGCCGCGCTCTCCTCCTCGACCGAGCGGGTCAGCAAGGCGGTCGAATACCAGCCCGAGACGAATTGCAACCCGTAGCGGCCCAGAAGATCCTTGAGCTGCTGCGGGTCCGAGGGCCAGCGATGGCCGTTCTCGATGCCGTCGAAGCCGATGACTTCGCCCGCCTCGTGCAGGATCTGCTCGGTCGGGATATGGGCGCCGATCGACCGGTCGTCGTCATTGGCCCAGGCGATGGGATTGGTTCCAAAGCGGATCATGGGGATTCCTTCAATTGACGAGCGTCTGGTTGCGGCGGTTTTCGATGTATCGGGCATAGGCGTCCTTCAGCCTGTCCGAACCGCCGGCCTGCGGGACGGCGACGTCCCACCAGTGGCCGGCCCCTTGCAGCCCATCGCCGGGGCCGGGTTCGGCGGTGGTGTCGATGACGATCACGGTCGGGATGTCGCGGGGCCGCGCCTTGGCGATCTGCGTCTCCAGATCGGCGATGTCCCGGGCCTTGACGGCATGGGCGCCCATCGACGCGGCATGCGCCACGAAGTCGATCTGCGGCTGCGTCTCGACATTGCAATCGGCATACAGGTTGTTGAAGGCCACGCCGCCGGTGCCGGCCTGCAGGCGGTTGATGCAGCCATAGCCGCGGTTGTCGGTCAGCACCACTGTGAAGGGCACGCGCCGCATCACCGCCGTCGCCAGTTCGGAATTGGCCATCATGTAACTGCCGTCGCCGACGAAACAGATCACCTCGCGCTCCGGGCGGGCGAGCTTCAGCCCCATGGCGCCGGCGATCTCGTAGCCCATGCAGCTATAGCCGTATTCCATGTGATAACCGCCCTGCGCCGGCTGCCAGAGCAGCTTCAGCGCGCCGGGCATGGTGCCGGCCGCGCACATGGCGATGGCCTCGGGGCCGGCGGCGCGCTGCACCGCGCCGATCACCTGCGCGTCGGTCGGCAGCGCATTGCCCTCGGCCGGCGCCGCGCAATGCAGGTCCACCGCCGCCAGCCATTCGGTGCGGGCCCGTCCGTCGAAAGCCGCGCGGTAATCCCCCAGCGCCGCCGTCAGTTCCTCCAGCGCCACGCGGGCATCCGCGACCAGGCCCAGCGCGCCATGCTTGGCTGCATCATGGCCCTGCACGTTGATCGACACGAGCCGCCCGGAAAACAGCGTGCGCGAGCCGGTGGTGAAGTCCTGCAGCCGGGTGCCGACACCGATCACCAGATCCGCCGCGGCCAGCGCCGCATTGGCCGCCGCCGAGCCGTCGACGCCCGAGGCCCCCAGGTTCATCGCATGCGCCTGCGCGAGCGCCGACTTGCCGGCCTGGGTCTCGGTCACCGGGATGCCGTGGCGGCTGGCGAAATCACCCAGCGCCGCCTCGGCCCCGGAATAGATCACGCCGCCGCCGCAGACGATCACCGGCCGCACGGCGGCGCGGATCAGCGCCGCAACCTCCGCCAGTTCGCCGGCATCGGGCCCGGGCCGGCGGATCCGCCAGACCCTGGGGGCGAAGAACGCCTCGGGCCAGTCGTAAGCCTCGGCCTGCACGTCCTGGCAGAAGGCCAGGCAGGCGGGGCCGCAATCGGCCGGATCGGTCATCACCCGCAACGCGCGCGGCAGCGCGGTCAGCAATTGCTCGGGCCGCTGGATGCGGTCGAAATAGCGGCTGACGGCACGGAAGCAGTCATTGGCGCTGACCGTGCCGTCGTCGAAATCCTCGACCTGCTGCAGCACCGGATCGGGCCGGCGGTTTGCGAAGACATCGCCCGGAATGAACAGCACCGGCAGGCGGTTCACATGCGCCAGCGCCGCCGCCGTCACCATGTTGGTCGCCCCCGGG
Source organism: Paracoccus simplex (assembly GCF_042648325.1). NCBI lineage: Bacteria > Pseudomonadati > Pseudomonadota > Alphaproteobacteria > Rhodobacterales > Paracoccaceae > Paracoccus > Paracoccus simplex. The sequence continues at coordinate 30,535 of NZ_JBHRXE010000022.1, read as the reverse complement.
CCGATGGAACTGGTCACCGCCTGGCAACGCCGTCGGGCATGACCCTTGGCATAGGCGATGGCGGCATGCGCCATGGTCTGTTCATTCTGGCCGCGCCAGGTCGGGAAGGCGTCGCCGATGCCCTGCAGCGCCTCGCCCAGGCCGGCGACGTTGCCATGGCCGAAGATCGCCCAGACGCCCTCGATGAAGCGCTCGCCCTCCCCGGTCCTCTGCACCGACAGCCAGCGCACCATCGCCTGGGCTGCGGTCAAGCGGATGGTGCTCATACCAGTTCCTCCTTCTTGGCCATGGCACGCGCCTCGTCCCAGATACCGCTCAGCCGCGCGAAGCGACCGGCCATCTGAGAGACGGCCTCCTCGTCCGACACTTCACCCTTCAGCCAGCGCCGCGCCACCTCGCCGAAGATCGTCCGGCCGACGGCGAAGCCCTTGACCAGCGGAAAGGCCGCCGCCACCGCGAAACTGGCGCTCAGCGCGGCCTCGGGCGCGTCGAGCCCCAGCACCACGATGCCACGGGTATAGCGGTCGTGCTCCTCGATGGCGGCGATGGCGTTGGACCAGGCCGCGCGGGTCCGCATCGGCTCGAGCTTCCACCAGTCGGGATAGATGCCGATGGCATAGAACTGCCGGATCAGCGTGGCGGTGGTCGCGTCATCGATCGGCCCGACCTTCGAGGGAATGATCTCCAGCAGGAATTCCAGCCCGTTGCGACGCGCGGCGGCGAACAGGCGCTTGACCGTGGCCTCCTGCGCGGCGCGCGTCTCGGCATCATCCTCGGGATGGCAGTAGCACAGCACCTTGACCACGTTCTCGCGCGCCCATTCGGCCAGCGCGCCGCAATCCGGGCCCAGCTCCGGCTCCAGGTCCAGCGGCCGCGAGCCCGGCCATTCGCAGGGCCGGCCGATCCACAGCCCGGTCCCCGAGGCCCGATGCAGCGCCCGCCGGCCGATGCGGTTGTCGCAAAGGATGCCATGGCCCGGCCGGCCATCCGCCACCTGCAGCGCCGCCTGCAGGCAGAGTTCCTTGAAGGTCCCGCCCTTTTCCGGCGTGTAGCCCGGCATCTCCTCGAGCTGCGCGCGGTGGTCGAAGGCAAAGACCCGGATGGTGGACCAGTCGCCCGCGCCGGGATTGCTGCGGTTGGTGGCCCAGTGGACCTGTTCCAGTTCCGCATCGTTGCGCAGGTCCGGCCGCAGCACGCCGCGTTTGAGGAAAAACTCCAGCTCCACCAGCGACGGATAGGCCGGGGTGCAGCCGTGGCGCGAGACCGCGAAGGCGCCGCAGGCATTGGCGTATTCCAGCGCCTTCGGCCAGTCCTTGTCGTCCAGCCAGCCCTTCATCAGCCCCGAGAAGAAGCCGTCGCCGGCGCCCAGCACGTTGAACACCTCGATCGGGAAGCCGGGGCCGGTCTGGCCGTCATCGAGGCTGTCCGGGATTGCGCCCTCGATGGCCACCGCACCGGCGGCGCCGCGCTTGCAGACCAGCGTGGCGGTGCTGACCGCGCGCACCGCACGCAGCGCTTCGATGGTGTCGGTGCTGCCGCCGGCGATGTGGAACTCCTCCTCGGTGCCGACGATCAGGTCGAAAAGCGGCAGTGTCGCCTGCAGCCGGGCAGTCACCGCGGCGCTTGCGACGAAGCGGCTCTCTCCCTCGCCATGCCCGGCCACGCCCCAGAGGTTCGGCCGATAGTCGATGTCCAGCGCCGTCCGCGCGCCGTGCTTGCGCGCCAGGTTCAGCGCCTTCAGCACCGCCGCCTCGGTGCGCGGATGCGACAGATGCGTGCCGGTGGCCAGCACCGCGCGGGCCTCGGCGATGAAACCCTCGTCGATATCCGCCTCGCTCAGCGCCATGTCGGCGCAGTTCTCGCGATAGAAGATCAGCGGGAAGCTGTCCTCGTCGCGGATGCCCAGCAGCACCAGCGCCGTCAGCCGCTCGGGGTCGGTGGCGACGCCGCGCACATCCACGCCCTCGCGGACCAGTTGTTCGCGGATGAACCGGCCCATATGCTCGTCGCCGACCCGGGTGATCACCGCCGAGCGCAGCCCCAGACGCGCCGTGCCGCAGGCGATGTTCGTCGGAGAGCCGCCGATATATTTGGCGAACGATCCCATGTCCTCCAGCCGGCCGCCAACCTGCTGGCCGTAGAGATCGACCGACGAACGGCCGATGGTGATGACGTCCAGCGTCTTCGTCATGCCGGGCTCCCCGCAGATACCGCGACGGAGTTGCGCAGGTGCTCCATGCTGGCGCGCAGCGCGGTTTCGATATCCTCCAGCGCATGCACCTCGGGCGCGAAGGGCTCGAAGCTGACCGGGCCGTCATAGCCGTCCGCCAGCAGCGCCTGCAGCTGCGCGACGTTCTCTAGCCGGTCATCGGCGTCCACCAGCGCGCGATGGCCGTCCAGCATCGTCGCGACCGCCAGCGCCGGATCGGTCACGCCCGAGACATGCACGAGGCCGGTGCGATGCGGGAAGTATTCCGTCTCGCCCGCCAGATGATGGTGAAACGTGTCGTGCAGCAGGCGGAAGGCGTCGAAACCGCCGGCCTCGGCGATGGCGGCCACCGCCTCGGCCTTGCGGCGCAGCGAACTTTGCGGAAAGCCCAGCGGCTCGACCAGCCCGGTCAGCCCGCGCGGCCGCAGGATGTCGCGCAGCCTGTCCAGCGCCGCCACCGTCCGGGAATGCGCGATCTCGGTGCCGTCGTTCAGCGGGCACAGCACCAGCGCCCCCGCCCCTGCCCCGGCGGCGAAATCGGCCAGCCGCTCGGCGCGGGCAGCCAGATCGTCGCTCCACCGGTTGAAGGGATAGAGCGCGTTGACCGACAGGATCGCGACGCCGGCATCGGCGGCCAGGCGGGCGACCTCGGCCGGGGCCTGCCCGGTCACGTCGGGCAGGTCGTTGCGGATCTCAACCTCGGTGCAGCCCAGGCGGCGGGCCAGGGCGAAGAACTCGGCCAGCGGCAGGCGCGGGGCGACGATATGGTTCAGGGCGAAGCGCATGGCGGAACCTCAGGCGTAAAGGGCGGGACGGGCGGGCAGGTCGATGGCGACGGCCTCGCCCGCGGCGTCCTGGGCGGCGACGCAGGCATCGGCGGTGACGGCGGCGACATAGCCGTCCCAGGCGGTCGGGCCAGCGGCGGTGCCCTGGGCCGCCGCCTTCAGGAAATCGGCCAGTTCGTAATCGTAGCTGTCGATGAAGCGGTCCTTCCAGTCCATCAGGATCGGCTGGCCCAGCACGGCACCCGAGCGGGTCTGGATGCCCATCGGCTCGGGCAGCCGGGCGATGCCGTCCTCGCCCACGATCTCGCATTGGATGTCGTAGCCGTAATGGCAGTTCACGAAGACCTCGACGTCGATCACCACGCCGCCGGCGGTCTCCAGCACCACCACCTGCGGGTCGCGCAGGTTTTCATGGGCGCGGGGCGACTTGCGCGGAAAGAACACCCGGGCGCTGACATAGTCGTCGTCGAGCAGCCAGCGCAGCACGTCGATCTCGTGGATCAGCGTGTCATGGATCGCCATCGGCGTCAGGTAATTCTCGCCCACGCGCGGGTTGCGATGCGCGGCATGGACCATCAGCGGCGCGCCGGTCACTCCGGCGACCGCCTTTTTCAGCGCCACATAGCCCGGATCGTAGCGGCGCATGAAGCCGACCTGCACCAGCCGCCTGCCGGCGGCCTGCTCGGCCTCGACGATGCGCTTCGCGCCCTCGGCGGTGGTGGCCAGCGGCTTTTCGCAGAAGCAGGGCTTGCCGGCGGCAATGGCGGCCAGGACATAGTCCTCATGCGTCTGGCCCCAGGAGCAGACCAGGATCGCATCCACATCCGCATCCTTGATCAGCGCATGCGCGTCGTCGAAGATCCGCGCCTCGGGGGCGTGGTCGCGCTGGCAGGTCTCGGCATTGGCGCGGTTCACGTCGTTCAGCGCCGTGACCCGGGCGCCCGCCAGCACCCGGTTGATGCGCCGGGTATGGTCCTGGCCGATGGCGCCGGTGCCGATGACTCCGATCTTCAAGATCATGGGGATATGCTCCGATAGGGTGTTTCAGAAGACCACGGCGCGGCCGATCTCGGCGGACCGGGCCATGCCGTGGATGATGCGTTCGATGGCGAGGCCGGCGGTAAAGTCGGGCCAGGCCGGGCTGCCGGTCTCGATGGCCTCGCGCAGCAGCTGCGCCTCGACCACCTTCTGTTCGTTGAAGCCGAAATTATGCCCGCCCGCCGGGCAGAAGGCGGCGAAGCCGGGCTGCGCCGGGCCGGTCAGGATGCGGCGGAAGCCGTCCGCCTGCGCCGCGCCGGGCTGGTAGAGCCACAGTTCGTTCATCCGCTCCTGATCGAAGCGCAGCGTGCCTTCGCTGCCCTGCACCTCCCAGGCCAGGCGGCAGCGATAGCCGCGTGCCACCCGCGAGCAGGAAAACTCGCCCGAGGCGCCCGAGTCGAAACGGATCAGCGCCTGGGCCTGGTCCTCGTTCTCGACCCGCGCCGTTCCGTCCTGGTGCGGACGTTCGGCGATCACGGTATCGGCCTGCGCATAGACGCGGGCCACCGGCCCCATCAGCGCCAGCATGGCCGAGACCAGATGGCAACCCAGATCGCCGAGCGCCCCCAGCCCGCCGTCCTTGCGGGTCAGCCGCCAGCTCCAGGGCAGGCCGGGGTCGGCCATGTAATCCTCGTCATAGACGCCGCGGAAATGGAGCCTTCGGCCGATGGCCCCTTGCGCCACCAGGTCCACGGCGGCGCGGAAGGCGGGCGAGCGGGTGTAGTTGTAGCCCAGCATCGTCACCCGCCCCGAGGCGCGGGCGGCCGCCTCCATCGCCTCGGCATCCGCGACGGTCAGGGCCATGGGCTTTTCCAGCCAGACATGCTTGCCGGCCGCCAGCGCCGCCTCGGCCATCTCGCGATGCAGGCCGTTCGGCGTGGTGATGGACACCACGTCCACCGCCGGATCGGCCACCGCCGCCCGCCAGTCGCCGCTGGCGCGGGCAAAGCCCCATGATGCGGCCAGGGCTGCGGCCTTGTCGGCGGGCGTGTCGGCCAGGATCTCCAGCCGGGGCGGCTGGCCGCCGAAGGCGGTGGCGAGGTTGCGCCAGGCCATGGCGTGGCATTTGCCCATGAAGCCGGTGCCGATCAGCGCGACACCCAGGGAAGCGCGGGCCATGGCTCAGACCTTCTTGCGCTTCTTCTGGCGATAGACATCGGCCACCACGGCGGCGACGATGATCACGCCCTTGATCATTTCCTGGTAATAGGCGTCGAGCCGCAGGAAGGTGAAGCCCGAGATGATGACGCCGAAGATCACCATGCCGATCATCGTCCCCAGGATCGAGCCCCTGCCCCCGGTCAGCGACACGCCGCCGATCACCGCCATGGCGATGGCGTCGAGTTCGTACATGGTGCCCATGCCGGCCTGCGCCGTCAGGCCGCGCGCCGCCACCACGATCCCGGCCAGCGCCGACAGAAGCCCGGCGATGGCATAGATCTTGACCAGCTGCCTTTCGACATTGATGCCCGAGACGCGCGCCGCCTGCGGGTTGGCGCCGATGGCATAGGTGAACTTGCCATAGCGGGTGTATTTCAGCGCGACGTGGAAGATCAGCGCCACCACCAGGAAGATGAAAACCGGCGTCATGCCCTTGCCGATGGCGGCGAAGCTGTCCGAGGGGAAGCTGATCGGCTGGCCTTTGGTATACCATTTGGCAAAGCCGCGCGCCGTCACCATCATGCCCAGCGTGGCGATGAAGGGCGGAATTTTCGTATAGGCGATCAACGCGCCGTTGATGATGCCGCAGATCAGCCCGAACAGCAGCCCGACGGCCAGCGGCACCAGCACCGGCAGGCCGGTCAGCGCCGGATAGACCGCGCGTTCGTATCCCGCCGCCTGCGCCAGGCTCATCGAGACCATGGCCGTGGCGCCGACGATCGAGCCCGACGACAGGTCGATGCCGCCCGAGATGATCACCTGCGTCACCCCGATGGCGATGATGCCCACCACCGAGACCTGCAGGATCATGATCGACAGCCGCTGCCAGTTGCCCAGGAAACTTTGCCCCTGGGTGATCCAGCCCAGGATCTCGAAGGTCAGGCTGATGCCGACCAGCACCAGCAGGATGTTGAGTTCCGCCATCATCGGGCGGTGGCGGCGCTGCGGCGCGGCCATGCTTGCGTCTGACATGAGGCCTTCCTTCCCGTTACTTCGCGGCCAGCGACATGATCTTGACCTGATCGGCCTCGGCCCGGTCGAGGAAGCCCGACACATGGCCTTCGTGCATGACCATGATGCGGTCGCTCATGCCCAGGACCTCGGGCATTTCCGAGGAAATCATGATGACGGCCACGCCTTGCGCGGCCAGCTTGGTGATCAGGCGGTGGATCTCGGACTTGGCGCCGACGTCGATGCCGCGCGTGGGTTCGTCCAGGATCAGGATGCGCGGCTCGGTCAGGAGCCAGCGCGCGATCAGCAGCTTCTGCTGGTTGCCGCCCGACAGGTTCTCGACCGTCTCGTGCAGGCTCGGGGTCTTGACCCGCAGCGTCGCGGCCATCGCCTCGGCCTTGGCGGTGATGGCCTTCTGGTCGATGAAGCCGTTCTTCACATGGCCGCGGGTGATCAGCGCCGACTGGATGTTTTCCAGGCAGTCGAGGATCAGGAAGCAGCCGGTCTCCTTCCTGTCCTCGGTCAGGAAGGCCATGCCATGCGCCATCGCGTCCGAGGGACAGGCGATGCGCGCGTGCCGGCCGTCGATCAGGATGTCGCCGATGGGCGCGGGATGCACGCCGAAGATCGCCTCGGCCACGTCCGAGCGTTTCGAGCCGACCAGCCCGGCGATGCCCAGGATCTCGCCCTTGCGAACGCTGAAGCTGACGTCGTGGAACACGCCCGGCAGGGTCAGGTTGCGGACCTCGAGCACGGTCTCGCCGATCTCGCAGTCGATCTTGGGGAACATCTCGGTGATCTCGCGGCCGACCATCATGCGGATGATGTCGTCGCGGGTCACGCCGCTGGAGGGATGCGTCCCGACATATTTGCCGTCGCGGAACACGGTGAACTCGTCGGCGATCTCGAACAGCTCGTTCATCTTGTGGGTGATGTAGACGATGCCGATGCCGCGCGATTTCAGGTCGCGGATGATGGCGAAAAGATGCGCGACCTCGGTCTCGGTGATGGCGCTGGTCGGCTCGTCCATGATCAGCACGTCGGAATCATAGCTGACCGCCCTGGCGATCTCGACCATCTGCTTCTGCGCCACGGTCAGCTCGCTGACCTGCTGGTCGGGGTCCAGCCGGATGTTCAGCCTGCCCAGCAGGTCGGCGGTCATCCGCCGCATCCGGCCGTGATCGACCAGGCCAAGGCGGTTCAGCGGCTCGCGCCGGATCCAGATGTTCTCGGCCACCGTCATCCAGTTCATCAGGTTCAGCTCCTGATGGATCATGGCGATGCCCGAGTTCAGCGCGTCGAGCGGGGTCTTCACGCTCAGCGGCTGGCCGGCAAAGCGCACCTCGCCGCTGTCGGGCGTATAGACCCCGGCGATGATCTTCATCAGCGTCGATTTGCCGGCGCCGTTCTCGCCCATCAGCGCGTGGACGGTGCCGGGGCGGATCTTCAGCTGCACCCCGTCCAGCGCCTTCACGCCCGGGAATTCCTTGGTGATATTGTCGACTTCCAGAATGAACTCGCCCTGCCAGGCGTTGGTGCGGTCAAGCATCGGCTTCCCCCCTGTCTTGATCCGGCGGGGCCGGCGCGGCCCCGCCGCAAGGCTCAGTTCCTGGACAGGAACTGGTCCAGGTTCTGGGGCGTGACGAGCTGGAAGGGCACGTAGACCTTTTGCTCGACCGCCTCGCCGCGGGCGAGTTTCAGCGCCGTATCGACGGCGCCATGCCCCTGCCCGGCGGCGTCCTGGAACACCGTCACGTCCAGGTCGCCGGCCGTCATCGCCGCCAGCGCGTCCTGCGTCGCGTCGACGCCGCCGATCACCACCGAATCCATGTCGCGACCGGCCGATTTCAGCGCCTGGATGGCGCCGATGGCCATTTCGTCATTGTTCGAGATCACCGCGTCGAACTCGGTCCCGGCGGACAGCCAGTTGCTGACCAGATCGGCGCCCTGGGTGCGTGACCAGTTCGCCGTCTGCTCCTGCACGATGGTGATGAAGCCGCATTCCGGCGTCGCCAGCACGTCCTTGATGTCCTGGGTCCGCATCCGGGCCGCCTGGTTCGACAGCTCGCCCATCAGCACCACGGCCTTGGCCTCGGTCTTGCCCTGCTCTTTCAAGAGCCGGCAGATCTCCTGCGTTTCCAGCGTGCCGGATTCCTTTTCGTCCGAGGCGACGAAGGCCTGCTTCTCGGGCAGGCTGTCCAGGTTCACCGGCTGGCGGTTGACGAAGACCAGCGGGATGCCGGCATTCTGGGCCGCGGCGCTCATGGCGATGGTGGCATCGGTGTCGACCGGGTTCACGATGATCGCATCGACGCCCGAGGCCACGAAATTCTCGATCTGGTTCAGCTGCTTGCCGACATCGTTCTGCGCATCCTCGACCTGAAGCGTCACCCCGTCCAGCGTCGCGGCGTGCTCCTGCATGCCGTTGCGCAGCACGGTCAGGAAGTTGTCGTCGAACAACGCCATGGAAACGCCGATGGTCTCGGCCGCAGCCGCCCCCGAAAGCGACGCGGCGCAGGCCGTCGCCAGCAGAAATCTCTTCATCACTATCCTCCCCATTTCCGGTTCATGCGGGCGCGACCCGCTTCAGCCGGGGCATCGGCTGCCGGGCCTGCCACAAGGCATGCACGGGCGCCGCGTCCCTGTCTTGCTGCCGGTCCGGGGCTCCTCCTCCCCGGGACCGTGCAGAAGCATTCGGGCAGAACACGATTCACGTCAAATGCTTTGGGAGGGAGTTCCCATCATGAATGATAGAAAGAGAGCCGAAAATGATGGTTTTCCATCATTCCCGATCACAGGCTTTCCGGCGTTACCACCAGCGCGTTCACGAAGCGCTGGCCGGGGTTCTCGGCCATGCCGTGTTCCAGCACATGCCCGACCGCGCTGAGCACATCGGCGGAAAGCGGCTGCAACGGCGTCGCCAGCACCACCGAGACCACGCCCTGCATCAGCCCCTGCCGCGATTCCGGCGTCAGCTCGTGCACGATCAGCGCCACCTTGCCGCCCAGCCCCAGCTCCTGAATGGCGGCGATGGCGCCCTCCATGCCGCCGCCGGCGCAATAGATGCCGGTCAGGTCGGGATGGCGGGCCGCGATCTCCAGCGTCGTTTCATAGGTCAGTTGCCGGGTCTCGAGATTGATCATCGTGTCGAGAAACGGGATCTCGGGCGCGCATTCGCGGAAATAGCTGCGAAAGCCGGCCTCGCGCAGGTCATGGCCGTGAAAGCGGTGCCCGCCGATGAACAGCGCGATCTTGCCGGATTGCTGCATGATCCGGTGCATGAGCCAGGCGGCGGTCCGGCCGGTTTTCAGGTTGTTGGTGCCCAGATAGGCCTCGCGCACGCCGGCGGCGAAATCGGACAGCATCGAGAAGACCGGGATGCCGCGGCCGCGCAGCATCGCCACCGCCGAGGTCACGTCATGATGGTCAATCCCGGTCGCGGCGACGGCCTGCACCTTGCCGGCCATGCCGGCCATGGTCTCGGCGAAATCGGCCGGCGACTGGCCGGGCGAGAAGCGGACCGTCAGCCGCCAGCGCCGCAGCGGGTCCAGGCGGGCCGCCGCCTCCAGCCGGCCGGCGAAGTCCTGGTAGAAGGCATGGCGTTCCTTTTGCAGGACGATGCCCAGATGCAGCTCGGGCACATGCGCCAGCGCCCGGGCCCGGATGGCCGGGGCGGCATGATAACCCACCGCCTCGGCGGCTTCCGAGACCTTGCGCGCGGTCTCCTCGCGCACCCGGGCGCGGCCGTTCAGCACCCGGTCCACCGTCGCCACGCTGACGCCGGCGGCGCGGGCCACATCCTCGATGGTCGAACGTCCCGCCATGCTTCCCTCATCCCATTGACGGGAAGCGTGATGGAAATACGTCAGGATTGCAATGCCCGGCGGCGGCGGTGCCCGCCCCTGCCCGGCGGCTCAGCGCTTGCGGACGAATTCGGTGCGTAGCACCAGTCCCTTGATCGACTCGTGGCGGCAATCGATCTCCTCGGGGTTGCCGGTCAGCCGGATCGAACGGATGACCGTCCCTTGCTTCAGCACCTGGCTGGTGCCCTTGACCTTCAGATCCTTGATCAGCGTCACCGAATCGCCGTCGGCCAGGACATTGCCGGCCGCATCGCGGGCGACGGGCAAGGCCGCCTCGGCCGCCACGGCCATTTCCGAGGCCGGGCGCCACTCTCCGCTCGCCTCGTCATAGACATAATCCTCGTCGGCCATGACCCGGCCCTCCTGCCACTGTTTCAAGGCCGTCGTAGCGATCACGGCCCCTTGCGGCAAGCCGTTGCGGAAGGTGAAGCGCCCGGCGCCGCCCGCCGGCCAAAATTCACGCCGGGATCACAGCCAGTCGCTAGGTCGGAGGAAGCCGGGACTTGAAAGGACATCTGCAATCCGATGGAACAGCTTTGCCGCCGCACCGAGGATCTGACCGACAGCTGGCAGCGCCACGATTGGCGCGAAAGCTTCTTCGCCCCGGGCCTCGTCATCCTGCAGGCCCTGACCCGCGACGGCCGCACCGCCAGCGGCGCCGGATCGACCAGGGACGAGGCCTTCGACCGCTGCCTTGGCGAAACCGCCGAGATCCACGCCCTTGCCGAATGGCGACGACGGGGCGGCGAGTTCGAGCCGTGGCGCGACGGGGTGGCGGCGCATCCCGACCCCGCCCTTGCCTGCGAGACCGCCCGCAACGAGACCTGCGAGCGCGAGGCGGTCGCCGACTGGTGGCTGGGGCGCCAGCCGGCCGCGCCGGTCTCGGACGCATGGATCGCGCAGGCCGGCCTGGCCGCGCGCCTGGAGGACATGCGCCGGGGCGCGGCGCTGCGCCGGCGCACCGACTGGTGGCAGATCCGCAGCAGCTGCGAGCCCTGCGTCATGGTCTGCCGCAGCATGAGCCTGGAGGGACAGGACCCGGTGCTGGGCTTCGGCTGCCATGACGACCCCGTGGCGGCGGCGGACAAGGCGCTGCGCGAGCTGCTGCTGATGGAGCTGACCCTGATGGAGCTGCTGGCCGCGCGCTCGACCGGCGACGAGGCGGCGCTGGAGTCGGTGCGCGCGCGCATCCGCGGCTATGCGCTGCACGCGCCGCGACTGTTTCCCGATGCGGCCGAGGTGTTGCCCGCCGCGCCCTGCGCCCTGGTGCCGGAATTCCGGCCCCAGCCCGAATGCCGCGAGATCTCGCCCCCCCATGCACCGGTCAGCGTCTGGATTTGTCAGCCCGGCACGCCATCCCCCCTTTTCACGACGCAGACTGGCCTGCCATATTTGTAGTGATTCCAATGCATGAGGATGGGACGGCCATGACGGCCCAGGAACCCACAGCAAGCCAGGCCGGCTGTCCGTTCGGATGCGCGCCGGTCCGGGCCGGGCTGCGCGCCACGCGCAGCCGCGAGATGGTGCTTGGCATGGCGGCAGAGGCCTCGCCGCTGCCCGGTCAGGACGACCGCGCCGATATCGGCCAGCGCATCCCCGAGATCCTGATGCGCACCAGCCTGGAATGGCGCGGCGCCTGCCTGCGCCAGGTCGGCCAAATTCCCGCCGGCTATACCTATCTGGCGCAGCTCATGGGTCATGACATGGGCAGCAGCGTCCAGGCCGAAAGCGTGCCCTGGTCCCGCAGCGACGACGATCTCGTCGGGACGCCGGTGCGGCGCTACAACCTGATCGACAATCCGCTGACGCTGGAAACCGTCTATGGGCCCGGCCCGTCGATGCTGGCGCATGTCTACGACCCCGAGACCTGGCTGTTCCGGCTGACCCCCGGCGCCCGGCTGGCACGGATCTATGCGCGGGGCCTGACCGCGGTCTCGGACACGGATCCGCAGCCGATCCGCGCGCTTTATGACGAGCGCAACCGCGATTCACTGATGCTGCATGAGCTTTGCGTGGCCTGGATGCAGTTCCACAACCGCAATGCCCGCGCCCTGATGCAGCGCGGCCATGCCCCCTATCGCGCCTATGTGCTGGCCCGCGCCCATGTCGTGCGCTGCTGGCATGCGATCCTGCTGGGCGATCTGCTGCCGCATTTCCTGCATCCCGTCATCGCCGGGCTGCAGAAGGAGTGGATGGCGCGGGCCTGGGCGCTGGACGAGACGACGCTGCTGCACGGGCTCTGTCGCGCCTTCCATGCGCTGCCGCTGGCGGCCTATCATCTGGGCCGGTCGGGGATGCACAACCTGGGCACGCTGCTTAAGCGCGGCTACGCCGTCAGCGAGGCCGAGACCGACTGGCGCATCGACTGGCCGCTGTTCTTCGGCGCCGAGCGCGGCGGCCCGCTCAGCGGCATTTCCGCCAGCGTGGCGCCCGAGCTGCGCGCGCCGGTGACGGCGGCGGCGGTGATCGCGCTGGACAACCGCTCGGCCGCCGAAGCGCGGCCGCTGCGGCCCGGCAATGACGACATCGTCAAGGCCATCGCCGCCCTGCCCGGCGACTGGCCCGCCCGCCTTGCCCCCGTGCGGCTGGCGAGCGATTTCGCCGCCGCCCATCCCGAGGCGCCGATCCGCCTCGACCACCAGATGCTGGAATGGGGTCCGCTCTACCAGTTCCTGATGGTCGAGGCGCAGCTTCACGGCCAGAGCGGCGGCTTCGGCCCGCTGGGCAGCGCGCTGCTGCGCGGCTCGGTCGAGGGCTCGATCCGCCGCGTCGTGCTGGCGCCCGAAGACGCCGCGACCGCCGGGCTGCCCCGGCCCGCGACCATGCTGGAGCTGATTACCCTCGTGAGAGAATGAAGGGAGCAAGAGCCATGACAGGGAACCGCAAATACATCATCATCGGCGCCGAGGTCGACCAGGCCGAGGCGTTCCTGCACAAGGACGGCACCATCACCGCCCGAAAGGGCCGCGACGGCGAGCCGCTGAATGTCGAGTTCATCGGCCGGCTGATGGTCGAGCTGTCCCAGCGCGGCAAGGCCGCCGTGCCCAAGGCCGAGCTCGACGCGCTCGAGGAACGGGTGAAGAATGCTTTGATCGTGCAGGATTTCTCGACGCAAAGCGGCGAGGCGGCGCTAAGCGATGCCGAGCGCGAGGAGATCCTGAAAAGCACCACGGTCCGCATCGAGTTCGAGAGCCGCCGCCGCGGCCGCAGGAAGCCGGACCGCAACACCCGCATCCTGGTCGTGCCCTCGGACCAGACCCTGGGCATCGCCGATGCCATGCTGCGCGCCCAGGGCGCGGCCGAGGGCTTCCGCCCGCCGCTGTCCTACGAGCTGGACCGGGCGCTGATGCTGGCCAGCATGAAGACCGAGATCCTCGAGATGGTGCGCGAATTCGCCGCCCGGGCGCATCCCGACTGGACCTCGGACCTGCAGGCGGCGCTGGAGAGCCACATCGAGGAGGCGATCCGCGACCGCAGCCAGTTCAAGGATCCGGCCGGCCAGCCAGCCGAGGACGTGAAGAACGAGATCATGAACAGCCCGCTGCGCGCCTTCCACCGCTCGGTCGGGATCTACGCCACCAACATGTGCCGCTAGACCAGGAAGCGCAGCCGCGCGGCCGAGGCCTGCTCCAGCGTCTCGCGCAGTTCCTGCCGCCATTCCTCGCGCCGCAGCGGAAACACCGACAGGAACCAGTCAAGCCGTTGCGCGTCCGTGGCCTCGGCCTGACCGTGCCACTGCCCGCGCAGGTCGGCCAGATAGGCGTCGAAGCGCCGCGCCGCCGCCTCGGTCTCGCCCAGCCGCCACAGCGCGGCGCTGTGCCAGCCGCCCACCGTCGGCATCAGGCCGCCGCGGTTCTCGCATTGCCGGGCGGTGGCCGCGTAATCGCCGCAAAGATAATCCACCGCCGCCAGATAGATCTGGTGGAAGGGCTCCATGACCTCGGCATGGCGCCGGGTCTCGGCGGCGAGGTCCGCGGCCTTGCCCAGATCGCCGGCGAAGGCGAAACCCAGCGCGCAGGAGGCCAGCGTCAGCGGGTTGTTGCGGTTGAGCGTCAGCGCCTGGTCGAAATGGAACTCGGCCAGGTCGAAATAGCCCAGGTGGCAGAAGCACCAGGCCAGCACCCGATGCGCCCGCGTGTCCAGCGGGTCGGCCGAAACCGCGACGATGGCATGGTGCATGGCGTCGCGTTTCAGATCCTCGGTCTGATAGGTGCCGGGCAGCAGCACATGGCGCACGTTCAGCGCCCCCGCCAGCTCGGCATGGGCGGCGCCGAAACGCGGTGATTCCTCGGTGATCTCGCGCAGGATGGCCAGCGCTTCGGCCTCGGTCTCGGGCGACCAGCGGTCCAGCAGCGCCTGCGCCTTCAGCCAACGGTCATAGATGCCCGATCCGGAATCGGCCAGCGAGCGGTCCGAGACCACCACCGACAACGCATTGGCGATGTTGGAGAGCAGGATGCGGACCTTGTATTCCCAATCGGTCTGCGGCTGCTCGATCCATTCCGACCAGACCAGCTGCCCGCCGGCGCCGCGCTTGACCTCGACGAAGAACCGCAGCGCCCCCATCAGGTAAAAGGGCTGCAGCGTGACCCGCACCTGGGCCGGCACGGCGCTTTCCTCGGTGATCGACCATTCGCGGAAGCGGGCCATGCGCATGCGCAGGTCGGCAAACAGCACGTTGGTCATGCTTTCCAGCGCCCCGCCCTCGCCCTCGGCCGGCAGCAGCGACACCGACAGGCCGACCTGCGGCGCCCGGTCGCCCTGCGGCCGCTGCCGCCCGCCGCCGGTCGGGTCCAGCTTGATCGCGGCCAGCAGCTCCACCGTCTCGGCCTCGGGCTCCTGGTCGAAGGCCTCGTCCAGATGGGCGTAAAGCGCATTATAGCGTTCGATCGCACGGGTCGAATGCCCGGCCCGCCAGTCCAGCCGCATCAGCAGCCGGGTGGCGCTTTCGTTCGAGGGTTCCAGCGCGATGGCGAATTCGGCCAGCGCGCGCGGACCGCCGCCCGGATTGTCGGCGGTCTCGGCCAGCCGGCGGTCCAGCACCTGGCGCAGCGCCGCCAGCAGATTGGCGCGGGTGATCGCCAGCCAGCTGTCGAACGAGGCGCTGATCCCTTCGAGCTGCACGGTCTGGTCCACCAGCAGCCGGATGCGGTCGGCCTGCTCGGGGTCCCAGTCCGGCCGGGCCAAGCGGGCGGCCAGTTCCTCCTGCAGCGCGAAGCTCTGCGGCAGGCGCAAGGCGACCTCGCCGGCATTGGTCTCGAGCCCGAAGCCGGGAAACCCCTCCATGGCGCGGCGGATATGCTTGACCGCCTGCCGGTAGGAGGCCGCGGCCTTGTGCTCGTCCGAGTTCTGCCAGAACAGGTCGGTGACCTTTTCCGTGCGATGGACGGGGGTGCGATCGGCCAGCAGGAAATACAGCAGCGCCCGTGCCTTGCGCAGCCGCAACGCATCGAGAAGCCGCAAAAGGTCGTCGAGCTGCATCCGAACCCCTAGCCAGACCCGCGGCGCCGGTGCCGTTGCGCCGCAAATCGTTAGACATCAGGTTCTGGGCATAACGCAACGGTCAGCAGCGGTCCATTGCAGTGCAGCATCGGCAAACCGGGCGCGCGCCTTCCTGCCGGGGCTCAGGGGCCGACCGGCCGGCCGCCGGCACGCAGCCGCAGCGGCGGCGCGAACATGACCGCATTGCCCAGCAGCGCCAGCCCCAGCCCCAGAAGGCCGGTCCAGTGCCAGCGATAGCCCTCGAAGACCGTCGAGATCGTCAGCGCCACCACCGGGAACAGCACGGTGGCATAGGCGGCGCGCGACGAGCCGATCCGCGCCACCATCAGCAGATAGGTGGTGAAGCCCAGCACCGTGCCGATCCCCGCCAGGTAAAGCAGCGCCGCCAGATAGGTGGCATCGGGCGGCGCCGCCATGGGGGTGCCGGTCAGCGCGATCAGCCCGGCCAGCACCAGGGCGCCATAGCCCATGCCCCAGGCGCTGGCGGTGCTGGGCGGGATGCCGGCCGCGCTGTTGCGCCGCGAGACCATATTGCCGAGCGAGAAGAACATCGTCCCCAGCGCCGCCAGCGCCAGGCCGCGCAGCGTATCGGCGCCCTGGGCCTGGACCAGGTCGGGACCGAACAGCAGCGCCACCCCCGCCGCACCCAGCAGCGCCGCCAGCACCGTCCGCCCCGAGATCGGGTCGCCGAAGAAGACCCGCGCGTTCACGGCGTTGAAGATCGAGGCCAGCGAGAACACCACCGACAGCAGCCCGGACGGCACATGGCCCGCCGCCGCGTAGAAGCACAGGAAGTTCAGGCAGAACAGGCAAAGCGCCTGGGCGAGGATCCAGCTCTGGTCCCGGGCGGCGGGCAGGCGCAGCCGGCCCAGCACCGCGAGCAGCGCCAGATACAGCACCGCCGCCGCGGCGAAGCGGTAGAAGACCGAGACGAGCACCGGCACCGGCCCGACCTGCAGGGCGATGGCGATCCAGGTCGAGCCCCAGATCAGCACGGTCAGGACGAAAAGCAGCAGGTTCATCGCGGGCTCCGAAATGGCTGGCCTCGTTCCTAGCCGGTTCGCGACCGGCCGGATTGCACGATCTTGCTGCGATCCGACGCGGATCGGTGGCAGAGGCCCTGCGTCCCGGCTTTCCGCCGCGCGTCGGCTGGCCTAATCTCGGGCCATGTCCGGTCATGCCCTGCCCATCTCGACCTATCTTGCCCGCTCGCCCCATGCACAGATGCTGGGCCATGTCGGGCTGGGCTTCGGCTGCTCGGCGACGCTGTGGCGCAATCGCGACGCCCGCATCAGCTATGACGACCCGCAGGGCCACACGCTGAGCTTCTACACCCGCGGCGGCCAGGGCACCCGACGCCTGGACCGGCGCGGCGAGGCGGCGCATGGCTGGCCCGGCGCGGTCTGTCTGATGCCGCATGGCCATGCCTCGAACTGGGAGATCACCGAAAGTTTCGAGTTCATCCACCTGCACCTGCCCGATGACGAGCTGCGCCGCAGTTTCGCGCAGATCTGCGACCGCGATTCGCGGCTGATGCAGCTGGCCGACCTGACCTATGTCGAGGCGCCCGAGCTGGCCGCGCCGTTCCAGGCCCTGCATGGCGCCACCCGCCGCGCCGACCGGCTGGCGGCCGAGGCGGCGATGCACGAGTTGCTGGGCCGGATCTTCACCGGCGGTCGCTACGTCACCCCCGACCGCAGGGTGCTGACCGGCGGGCTGGCGCCACGGCGGCTGCGGCTGGTGCTGGATCATGTCGAGGCCAATCTGGCCGAACCGATCCAACTGCGCGAGCTGGCCGCGCTGGCCGGGCTCAGCGAGTTCCATTTCCAGCGCAGCTTCCGCGCCAGCTGCGGGGTCTCGCCGCATCGCTGGATCACGGCGCGGCGCATCCGGCTGGCGGTGCGGCTGATCGCCGCCCGCCAGCCGCTGGCCCAGGTGGCGCTGGCCTGCGGCTTCGACAGCCAAAGCCACCTGACCCGCGCCTTCAAGGCGGCGATGGGCGTGACGCCCGGACGCTATCGCGCCGAGATCCTGGCTGGCGCCGGCCCCGAGCAAGGCTGAAGCCTTGGCCGCGCCTGGCGCCTCGGGGCCAGATGCTTTCCCTTCGTTGCGGAATGTGTCACGGACGGCACCGCAGCACCGCCACCGTCCTGCCCGGGCCGGGTCGGCGATCATTTCGGGCGGCAAGGCGCGGCTGCTGCGGCGCGAGGGTGGCGGCCGGTCGCCAGCCCCGCCTGTGGAAAGTCTGGAGGGGGTCGGCTTGTTGCGCGCGTTCTTCACCTATTACCGCCCCTGGATGGGGCTTTTCTGGCTGGATTTCGGCTGCGCGGTGCTGTCGGGCCTGCTGGAGCTGGCCTTTCCGCTGGCCGTCACCGCCTTCATCGACCACCTGCTGCCCCGGGGCGACTGGGGGCTGACCATGCTGGCGGCGGCAGGATTGCTGGGGCTTTACGCGCTGAACGCCGGGCTGATGGCGATCGTCACCTATTGGGGCCACAAGCTGGGCATCAATATCGAAACCGAGATGCGCGCCCGCGCCTTCGACCATCTGACCCGGCTTTCCTGGCGCTGGTATGACCGCGCCCGCACCGGCAAGCTGGTGGCCCGCGTGACCCGCGACCTCGAGGAGATCGGCGAGGTCGCCCATCACGGCCCCGAGGACGCCTTCATCGCCATCATGACCTTCTTCGGCGCCTTCGCGCTGATGTTCGCGATCAACGCGCAGCTGGCGCTGATCGTGGCGCTGGTGGTGCCGGCGATGCTGGCGCTGGTCATCGTCTATGGCGGCCGCATGACCCGGACCTGGCAGGCGATCTATGCCCGCGTCGGCGATTTCAACGTCCGGCTGGAGGAGACGCTCGGCGGCGTCCGCGTGGTGCAGGCCTTCGGGAACGAAGCGCATGAGACCGGGCTTTTCGCCGCCGACAACCAGCGTTACCGCACCGCCAAGCTCGACGCCTATCGCATCATGGCCGGATCGCTGGCGCTGCAATACATGGGGCTGCGGCTGGTGCAGGTCGTGGTCATGGTCGCCGGCGCCGGCTTCGTGCTGGCGGGCGAGCTGACCACCGGCGGCTTCGTCGGCTTCCTGCTGCTGGTCGGCGTGTTCTACCGGCCGCTGGAAAAGATCGCCGCGGTGATCGAGACCTATCCGCGCGGCATCGCCGGCTTCCGCCGCTATCAGGAACTGCTGGCGACCGAGCCCGAGATCCGCGACGCCCCGGACGCCCTGCCCGCGCCGGCGCTGCGGGGCGACATCCGCTTCCAGGGCGTCAGCTTCGCCTATGACGAAAGCCGCCCGATCCTGCAGGGCATCGACCTGCAGATCCGCGCCGGCGAGACGGTGGCCTTCGTCGGCCCTTCGGGCGCCGGCAAGACCACGCTGCTGGCGCTGCTGCCGCGCTTCTACGAACCGACCGCCGGGCGCATCGCCGTGGACGGGATCGCGCTGGACCGCATGCAGCTGCACAGCCTGCGCCGGCAGATCGGGCTGGTCAGCCAGGACGTGTTCCTGTTCGGCGGCACGCTGCGCGAGAACATCGCCTATGGCCGGCTGGGCGCCTCGGAGACCGAGATCATGCAGGCGGCACGGCAGGCGCAGCTCGGCCCGCTGGTCGAGAGCCTGCCGGACGGGCTCGACACCATCGTCGGCGAACGCGGGGTGATGCTGTCGGGCGGACAGAAGCAGCGCGTCGCCATCGCCCGCGCCTTCCTGAAGAACCCGCCGATCCTGATCCTGGACGAGGCGACATCGGCGCTGGACAGCCAGACCGAGCGCGAGATCCAGTCGGCACTGGACGCGCTGGCGGTCGGGCGCACGACGCTGGTGATCGCCCATCGGCTGGGCACCATCCGCCATGCCGACCGCATCGTCGTCATGTCCGGCGGCCGCATCGTCGAGGTCGGGCCGCATGACGGGCTGATCGCGCAGGGCGGCGTCTATGCCCGACTGGCGGGATGAGCAGGCCGGCCGCGCGGCTTCTCGGAGCGGTCGTCGCGTGCTGGCCAAGCGGATCAGACGCTGCGCGGGACCACCGGCTTGCAGTTCCGCGCCGGCGGCAGGGTGGATCGCGGTGATGCACGGCCGAACCTGACCGCGTTTTTGCCTCGCACCCCATGCTGATATGCGGCGGCTCGGCGCGGCTCTGGAAAGCGATATCCGGGTGCTGCCCCATGCCGCGCGCGCGGGCCTGCGACCCAAGGCCGCGCCGGGATTTACAGGCACGGGCCGCCATCGCCATACTGCCCCTGACCGGCGTCGGGCCGGCCGCGGGCGGAGGTGTCGGGATGCACGCGATGGTCCTTGAACAGATCGGCGCGCCGCTGGTCTGGACCGAATTGCCGGACCGCCGGCCCGGGCCGGGCGAGATCCGCGTCAGGGTTTCGGCCTGCGGGGTCTGCCGCACCGATCTGCATGTGGTCGATGGCGAACTGCGCGACCGCCACCTGCCGGTCATCCCCGGCCACGAGATCGTCGGCCGCGTCGACGCGCTCGGCCCCGGCGTGACCGGGCTGCGACTGGGCGAGCGCGTGGGCATTCCCTGGCTTGGCCATACCTGCGGCGCCTGCCCCTATTGCCGGGCCGGGCAAGAGAACCTTTGCGATGCGCCGCAGTTCACCGGCCATACCCGCGACGGCGGCTATGCGACCGCGGCCATCGCGGATGCACGATTCGCCTTTCCGCTGGGCGAGGCGGGCGAGGACGTGGCCCTGGCGCCACTGCTCTGCGCCGGGCTGATCGGCTGGCGTTCGCTGATGATGGCAGGCGAGGCGCGGCGGCTTGGGCTTTACGGTTTCGGCGCCGCGGCACATATCGTCGCGCAGGTGGCGAAATGGCAGGGCCGTCAAGTCCAGGCCTTCACGAAACCCGGCGACCGGGCCTAGCAGGAATTCGCGCTGAGCCTCGGCGCGGAATGGGCCGGAGGCGCGGACGAAGCCCCGCCCGAGCCGCTGGACGCCGCGATCATCTTCGCCCCGGTCGGCGATCTGGTCCCGGCGGCGCTGCAGGCGGTGCGCAAGGGCGGCCGCGTGGTCTGCGCCGGCATCCACATGAGCGACATTCCGGCATTCCCCTATGCGCTGCTGTGGGAGGAGCGCCAGCTCGTTTCGGTGGCGAACCTGACGCGGCAGGACGGGCTCGATTTCCTTGGCCTCGCGCCGCGCATCGGCATCCGAACCCGAACCACCGCCTATCCGCTGCGCGACGCCAACCGGGCACTGGCAGACCTGCGGGCCGGCCGTTTCGACGGCGCGGCGGTGCTGGTGCCATGATCCGATCCCCCAACGCGTGTCGGCATGACCTAGAATGCGACCGTTCCGACCGACGCGCCCGCCTTCAGACCGCAACGGCACGACCTGCCATGCCAAGGCCCGCATGCCCGAGGTGGCCACGGCGCGGCTGAACGCCGGCGGTTCGTTTGCGGTGCAGAACCTGCGGAAGCCGATCTTTGCGGCGGGCACCGAACACGGTCACATTACGATCACGTCGCGCCGTGGCGATCGCCCTGCCAGATCCGCGATCCGGCCGATACCGAGCCGACCTTTGTGCCGGCCAGCGCCGGGCGCGATGTCGGGATCATCCGCCCGCCGCCTGGCTCAGTGCGATGGCCTCCATGGCCATCATCCGCTCCTCGTCGGCGGGGATCACCAGCGTCTCGAACCGGCCGAGCGGGGCCATGCGGCGCAGGATCGCCTCGCGTACCGGCGCGGCGTTCTCGCCGATGCCGCCGGTAAAGACCATGGCGTCGATCCCGCCCAGCGACACCGCCAGCGCCGCGGCGGCCTGGGCGCATTTCACCGCGAAGAAGTCCAGGGCAAAACGCGACTCGGGCGTCCCGTCCGCCAAAAGCGCCGCGACATCGTTCGACTTGCCCGACAGGCCCAGCAAGCCCGAGCGGTTGTAGATCAGGTCCTCGATCTCCTCGACCCGCATGCCGAAGCTGCGCTGCATCAGCAGGATCGCACCGGGATCGACGGCGCCCGAGCGCGTGCCCATCGGCACCCCATCCACCGCCGTCATGCCCATGGTGGTATCGACGCTGCGCCCCCCGCGCATCGCGCACAGGCTGGCGCCATTGCCCAGATGCGCGGCGATCACCCGGCCCTGATGCAGGGCCGGGTGCTGCTTGGCCAGCACATGCGCCAGCCATTGATAGGACAGGCCGTGAAAGCCGTAGCGGCGGAGGCCTTTGTCGTAATATTTGGGCGGCAGGGCGAAATGCGTGAAAAGCGGGTCGCGCCCGGTATGGAAGGCGGTGTCGAAACAGGCCACGTCCGGCACCGCGCCCACCAGCCGGCGCGAGGCGGCAATGGCGGCCAGGTTGTGCGGCTGATGCAGCGGCGCCAGCGGGATCAGCGCCTGCAGATCCTGCAGCACCTGCGGCGTGATCAGCGTCGAGCGGGTGTATTTCGTCCCGCCATGCACGATGCGATGCGCGACCGCCCGCATCCGCCAGCCGTCGTCATGCGCGTCGACGAAATCCAGCAGCGCCTGCAGTGCGGCGGCATGATCCGAGCCGCGCGGCAGGGCCAGCCGCGTCTCGGGCCCGTGCGTCAGCGCGGCGCGCAACTCGGCTTCGCCGCCGATGCGGCTGACCGCGCCCCGCGCCAGCAGGGCAAGACCATCATGGGCGAAGACCCGGAACTTGAGGCTGGACGACCCGGCATTCAGCGTCAGGATCGTCGGGATCACTTCACCAGCCCCCTGGCGCGGGCATCGGCCATCAGCACCGCCAGCGCGCAGGACAGCAGCCGCGCCCGCACGGAATCGGCGCGGCTGGTCAGGATGACCGGCACCCGCGCGCCGAGCACGATCCCCGCCGCGTCGGCGCCGCCCAGAAAGATCATCTGCTTGGCCAGGATGTTGCCGGATTCGATGTCCGGCACCAGCAGGATGTCCGCCTGACCGGCGACCGGGGACAGGATGCCCTTTTCGCGCGCCGCCGCGGCGCTGATGGCATTGTCGAAGGCCAACGGCCCGTCCAGCACCGCATCGGTGATCTGGCCGCGATCGGCCATCTTGCAAAGCGCGGCGGCATCCAGCGTGGCCTGCATCTTGGGGTTGACCGTCTCGACCGCGGCCAGGATCGCGACATTGGGCCGGGCGGGCCCCCAGAGCACGCGCCAGAGCCCGACGGCGTTCTGCACGATATCGGCCTTCATCGACAGGTCCGGCGCGATGTTCACCGCCGCGTCGGTGATGATGAAAGGGCGCGGATAATCCTCGGTCAGCATCAGGAAGGCGTGGCTGATCCGCCGCTCGGTCCGCAGCCCGCATTGCGGGTGGATCACGGCGCCCATCAGCTCGTCGGAATGCAACGAGCCTTTCATGATCGCGCCGACCTGCCCGGCTGCCGCCATCTGCGCAGCCCGGGCGGCCGCGGCGTGGCTGTGCTCGGTATCGACGATCTCATGGGCGTCGGGGGGCTGGCCGGCCTCGGCCAGGGCGGCAGCGATGCGGGCCGCGGGGCCGATCAGCACCGGCTCGATCAGCCCGGCGCGGACCGCATCGGTCAGCGCCTCGAAAACGGTCGGCTGCACCGGATGGACGACGGCGGTGCGCAGCGGCGGCAGACCGGCGCAGCGGTCCATCAGGGCCTGATACTGGTCGGTCATGCGGGCTTCCTTTTCTGGATCGGCGCACCGGGTGCCGCGGCAAGGACGATAGGGATCGAACGGGCCGCGGCAACCGTCAGCGCGCCGTCGGGTCGAAAATGTCGCGGCCGGTTGGATGATCAGCAGGGTGCCGCCAGCAACCGGGCCATTTCCGCGCGCAGTTCGGACAGTTCGAAGGGCTTGGCGATGAACCCGTCGGCGCCCATGGCCAGGCCCTTGCGCCGCTCGACCACCGAGCCGCGGGCGGTCATCATCAGCACGCGCACACCCTTCAGTGCCGGATCGGCGCGGATCTCCTGTACGATCTGGTAGCCCGAGACATCGGGCAGCATCACGTCCAGCAGCACCAGATCCGGCTGCATGTCGCGGATGCGCGCCACCGCACCGGTGCCCGTCGCCATGCGGTCATGGCTGTGGCCCTCGCGCGTCAGCAGGAAGTCCAGCACGACGGCGATATTGTCCTCATCCTCGACCACAAGGATCCTGGCCATGTCTGACCTCCCCGGGGATGGAGCGGCCGCGTCGCAGGGACGCGGCCACCATTGTCGCAGCTTGGCCGGGCGGATCGCGCCGCCCGGGGCCGGATGATCAATCGGCGAAGATGTCTTTCTTGTGGGTGCCGCCCGGCACGAACAGCGCGCCGATCACCACCGTCATCACCGCCACCGCGATGGCGTACCACAGGCCGGCATAGATGTTGCCCGATTGCGCCGAGATGGCGAAAGCGGTCGCCGGCAGCAGGCCACCGAACCAGCCGTTGCCGATATGATAGGGCAGCGACAGGCCGGAATAGCGGATGCGGGTCGGGAACAGTTCCACCAGCATCGCCGCGATCGGACCGTAGACCATCGTCACCAGCAGGATCAGATAGGTCAGGATCACCACGATCATCAGCTTTTGCGGGGTGAAGATGTCAAGGAAGTGATTCGCCTTGGCCACGGTGTCGTTCTTCTCGGCCACCAGCGGATAGCCGGCCGCGTTCAGGGCGTCGTTCACCGACTTCTCGAAGCCGGCCTTGGTGGCGGCCAGTTCCTCGCCGGACAGGGCGGCAGCGTCGTAGGAGGCGATCACCGTGTCGCCGATCTTGATCTCGGCATTGGTGCCGGGCTCGGCCGCCACGGTCTCATAGTTGACCGAGGACTTGGCCAGCATCGCCTTGGCGATGTCGCAGGGCGAGGTGAACTTGGCGGTGCCGGTCGGGTTGAACTGGAACGAGCACGTATCCAGATCCGCCGTCACCGTCACCGGCGTCTGCTGCGCCGCATAAAGCGCCGGGTTCGCGGTCTTGGTAAGCGCGTGGAACACCGGGAAATAGGTCAGCGCCGCCAGCAGACAGCCGCCCAGGATGATCGGCTTGCGGCCGATCTTGTCCGACAGCGCGCCGAAGAACAGGAAGCCGCCGGTGCCCAGGATCAGCGACCAGGCCACGAAGACGTTGGACGAGAAGCTGTCGACCTTGATGACGTTCTGGATGAAGAACAGCGCGTAGAACTGGCCCGAATACCAGACCACGGCTTGACCCGCCGTCAGGCCCAGCAGGGCGATCAGCGCGATCTTGCCGTTCTTCCAGGTGCCGAAGGCCTCGCGCAGCGGAGCCTTGGACTGCGCGCCCTCTTCCTTCATCTTCTTGAAGGCCGGGCTCTCGTTCATCTGCAGCCGGATATAGAGCGAGACCAGCAGCAGGAAGATCGAGCCCAGGAACGGAATCCGCCAGCCCCAGAGGTCGAAGGCCTTGATCATCTTGGCCGTGCCGTCGGGGTTCAGCACCGCCTGGCCGGCGGCGTCCAGAACCGGCGTCGGCTCCCAGTTGCCGTTGACATAGCCCTGCACCAGCAGGATCACGATCAGCGACAGCAGCAGGCCCAGCGTGGCGGTGGTCTGGATGAAAGCGGTGAAATAGCCGCGCTGCCCCTGGGGCGCGTGCTCGGCCACGTAGACGGCGGCGCCGCCATATTCGCCGCCCAGCGCCAGGCCCTGGGCCATGCGCAGTGCGATCAGGATGATCGGCGCGGCGACGCCCCAACTGTTGTAGCTGGGCAGCAAGCCGACCAGGAAGGTCGAGCAGCCCATGATCAGGATCGTGGCAAGGAAGGTGTATTTCCGCCCGATCAGGTCGCCCATGGCGCCGAAGACCAGCGCGCCGAAGGGACGTACGATGAAACCGGCCGCAAAGGCCAGCAGGGCGAAGACGTTGCGCGTCGCCTCGGGAAAGGCGGTAAAGAACTGCGCCCCGATGATTGCCGCGAGCGAGCCGTAAAGGTAGAAGTCATACCATTCGAAGATGGTGCCCGCGGAGGAGGCAAGGATCACCTTCTTCTCCTCCCGCGTCATCGGGCGAGAGCGCACCGATGCGATATCCGTCTGGTTATAGGCCATATGGTTCCTCCCCATTATGCCAACCTTCGGCTGGCAGATGCTGGGCATGCAGGGACACGGCCCTTTCGACGCGCGGTCGAAAGAGTGGGCGGAAGGCAGCGCCCTTCCCCGATGCCGGTATCCGCCCCCGTGGGCGGCCTTTCCTCCGCCGAGCCCGGCGATGATCGTCCGGGCGCGGCGTCTCCCCTTTGCTTCGGTCCCCGCGCGGGGGCCGGGTGGTGCCGCGGATGGGTTTCTCCGCGGCGACCGGTGATCGTCAGGCCCGGTTCATCCGGTTTTCGATCAGTTCATCCACGACGCCGGGATCGGCCAGCGTCGAGATGTCGCCCAGGGCGCCGAAATCGTCCTCGGCGATCTTGCGCAGGATGCGGCGCATGATCTTGCCCGAGCGGGTCTTGGGCAGGCCGGGCGCCCATTGGATCAGGTCCGGCTTGGCGATGGGCCCGATCTCGGTGCGCACCCATTTCTCGAGGTCGGCGCGCAGCTCGTCGCTGGGCACGACGCCGTTCATCAGCGTGACATAGGCATAGATGCCCTGCCCCTTCAGCGGGTGCGGATAGCCGACCACCGCAGCCTCGGCGACCTTCTCATGCGCGACCAGGGCCGATTCGACCTCGGCGGTGCCCATGCGGTGGCCCGAGACGTTGATCACGTCGTCGACCCGGCCGGTGATCCAGTAATAGCCGTCCTCGTCCCGGCGGCAGCCGTCGCCGGTGAAGTAATAACCGGGATATTGCTGGAAATAGGTCTCCATGAAGCGCTGATGGTCGCCCCAGACGGTGCGCATCTGCCCCGGCCAGCTGTCGGCGATGCACAGCACGCCCTCGGCCGGGTTCCCCTCCTGCACCGCGCCCGAGGCGGCGTCGAGCACTGCCGGCTTGATGCCGAAGAACGGCAGCGTGGCCGAGCCCGGCTTGGTCTCGATGGCGCCGGGGATCGAGGTGATCATGTGGCCGCCGGTCTCGGTCTGCCACCAGGTGTCGACGATCGGGCAGCGGCCCTTGCCGACATGCTTGTCATACCAGATCCAGGCCTCGGGGTTGATCGGCTCGCCCACCGTGCCCAGCACCCGCAGGCTGGACAGGTCGTGCTTCTCGACCCATTCCGGTCCCTGTCCCATCAGCGCGCGGATCGCGGTCGGCGCAGTGTAGAACTGGTTGACCTTGTGCTTCTCGCACACCGCCCAGAAACGACCGGCATCGGGCCAGGTCGGCACGCCCTCGAACATCAGCGTGGTGGCGCCGTTGGCCAGCGGGCCGTAGACGATATAGCTGTGGCCGGTGACCCAACCCACGTCGGCGGTGCACCAGAAGATGTCGCCTTCCTTGTAGTCGAAGACATATTCGTGGGTCATCGCCGCGAAAAGCAGGTAGCCGCCAGTGGAATGCACCACGCCCTTGGGCTTGCCGGTCGAACCCGAGGTGTAGAGGATGAACAGCGGATCCTCGGCATTCATCGGACGCGGCGGGCATTCCGGGCTGACCTGTTCCATCATGGCCAGCACGTCCACGTCGCGCCCGTCGATCCAGGTGGTCTGGTCGCCGGTATGCTTGACGACCAGGCAGCGCACCCGGTCCGAGCAATGCAGCAGCGCCGCATCGGCATTCGATTTCAGCGCCGTGCGCCGGCCGCCGCGCGGTGCGGTGTCGGCGGTGACGACCAGCTTGGCGCCGCAATCGTTGATGCGGTTCGCCAGCGCGTCAGGCGAGAAGCCGGCGAAGACGATGGAATGGATGGCGCCGATGCGGGCGCAGGCCAGCATGGCATAGGCCGCCTCGGGGATCATCGGCATATAGATCACCACCCGGTCGCCGCGCATCACGCCCTGGCTCAGCAGGACATTGGCCATGCGGTTCACCTTTTCCGAAAGCTCGGCATAGGTGATGTGGCGCGCCGGCATTTTCGGGTCGTCCGGCTCGAAGATGATCGCGGTCTGGTCGGCGCGCTTGGCCAGGTGCCGGTCGATGCAGTTGACCGAGGCGTTGAGGATCCCGTCCTCGAACCACTTGATCGACACGTTGCCCATGGTGAAATCGGCATTCTTCACCGTGCTGTAGGGGTGAATCCAGTCGAGGCGCCGGCCTTCCCGACCCCAGAACCCGTCCGGATCCGAGATCGATTCGGCATACAGGCGGGCATAATCGGCCGGTTGCAGATGGGCATCCTCGAAACCGGCGGGAATGGGGTGTTTCGCAACATTTTCAACAGACATGGCGGGCCTCCTTTACTCGCGATGCGGTGGGTTCCGGGCGCCCGCACTCTCCTCAAAGTGCCGCAACCGGGCGTCGGAGCCCCGATTGCCGGGATGTTAATATGATTTCAAGTTTTCAGTAAACCATTTTTTGAAAAGGATATTTTTGTGAATAAATTGACGAACCATCCGGATATCTTGTAAATATTTCACACCCAACCGCCAGAACCGCATCGCTGCGCCTCGCAGTCAATCCGGTCTTCGCCCTCATTCCTGGCCAACCTCAGGTTTATCGGGCCGATGAGCTTCCTACCGGGCCGGCTCTCCTCCAGCGGCGTCGCAGCCCGCATCCTATTCCCGCAAGGCGCTGATATCTTCCACCGTGGCCACGCCGCCGCCGAGCAGCACCAGGCGCGCGCCGTCGGCCGCAAGCTCGACCCCGGTGACCCGGGTATAGGCCCCGACATTCCGCGTCGACAGGACCTCGCCGTCTTTCGTCGCCTCGACGCGGAAGCTGTAGAGCCCGGCCGGAAGCAGCTCGCCATTCGCCCGCTTGCCCTGCCAATCCACTTCCCCCGATCCCAGGCCGATGCTTTCCCGCAGGATCTCGTTGCCCTGCTCGTCCAGGGTGACCAGCGTCATGGCCTCGGCATTCGCCACCCCGTCGATCTGCAAGGTCAGGGGCGAACGGTCGAACCAGACCGGTGCGCTGGTCCGCACCTCCCGGCCGATCCAGTCGGAAAGCCGGCCCAATTCGCCGCCGCCCGAGCCT
This sequence comes from Paracoccus simplex, assembly GCF_042648325.1. NCBI lineage: Bacteria > Pseudomonadati > Pseudomonadota > Alphaproteobacteria > Rhodobacterales > Paracoccaceae > Paracoccus > Paracoccus simplex. The sequence goes on along the minus strand of NZ_JBHRXE010000022.1, from coordinate 2,073 downwards.
TGCAGCAGTTGCTTCAGCAGCAGGTTGGTCTGCACCTGCTGCTCGACCCCCGAGAAGGTCGCGAGCTGCACGGCAAACTCCGTCCCCTCCATCGGGTTCAGCGGATCCTGGTTCTTGATCTGGGTGGTCAGCATCTTGAGAAAGGTCTCGAACTGGCTTGCCGCCTCGGCCTGCGCCGTACCGGAAGGCAGCGTCGGTTGACTGGAGGAATACCCCAGGCCGGACGTATTGGTTATGCTGGTCATGATCATCCCTAGATTCTGATGTCGATCTGCCGAGCCATGCCCGGTCGGACCGCGGGTGCGGCGCCCGCCGCCAGAAAAGCCGTGTCGGCAACGCAACTCGGATTTGCGCCTCTGCCCATCGTGACTGCCTGTCGCTCGCGCCGCTCGCCCCCGCCCGAGAAAGAGAGGTCGGCGCCCGGCAGACCAGCCTCGCGCAGTTCCTTTTGCAGCGCATCGGCATTTCTCCTGAGCAGCTCGAAGGTTTCCAAGCGTTCTGCATGGACCGCGACCGAGGGCTTTTCCCCCGCCACGATCACCAGGCGAACCTTGCCCAGTTCCTCCGGCGACAGCGTGATCTCGACAACATCCTTCTGGCATTCGGCCAACTTGTCCGAAATCTGGCCCAGGACATTTTGCGCATCGGCGACCGCGGTCCTGACATGCCGGTCCGGCAAACCATGCGCCGGTTCCGACGGCGGCCGCCCGCTCAGCAGCGACACGCTGACGGTTCCCTGATCCGGCAGCCCGGGATCGAGGCGGCTTTCGGCGCCATCCGCAAGCCGACCCTGATCATCCGACACTGGGACGGCGAGCGCGGATTCCTCAATCGCACCCTGATCAGCAACGTCCCGGACCGGAACCTTGGATTTTGCATCATGCTCCTGGCCGCGCGGTGTTTCGCCGGCCGCGAACCGATCCCTGCCCTCAAGATCGCCCGCCTTCCCGGCGTCGTCCCTCGCCGAAGCCTGCCTCTCCGTTTCGGACATTTCGTCCACTGGCTGGCCCTGCGCAGGATCCGCATCATGCGGATGTCTGCCCGTATCCGCCCCGGAATCCGCCTCGGACAGGTTGGTCTCGCCCCTGCGGAGACGAAAATCGGCCTCAACGAGAACCAGTTCCTTTTCCGCCTCAGGCGCAGGGGTCTCGGCCATCGCTACGGCTGGAGGACCGGGCGTCACCACCTCTGCGTCCCGCTCTGGCGCATCGGCATCCAGCAGGTCCGACAAAGCCAATTCGAATTCTCCACCCTGCGCAATCTCCTCGGCAGCAGGCAAATCGACCAGTTCAGCGAACGCCCCGGCGCCCTGGCCGTTCGCTTTGTACGTTTCCGTCGGCAAGCCGACCGCAGGGCCGCCAGTCTGTTGGCACGCGATTTCCATCCGGTTTCCTCATTTCCTGCACACACCCGACCTGATCGGACCATGCCACAACAGGATTACCAAATATTTACCCATGCAGCGTAAAGTCCGGTATCGAGAAAGTTTTCATGAACAGGAGATGAAAAAATGAATGTATCTTCAATCGCCGCCGGCAGTCCGACCAACCAAAACCCAAGGCGAGAACTTTCGGATGGTCTTGAACAGGCATTTCTTTCCGAAATGTTAAAATATGCCGGGCCGCGCGAATCGCAGGGGGAATTCGGTGGCGGCATCGGTGAATCGCAATTTTCCAGCCTCATGAACGACGCCTATGCCGAGACCATGAGCCGAACCATGGACATGAGTTTTCTTTCCGGAACCGGTGTGAAAAATGACTGAAGCATTACTTCTTCTCGATCAGGCGAGGCGACCGCGTCCGAGGCCGATCTCGCCTTGGAAAAGATGCAGCGATTCGAGAAATTGCTTGCCGCGGGGAGCTTGCCGAAGAGCGGCGTCGAGGCATGCGCTGAAGCGTTGCAGGCGATCCGGGCGCTGGCCGAAGCCGCGCGCGAGGGGATCACCGCCGCGAAACGTCAGATCGCCGAAATCACGGCCATTTCCCGAAACCTGGATACCTATGATCACCAAGGGGCTCTGTTGCACAAATCGCGTGAGGGATTCATCTCGCGAATCCAGGGTGGTAGCTGGGA
>NZ_JBHRXE010000021.1:0-29446 GCF_042648325.1 Paracoccus simplex | reverse complement strand
CAAAGGTCGATGACCTGCTGCCTTGGAAATGGCCCGGGTAGCGCTCAGGCCGGACGCTTACTTCGAGGTCGGCAATGCAGCGGCTGATTGCCGATTGCGACAGACTCAGTGAATTTCCTGCCTTTCGGAAGCTGCCGTGCTCGGCAGCGGCTATGAAGTAACGTAGGTGGCGAAATTCAATAGCATCCGAAGATGTAACCAATTTTCTGGTCATGCTGCCCCGTCCGCCTTTGTCGGCAGGGCTACTGTCACCACGGGCGCGCGCTAGGCTTTGTCCTTTCGAGATCAACATTCTGCGCCCCTTATATACAGATGCATCCTGTTCCGGCGGACACAGCCAGCCCAATAGTTTTCAGATCTGCTGGCCGGCTATCGGCTCAACGAAAGACTGCGCTCGCCTGGCTGGGCGGTATTGGTTGCTTTGAAGCTGTCGGCAAAACCACCGCCGCTTCAAAGCCAGACGAGCTTCCCGGTCTCGGCGACTGCAAGGTGAGCTTTGACGAAATCCGGTCCGCAATGCTGGCGACGATGGCAAGGCCAAGCCCGCTGCCTTCCGTTCCGGTTGTCCCCCTCTCAAAACGGCGGGCCAGCCGGCCAAGTGCTTCTGTCGGCACAACAAGGCCGTCATTGGCGACGCGGAACGTGCCATCCTCACCGAGGCTTACCTCGATCGGCTCGTCAGATGCGCCGTGCCGCAGGGCGTTCTCGACCAGGTTGCGGCAGATGATGCCAAACGCATCGGGGTCGAGGTCGGACATTACCGGGTGCTCCGGCAGAGCGAGTGCGATCCGGTTCGGTGCGGTCCTCTCGATATCGTCCACGACCAGACGGGCGGTGATGCGAAGATCGGATAGGTGATCGAGCCGCAACCGCCCGCCCTCCGCCCGAGCCAGTTGCAGCAGCCGCTCGGCGATCCGGGCCAGCCGCTTCAGCGAGGCCTCGATCTCGGCGGCCCTGTGGCCGGCGCCGGTATCTTTCGTTTCCACCTGTATCCGCTGGGCCTGCGCGATTGCGCCTGCCAGCGGTGTTCGCAATTCATGCGCTGCGTTGGCGGCGAAGGTGCGTTCGGCCTCGAATGTGGACTTGAGCTGCGCCAGCAGCACATTGACCGCCAGCCCCACCGGGGTGACCTCGACGGGGAGATCGTTGCAGGCGACGGGGGCAAGGTCGCGCGGTGAACGCGCGGCCAGCCGGTCGCGGTAGCGGCGCAGCGGGGCCAGGCCCGAGCGGACGGTCAATACGATCGCCAGCAGCGCGGCCGGGATGAACACCAGCAGTGGCAGTCCCAGGCCCGCCCAGACATCGCGTGCCGCCGCCGCGCGATGGGCAAGCGGCTCGGCGACCGTGAGGCGGATCGTGCCTTGCAGGGCGTCCTCGCCATACAGGCGATGGGTTGCGGTCGTGTGAAAGCCCGGCCCATCCCATTCCGGGAAGATGGAGGGGTCGGCCTCATGCGATTGCAGAAGGATTCTCCCCATGTCATCCCGCACGATATAGGTGAGGAATTCGTCGTGGTCGCGCAGGTCGGCAAGGTGTTGCGTCACACCTTCCTCCTCACGTCCGACGATCTCGACAGCGGCCAGCGGCAACAGGCGCTGCGCCGCCTCCTGTAGTGACGAGTCGAAGATCCTGTCCATCTCGTGCCGCAGCATGACCGCCGTGGTGGCGGCGGCGGCGATCCACAGCAGCGTCAGAAGGATGCCCAGAGACACCCCCAACCGCATCTGAAGGCTGCGTGGCATCGTCATGGCGAACCCAGCCGGTAGCCCAATCCGCGCTCGGTCTCGATCACCTCGGCGCCCAGCTTCTTGCGCAGCCGGCTGACATGGACCTCGATGGTGTTGCTTTCCACCTCGGTATCGAAGGCATAAAGCTTTTCCTCAAGTTGTGCCTTGGACAGAAGCTGGCCGGGGCGCGTGAGGAACGCCTCGAACAGCGCCCATTCGCGCGCCGTCAGTTGCACCGGCCGGCCGTCGCGGCGGATGCTGCGCGAGGCAAGGTCGACGGCAAGCGCGCCGTGGACGATGATCGGGTTGGGATTGCCGCTATAGCGCCGCGCGACCGAGCCGATGCGCGCGGAAAGCTCGGCCAGATCGAAGGGCTTGACCAGATAGTCGTCGGCGCCGGCGTTCAAGCCTTCGATCCGGTCCGAGATCTGGTCCAGCGCGGTCAGGATGATCACCGGCGTCACGTCGCCGCCGGCGCGCAGCGACCGAAGGAAGGTGATGCCGCGTCCGTCGGGCAGCATGAGGTCCAGCAATACCAGATCATAGCCGGCGCCGGCCATCGCATCGCCGGCCGCATCCAGGCGCGTGACCCAGTCCACCGACTGGCCACCCGCGGCGATCTGGTCCCGCACGGCGGCGCCCAGAACGGTGTCGTCCTCGATCAGCAGGATTCGCATGATCTTCCTACTCATTTGCCTCTGGCCATTATGGCGATCCGGGCTGACGCAAAGCTGATGGCGGGACGCCCCAGGCTTCAGCATCCCGTCAGGTTCGCGACGCAGAATGTCATCCGATGGCCGTTATGCGGAGTGTGGTCCATGAAGAGATCGCTGACAATTCTGACCTTTCTCGCGGCCCTTCCGTGCGGGGCTGCACTTGCCGGCGACGACTGTGCCGTGCCGCTGGCAGACTGGCAGCCAAGAAGCGCGGTGGTGCGGCTCGCGGAAGAAAACGGATGGGTGGTGCGGCGCATCAAGATCGACGACGGCTGCTACGAGATAAAAGGCACGGACCGGGAAGGACGCCGCATCGAGGTGACGGTCGATCCCGGCACGCTTCAGGTAATCGAGGTCGAATACGAGGACGGAGGTGAACGGCACTTCCGTGAGGGCAGGGGACGCAAACATGATTGAGGCGAAAAGGGACGGCGGTATTTCGGACGTTGCCGATACCACGCGCATGGTGCGGGTCTGGGATCCGGTGGTGCGCAGCTTTCATTGGGGCCTGGTTGCCGCCTTTGCAGTGGCATGGCTCGCGGCTGACGAGGTGCGGCCGCTTCACGAGGCGGCCGGCTATGCGGTGGCGGCATTGCTTGTGCTCCGCCTGATCTGGGGTTTTGTCGGCAGTCACCATGCCCGCTTCGCGCAATTCATGCGTGGCCCTGCCGCAACGCTGGTCTATCTCGGAGACATGCTGCGCGGGCGGGAGCGGCGCCATCTCGGGCACAACCCGGCCGGCGCCGCGATGATCGTGGCACTTATGGTTACGCTTTCCGGCACCGCGCTAAGCGGCTGGCTGCTCGAACAGTCGATCGAGGAAGCCCGTGCCGTGAGGGTTGTGGGCGAGCATGGCGGCCGGGAAGTCAGGGGGGACAAGACCTTGAAGGAGGTGCATGAAACGCTGGCCAACCTGGCGTTGGTCCTCGTGGCCCTGCATGTCGGAGGTGTGGCGCTCACCTCATGGGGCCATCGGGAGAACCTGCCCCGTGCCATGGTCACGGGCCGAAAGCGCCCCCCTGGCGCAAATGACGTGACCTGAACATTACGCATTCCCACTGTTGTTGCGGCCCCGTCTGTCTGGCGGGGCCGGTTTGTTTTGCGCGACCGTTGCGGTTCGTCGGGGCAGGCTGACGGAAAGCTGACGCAGGTTTTCCGCGGCGATCAGGATCACGTCAGCCGCGCCCTCCAGATTGGTTTCATCAGGCAACCAAGGCTGAGGAGCATAGCCATGAAAACCATCCTGACCGCCACCGCATTCGCCCTCGCGATCCCCGCCGGGGCCGCGCTCGCCGACGAGAAATGCAACGTGCCGACCGAGAACATGCAGTCCTGGGAAGCCCTTATCCAAGTGACCGACGAATTCGGCTGGAGCATCTCGAAAATGGAACTTGATGATGGCTGCTACGAGCTGAACGTCATCGACCAGGGTGGCAACACCCTGAAGATGACCGTCGATCCCGGAACCCTCGAGGTGATCGACGGCAAGGTCAAGCGCTGGAGCGACGGCACCAAGCCCGCAAAGCGCAACTGATCGCCGCAAGGCTCCGCCCCGTCATCGCGGCGGAGCCTTTCCCACGCGGGCGTTCGCCGCGGCCATAGCCGGGAAAATGCCCCCGAGATGATCGGAAAGGACATTCGAACCATGAAGACTCTGTTGATTGCCATAACCGCTCTCGCGGTATTGCCCGCGGCGGGGGCGTTGGCGGGCGACGACTGCCATGTGCCGCGCGGCGCCTGGCAGCCGCGCGAGGCGGTGATGCAGGCCGCCGCCGGCCTCGGCTGGCATGTCGAGAAGATCGAGGCCGATGACGGCTGCTGGGAGGTCAAGGGCCGCGATGCCCAGGGCCGCCGCATCAAGGCCAAGCTGGATCCCGCGACGTTGCAGGTCGTCAAGCTGCGCCACCGGGACGGCGAGCAGGACCGCAAGCGGGATCGCGGCGGTGCAACCCCTGTCGCCCCCTCGGTCCCGCCCGCCAATCCGCTGTTCCAGAACGGCACCCCGCCCGTGGTGCGGGTGAACTGACATATCAGGCAGAAGAGAGCAGAGACATGAAATCCATCCTCGCAGCCCTTGCGCTGACTTCGGCCCTGGTGGCCCCCGGCCTCGCCATGGCCCGGCCGGTCACCCTCACCACCACGCTGAACACTTACGGCGGCGATGGTGCCTATCTGGTTCTCTACGTTACCGATGCGCAGGGGGCATATGCCGGAACCCTGTGGATGGCCGGCGGCAAGTCGAAATATTACGAACATCTCAGCGACTGGTATCGCGCCAGCGGCGGCGACCTGGCGCAGATCGACGGCATCACCGGCGCCAGTGTCGGCGCGGGCCGGTCGCTGGAAATCACCCTCGACCTTGCCGATGCGCTGTTCGATGCCGGCTACACGCTGCATGTCGATGCCGCCGTCGAGTACATGCGCGACAGTCCGAACGACATCGCCGTGCCGTTGACGGCGGCAGGAGCGGGGCAGCCCGTGCCCGGCCGCCGCTATGTCGCCAGCCTCCGCTACGACATGTGAGATGGCGCCATGATCCGCATGCTGCATCGCTGGCCGGGTCTGCTGGCCCTTGCTCTCGTCATGGTCCTCGCGATCAGCGGGGCGGCGCTCTCGGTCTTTCCCGTGGCCGAGCGGTTTTCCACGCCGCAGGCCGAGGCCGGCCTGACCGTTGCCGATCTCGCTGAACGCATCCGGACTGCCTATCCGGGGGTGGAGCAGATCCGGCGTGCGCCCTCGGGCCGGATTACTGCGTTCTGGTTCGACGACGGCACGCCCGGCGCGGCGGTGATCGACCCCGCGACCGGCAAGGGCATCGCCAGCGCCGATCCGAACCCGGTCGAACGCTGGCTGACCAGCCTTCACCGCTCGCTGTTTCTTGGCGATGCCGGCCGTATCGTCATGGCTGCCGGTGCGGCGGCCATGCTGGTCCTGTCGGTCTCTGGCGCGATGCTGGTCGCACGGCGCATGGGCGGCTGGCGGCGCTGGTTCGCCCCTTTGCGCGGGCCAGCATCGAGCCGCATCCATACCGGGATCGCCCGCGTGGCGGTCGCGGGGCTGATTCTGTCCTCGGCGACCGCACTGTGGATGGCCGCTTCGACCTTCGATCTTCTGCCGGATGGCACTGCACCGCCGGCCTTTCCGACCGAGGTCAGCGGCAGCACCGGGGTCTCCCTTGCTGCGATGGAGCCGCTCTCCGTGATTCCTGTCACTGAGTTGCGCGAACTGAGCTTTCCCTATCCGGGCGACGCCACGGACGCCTTCACCCTGAAGACGGATCGCGGCACCGGCTATCTTGATCAGGGGACGGGTGAGCTTCTGGCCTGGGCCGAGCTGACGATGTGGGAACGGATATCTGAAACTATCTACATCCTGCATACCGGACAGGGGGCCGCATCTCTCGGCCTCGTGCTGGGTGTGATGGCGCTCGGCGTGCCGGCAATGGGGGTGAGTGGTCTTGTGCTCTGGTTCGCGGGGCGGCGGTCAAGGCCGCGTCTCCGTGGCAATCATCCTGCAAAAGGCGCTGGGACCATCTTGCTGGTGGGCTCGGAGGGCGGCAGCACCTGGGGTTTCGCTGCGACGCTCCAACATGCGCTGACCGCAGCGGGCCAGCATGTTCATGTCGCGCCAATGTCCGGTTTCGAGCCGGCGCGCTATCCGCAGGCCGAACGGTTCGTCATTCTCGCCGCCACCTGGGGCGAGGGACAGGCTCCCGCCACGGCGAAGGGGTTCATCGAACGCCTCGCGGCGCTGGAATCCGTCCCTGAGGCCCCGCTTGCCGTGCTTGGTTTCGGCGATCGCAGCTTCCCCGCGTTCTGCGCGTTCGCCGATGAAGTCGCGCGGCTGGCTGCTGCCAAAGGTTGGGCGCAATTGATACCTTTCGATGCGGTCGATCGCCAGTCGCCGCAGGATTTCGCCCGCTGGGGCCGCGCCCTGGGGGCGGCGCTGGGGATCGAGCTTACGCTCGAACATGTGCCAACCCCGCCGGTGACGGAGCGGCTTGTCCTGGTCTCGCGCCGCGATTACGGGATAGACGTGCAGGCGCCAACCGCGATCCTGCGCTTTTCCCTGCCCGAGACGACGCTCCTGCAACGGCTCACAGGTCGGGGCGTTGGCCGGTTTCAGGCCGGTGATCTCCTCGGCGTCCTGCCCGAGGGTGCGGACCTCCCGCGCTTCTACTCGCTGGCGTCCGGATGGCGCGACGGCTTCGTCGAGATCGTGGTGCGCAAGCATCCCGGCGGCCTCTGCTCCGGGCAGCTTCTGGCACTGGAGCCCGATCAGGCGATCCACGCCTTCGTCCAGCACAATCCTGCTTTCCATAACGAAGGAGGAAAGCCGCCGCTGATCCTGATCGGCGCCGGCACGGGGATCGGCCCGCTTGCAGGGTTCATCCGGGGCAACAGTGGGAAGCGGCCGGTTCATCTCGTTTTCGGGATGCGCCACCCCGACAGCGATTTCCTCTATCGTGAGGATCTGGCCGCCTGGCAGGCCGATGGCCGTCTTGCCCAGTTGACCACCGCCATCTCGCGGGGAGCGAAGCCGCGCTATGTGCAGGACGTGCTGCGCGCTGAGAGCGTTGAACTGATCCGGCTGATCCGGGACGGGGCGCGCATCATGGTCTGCGGCGGGCGCGACATGGCGGCGGGCGTGGCCGAGGCGCTGACGGACATTCTCGCGCCGGTCGGCCTCACCCCGCTCACGCTGAAAACGGAGGGACGCTATGCCGAAGACGTCTACTGACCCGATCCGCCACGCGCTGAATGGCCCGACCATGGGGACACGCTGGTCGGCGCTTTTCCATGCCGATGCCGGGCTGGACCCCGCCCCGGTGCAGGCGGCCTTGCAGGCGGCCGTGGCGGAGGTCGATGCCGCCATGTCGACATGGAAACCCGACAGTGACCTGATGCGCCTGAACCGGACGTCCGAAAATGTCTGGGTGGCCGTTCCCGCTGGGTTGGCCGAAGTGCTCGATCTTGGGGTAAGGATCGGCGCTCTATCGGGCGGTGCTTTTGACATCGGCATGGGCGATGCGGTGCGGGCCTGGGGGTTTGGACCCGAGGCGGTCAGCGCCGGGGCCATCCGCGCGGTGATGGCTGCTGCGCGCTGGCCCGCGCATGAGGTGCTGGAGATCGACCGCGCGGCCGGGCTAGTCCGGAAACACACGCCGATCACGCTGGACCTGAACGGGATCGCCAAGGGGTTCGGCGTGGACAAGCTGGCAGGGACGTTGCAAGGCTTCGGCATCACGGCTTTCCTCGTCGGCATCGACGGCGAAATGCGTGCATCCGGACTACGGCCCGATAGCATGCCCTGGACGGTCGCCGTCGAGACGCCGGATCCCGAACGCCGCGCGCCCCGCTCCATCCTGACGCTGATGGATGCTGCCGTCGCCACGTCGGGCGACTACCGGCATCATGTGACCGTTCGGGGCCAGCGCCTGTCACACACCATGGACCCCGCGACAGGCGGCCCGCTGCGCTCGTCACCGGCCTCGGTTACGGTCGTCGCCGGAACCTGTGCGGAGGCCGATGCCTGGGCTAGCGCGCTGATGGTGCTGGGTCCGCAAGCTGGCGGCGAACTCGCCGCGCGTCTCGACCTCGATGCGCTGTTTCTGATGCGCGAGGCAGGCGGCATCCGGACCCATGCCGTCGGGGCGCTGTTCGACAGCCCGATGGTATCGGCGGCAGGCCGCGAGGGTCTGGTTCGTGCCTGAGGTCTGTCCATTCGTGCAATGGGTCTTTGCAGTTTTCGTCAATTCTCGTGCGAAAACGGACAGCCTATGTCTATCCCAAGCCCGGCGGCGTCTGTCGATGCCCGCTGCGGCCAGAACCACTTGGCAGATACAGGAGATCACTATGAGGACTGTAAAATCTTTCACCGCCGTCGCTGTTGCTCTCGCCCTTGCGCTGGGGTCAGCTGGCATTGCAGCCGCGCAATCCCATGATCATGACAGCCATGGCGCGGGGGCTATCGAGATCACGCTGAACGATGGCGCCAAATGGCAGGGCGATCAGAACATGATCACCGGCATGACCGCGATTCACGGAACCATGGCCGCGAACCTGGACGCGATCCACAACGGCACCCTGCCGGCCGATGCCGCGAATGGGGTCGCTGCCGATGTCCAGAAGCAGGTCGATTTCATGGTCGAGAACTGTGTGCTGGAACCCGAGGTGGACGAGCAGTTCCATATCGTCCTTGGTGAGGTGATGACCGGCATCTCGGCATTGGAGGCCGGCGAGGTCGAGACTGGCGCGGTGACGATCGTTCAGGCGTTGAACGCATATGGCGAGCATTTCGAGCATCCGGGCTGGCAGATGATCGACTGACGCCACGGGCGCAGGCATGGGCCGGCGCGGGCGTTACGCCTGCGCCGGCCTTGTCTTGCACGGGCAGCGCCCCTCCAGCAGGTCGGCATCGGCCGCCAGGGCCGTCGCCATGAAGTCCAGAAACAGGCGGATGCGCGCGGTTTGGCGCAGATCCTCGTGAATCAGCAACCACAGGTCCAGCATGAAATCCTCGGGCAGCGCGGCGGCGCGGATCAGGCTGGGGTCGCAATCGGCAATCACGCAAGGCAAGGCAGCAAGTCCGATCCCCGCCTTCGCACCGGCATGGGCGGCGATGATCGAGTTTGTCCGGTAAACCTGTCGCGCATCCGGCCACCAGCGGGTCAGATTGCGGCTGAGCGGGCCATGCGCAGACCCGTAGCCGATCCAGTCACCCTTGGCAGGATCGCCCGGCGGCCGGTCCGCCGCACCATAGGCGGCAAAGGCCAACCGCCCGACCCGCCGCCCGATCAGTGTTTCCTGTCCCGGATTGCCGATGCGCAGGGCCACGTCCGCCTCGCGCCGGGTCAGGTCCAGCACCGTATCCGCAACGATTACCTCGATCTCGATCTCGGACCATTCGGCGCGGAAGGCGGCGACATGGCGGGGCAGCACCCCCACCGCCAGCAGGTCGGTCGTGGTGATGCGGATCGTCCCAGTGGGCCGCTGGTCCTGTCCGGTAACCTTCAGCGCCAGCGCGGTGATTTCTTCCTCGATGCGGATGACGGAATCGCGCATCTCCTCGCCGGCCTGGGTCAGCGCGTAACCGCCGGGCAGCCGGTCGAACAGGCGCACCCCCAGCCGCGCCTCGAACGCGCCGATGCGGCGGAAGACGGTGGAATGGGTAACGCCAAGGCTGCGCGCCGCCCCCGAGAGCGACCCCGCCCGTGCCACGGCCAGAAACAACCGCAGATCGTCCCAATCCTGCGCCTGTGCATTCATGCAATGAATCTTTGCCTGAGTTGCCAATCCTGATCCTGAAAGGACAGCATATCTTGAGTTCACAAGCAATGACCGCCCACCGGGCGGCGACATGAAAGGAACCAGCCATGACCAAGACCATCCTGCGCAGCGACGAATTTTCCTGCCCCTCCTGCGTCACCAAAATCGAAAAGGCGCTGGCGGCAACTCCTGGCGTGACCGCCGCCAAGGTGCACTTCAACACCGGCCGCATCGAGGTCGAGCATGACCCCGCATCCGCCCCGGTCGAGGCCCTTGTCTCGGTGGTGAAATCCACCGGCTACGAGGCCCGCCCCGCCGCATTCTGACCCATCCCTTCCAGCCCGGCCGTGCCTGCCCGCGCTGCCGGGCCTTCACATCATGAGGCCCCGCATGTTGACCCCTATCCTGACAATTCTTCACCAGCCGGCCAGCCGCAGGAAGTGGCTGACCATCATCAGCGGCAGCCTGATCGTGCTGGGCCTGATCGCCCTTTACGGGTTCGACCTGCGCGGGCTCTGGGCGGCATCTATGCTGGTGGCGGCCTTTGTCGCCGGCTCTGACATCGCCTGGCGGGCGTACCACGCGCTGCGCATTCGCCATTTCTCGATCGAGTTGCTGGTGACCGTTGCGGCTATTGGCGCGCTGTTCATCGGCGAATATTGGGAATCGGCCGCCGTTACTTTCCTGTTCAGCTTCGGCGCCTGGCTTGAGGCCCGCACCCTGCGCCAGACCCGTGGCGCACTGGCCGATCTGCTGAAGGCCGCGCCCGAGGTCGCTACCGTGATCCGCGACGGCCAGCCGGTCGAGATTGCCGCCAGTGCCGTCCAGCCGAATGAGGTCGTGCTGGTGCGCGCCGGAAACCGCATCCCCGTCGATGGCGAGGTGATCGACGGTAACGCCGCCGTGTCCGAGGCCGCCATCACCGGCGAGCCGATCCCGGCCGAGAAAGCCCCCGGCTCCCACGTCCATGCCGGCACCATCGCGGAAAATGGCGTGCTGCGGATCCGCGCCACCGGCATCGGCGCCGATACCACGCTGGCCCGGATCATCCGCCGCGTCGAAGAGGCGCAGGAGGAACGCGCCCCCAGCCAGCGCATGATCGAGCGTTTCGCCCAATGGTATACGCCCGGCATCATGATGCTGGCGCTGGGTGCCTGGGCGGTGACGCAGGATATTCGCCTCGCGCTGACCCTTCTGGTGGTGGCCTGTCCGGGCGCCCTGGTGATCTCGACGCCGGTCTCCATCGTCGCCGGCATCGGGCGGGCGGCGCGCTCGGGCATCCTCATCAAGGGCGGGCAGCATCTGGAAAGCGCCGGCCGCATCGACATGCTGGCGCTGGACAAGACCGGCACCCTGACCGAGGGCCGCCCCAGCCTGGTCGAGATCGTGCCTCTTGGCGGCATCGATCGTGCCGAATTGCTGCACTGGACGGCGATCGCCGAATCCGGCTCGGACCACCCGCTGGGCCGCCCGATTATCGAGGCCGGCCGTGCCGAGGGCGAGATTCCCGCGCCCGAGACGGTCGAGGAAGTGGCTGGCATGGGTCTGGTGGTCCACCACGAGGGGCGGCAGGTCGCGGCCGGCAACCGGCGGCTGTTCGACCGGCTGGGCATCGGTTTCTACGCCGAGGCCGAGGCCGCGCTGGCCGGGGTTCTGGGCCGCGGCTGCACGCCGATCATCGTGGCGCTGGACGGGCGCATCGCGGGCATCTTCGGGCTGTCCGACCAGCCCCGGCTTTCGGCCCAAAGCGCCATCGCCCGGCTGCGCGATATCGGGGTGGGGCGCATCGCCATGCTGACCGGCGACCAGCCGCAGGCCGCCCACGCCATCGCCGCCGAAATCGGCATCGACGAGGTTCATGCCGGGCTGCTGCCCGAGGACAAGCTGGAGCTGATCCGCCACTTTCAGGCCGAGGGCCGCCATGTCGCCATGATCGGCGACGGCATCAACGACGCGCCGGCGCTGGCTGCCGCCGACACCAGCGTTGCCATGGGGGCCGTGGGCTCGGACGTGGCGATCGAGACCGCCGACATTGCGCTGATGGCCGACGATCTGGAGAAACTGCCCGAGGCCATGGCGATTTCCCGCGCGACGCTGCGCAATATGCGCCAGAACTTGGCCATCGCGCTGCTGACTGTGGCCGGGCTGCTGGCGGGCGTGTTCAACGGCGATGTGCATATGGCCGAGGGCATGCTGATCCATCAGCTTTCGGTACTGGTGGTGATCGCCAACGCTATGCGCCTGCTGCGCGTCCCGCGCGGGCCCGGCGGGCGCCGACCTGTGCCGGCAACGGTGCCCGCGACGGCATAGAGCGCGCTTGTGCTTCATCGGCAAATCCGCTCCCGTGCCCATGGCGCGGGGGCGTTTTCAATGGGGGGATGACATGGCCGATAGCAATGATGCCAGACAGATCGGCGAGGTTCTGGATTTCTGGTTCCCCGAGGGCCGCGCGCTGGACATTGACCCCGACCGCCATGCCGAGCACTGGCGCTGGCGGATGCATGGCGGCGCGGATGGTGCGATTGCGGCGCGCTTTGGCCCGCTGACCGAACGCGGCGCGGCGGGGGACCTCGATCACTGGGCCGGGACGCAAGAGGGCCGGCTGGCGCTGATCGTGGTGCTGGACCAGTTCCCGCGCTCGCTGTGGCGGGGGAGCGCGCTTGCATATGCGCAAGATCCGGCGGCTCTGGCGCAGGCGCTGGCGGGGTTGGACAACGGAGACTGGGCGGCCCTTGGCCTGCCGTGGTTCCAGATCGGCTTCACCCAGCCCCTGGGCCATGCCGAGGGGCCGGACCATCTGGCCCGCATCAACCGGCTGATTGCCCTGCGCAACGACATCGCCGCCCGCGCGCCGGCAACGTTGCAACCGCTCTATGCCTCGTTGGTCGATCAGGCCGGCAAGGTGCGCCGCGTCATCGCCCGCTTTGGCCGCCACCCGCACCGCAACGCCATCTTGGGCCGCAACCCGACGCCCGAAGAGGAGGCGTATCTGCAAGGGGGTGATTTCCCCCATCAGCGCGCTTTCAGGGAGTGACGCCCCTTTCGAGTCAGGCCGGCAGCGCCACACCCGGCAATGCCTGTCGGCTCGCCGGTGCCTTGGGCCGGCGGATCGGGTCCGACAGCAGCCGCAGCCCGTTCAGCACCACCAGCACCGTGCCGCCTTCATGGCCGATCACCACCAGCGGCAAGGGCAGGTCGAAGAACAGCCCGCCGATGACCAGAACCACCATGGCGCCGATGGCGAAGGTCAGGTTCTGGCGGATCACCCTTGAGGTTCGGCGCGACAGGCGCTGCGCATCGGCCAGCCGCTCCATATCCTCGGAGAGTAGCGCCACATCGGCGGCCTGAAGCGCCACCTCGGACCCGGCCACGCCCATGGCGATGCCGACATCGGCGCGGGCCAGCGCCGCGGCGTCGTTCACCCCGTCGCCGACAAAGGCGACGCAGCCGGTTGGGGCCAGATCGCCCACCGCGCGAACCTTGTCCTCGGGCAGCATTTCGGCGTGGATCTCGTCGGGGGCAAGGCCAAGCTCGGCGCCGATGCGCAGGGCGACCGGGCGGCGGTCGCCGGTCATCATGACGATGCGGCGGATGCCACTGTCGCGCAGGGCCGCAATCGCCCCGGCGGAACTGGCCCGCGCCTCATCCGCCACGCTGACGGCGCCCAGCACGGTGGCGCCGCGGCCCAGATAGACGACCGAATTGGCGCCATCCGCCAGCGCCTGCAACGCGGGGTGATCCGTCGCGGCCCCCATGTCCCTGGCAAGATAGGGGTTGCCCGCCCAGACCGGGCCAGAGGCATCGCAGCCCTCGATGCCGATGCCCGGCCTTGCGTTCACGTCGGCAATGCGCGCCGGATCAAGTCCGCGGGTGTCGGCCTCGCGGCGGATCGCGGCGGCGATATGATGCTCGGAATGCGCCTCCAGCCCCGCCAGCAGCGACAGGAACCCGGCCTCGTCGCCATCCAGCGCGACGATTTCCGTCACCTCGGCGCGGCCGGTGGTCAGGGTGCCGGTCTTGTCGAAGGCGAAGATATCGACCTCGGCCAGCGTCTCCAGCGCGCCGCCGCCCTTGAACAGAACTCCGCCGCGCGCCGCCGCCGACAGGGCCGACAGGATCGCGGCGGGGACGGAAATGACGATGGCGCAGGGGCTGGCGGCGACCAGCAGCGTGGCGGCGCGGTAAAGCGCCAGTTCCCAGTCGCCGCCCAGCCACCAGAACGTGGCAAAGGCGATCACCGCACCCGCCAGCACCGCGACCGTGTAGCGCTGGCCGAACCATTCGCTGAACCGCTCTGAGGGTGCGCGGGCGGCCTGCGCCTCGGTCACCAGGCGGATCATGCGGGCGATGGTGCTGTCGCTGACGCTGCGCGTGACCTCGACCTCCAGCACGCCGTCCAGATTGATCGTGGCCTCGAAAACCTGCGCACCGGCCTCTTTTGACACGGGCATGGATTCGCCGGTGATATTGGCCTCGTCGATGCCGCCGCGCCCGGTGACGACCACGCCATCACTGGGCACCCGGGCGCCGGGGCGCAGCACCACCACATCGCCGACGGCCAGCACCTCGGCGGGAACTTCCTCCACAGCGCCGTTGGTGGACTTGCGCAAGGCGGTCTCGGGGCGCAGCGCCATCAGCGCCTCGATGGCGCGGCGGGCGCGGCCAAGCGCGCGTTCCTCCAGCGTGGTCGAGATGCTGAACAGCGTCAGCAGCACCGCACCCTCGAACGGGGCGCCGACGATTGCGGCGGCGATTGCCGCGACGATCATCAACAGGTCGATGTCAAGCACGCGCGCGCGCCACAGTTCCGACAGCGCGCGCCAGCCGGTGGGCAGGCCGCCAGCCAGATAGACTAGCACTAGCCCCGGCAGCTCCAGAGCGTCGAAAGCTCCGCTGGGCAGCCACCTGCCGGCCGCCGCCATTGCCATGCCGAGCACGGTGACGAGCGAAAGGGTCAATGACAGATCAATGGTTGGAAATCGTCTCATGTCGGGTTCCTGGCTGGCGAGATGGCTGCTGGCAGCCGCCATCGCTGGCTGGGTGAATGGATCAATCGGATGGCTTATGGCACCGCGATGCGAAGGCCGCGATGGTAATCCAGATGGCGCTGCGCAGGATCATCGCGCCCATGGTGCGCGCTTCCCAGGCGCCGCCCGAGCCGACATGCCACAGGAAGGCGGCGAAGACGGCCGCAGTCGCCACGGCGATGGCGAGCGACAGCACCGGCGCCCAGCCCGCGCCGCGCCACAGGCCGATGCCGGCCAGAACATAGGCAAACCCCGCGCCGAAATTGAACCACAGCACGAAGGGCACCACCGCGCCCATGTCGACGCCGCCGAAGAGCGCCCTGCCGCCCGAGACGAGGGTGAGCAGGCCGAAGATCACTGCGACGGCGGCGGCGATAGCCAGGGTGCGGGGTCTTGCGGGCATGGATAGCTCCGGGGTCAGGCGTCGGCGAGGCGGCCGTCGCGCAGGTGGATCAGGCGGTCGAAACGGTCGAAGATCTTTTCGTCATGGGTGACGGTGACGATGCAGGCCTCCTGCTCGACGGCAAGCCTGCGCAACAGGTCCATCACCAGCCCGGCCCGCGCGCCGTCGAGCGCGGCGGTGGGTTCGTCGGCCAGGATGATGCGGGGGCGGTTGGCGAGCGCGCGGGCGATCGCCACGCGCTGCGCCTCGCCGCCCGAAAGCAGCGCCGGCTTGACCGTCGCCCGGTGGCCGACTTCCAGATAGGTGAGCAGCTCGCGCGCCCGTGCCCGGCCCTTGTCGGCGGACCAGCCGGCAAGGTCCAGCACGACCG
Source organism: Paracoccus simplex (assembly GCF_042648325.1). NCBI lineage: Bacteria > Pseudomonadati > Pseudomonadota > Alphaproteobacteria > Rhodobacterales > Paracoccaceae > Paracoccus > Paracoccus simplex. The sequence goes on along the minus strand of NZ_JBHRXE010000021.1, from coordinate 13,935 downwards.
CGACGTTCTCCTCCGCGGTGAGGAAGGGCAGGAGGTTGTGCGCCTGGAAGATGAAGCCGATCTTGTCGAGCCTGAGGCGCCTCAGGTCGCGCCGCAGCCATCTGCCGTCGAACACCGGCTCGCCATCAAGCACCACCCGTCCCGCCGATGGGGCGAGGATGCAGCCGATGATGTTGAGCAGCGTCGTCTTGCCCGACCCGGACGGGCCGAGCAGCGCGACAACCTCGCCGGCGCGCACGGTCAGATCGACCGCGCGCAGGGCATCGACGCGGGTTGAGCCCTCGCCGAAATGCTTGGCCACGCCCGAGACCTCGATGAGGATGTCGCCGAGCGCCATGTCAGCTCCCTAGCGCGGTGGCCGGGTCGACCTTCATCGCCGCCCGCACGCCGAGCGCGGAGGATAGAAGGCAGACCGCGGCGATGATGCCGGCAAGGACCATGACGTTGAACGGCTCCAGCACCACGCGGCGGGGAAAATAGTCCTTCACCGCAAGGATCAGTATCAGGCCGATCCCCCAGCCCGAGGCGCCGAGGATCAGCGCCTGCTGCACGATCAGCGCAATGATGGTGCGGTCGGGCGCGCCGATCAGCTTCAGCGTGGCGATCTGCTTCAGCTTCTCCATGGTCATCGTGTAGATGATGAGGGCGATCACCACGGCGCTGACGGACAGCAGGATGCCGAGGAACAGCCCGATCTGGCGGCGCGCCTTGTCGACCACCGAGGCGAGCAGCAACTGCTCCTGCTCGGCCTGGGTCATCGCGGCGAGGTGCTTCCACTGGCGCACGGTCGCGGTCAGCAGATCGACATCGGCGCCCGGCGCCACGCGGGCGATGACGGCGGCGACGGATGCGGATTTGACTGAAACGGCGCCGCGCGCGGCCTGCACCCGCTGGGCGGCGGGGTTGAGTTCAGTCTGAAGCGCCATCGCGTCGGCCAGCGTCACATAGACCGCCGGATCCCCGCCCGAGTTCATCGCGCCTTCCACAAGCCCGACCACGGTAAAGCGGTTGCGCCCGAGCCGGATCGTCTCGCCGGGCAGCAGGCCGGTCTTGCGGTCGGCCACCAGCTCGAAATGGCTGGCGCCGATGCCGCGCCCCTCGGCGATCGCCTGCGGCCCGCCCGGACGCCCCGGCTCGTAGCCGACGACGTAGAGTCTCAGCGTGTGCCCGGCATGAGGCGCTTCGACGTTCTGGTAGTTCACCGCGCCGGCCTCGGCCACGCCGGGCATCCGTGCCACTGCATCGCGCGTGTCGACCGGAATGCTGGAGGCTTCCGCGAAAGGTCCCTTGGTGCCAGCCTCCACAACCCAGACATCTGCGGTCGGTGCCTTTACCACCGCCAGCGCGTCCGAGACGAGGCCGTTATAGATACCGATCATCGCCAACACGACCGTCATCAATAGCCCCAGCCCGAAACAGGTCAGCACGAACCGGAACAGGCCGTGGCGGATATCTTTGAGCGCGAGGTTCATGGCGCCTCGCTAAGGTGGGCGCGCCGGCCCTCTGCGGCGCCCCTGGGCGGGCTGGTGACGATGGCGGCTCCTTCGGGTAGGCCGCCCGCGACCTCGACGCGGCCGCGATCATCGCGGGCGCCGAAGGTCAGCCCTATCCGTGCGAGACGACCGTCTTGCACCGTCCAGACCGTGCCGCGATGGCCGTCGAAGCCGGTGATGGCGACCTCGGGCACCATCAGTGCGCTCGCGCGTGTGCCAGTCAGGATGCGCACTTCGGCCTGTTCGCCAAGAAACATCTCGGCGGGGCAGTCGGCGCAGGTCAACCAGACGCGGCGCTCCTCGTTCACCCGGTCGCTTTCGAGGCCGATGCGGATGATGGTGCCGTGGAACTCGGCCGAAGGCTGCGAGCGCAGCCGGATCGTGCCGGGCTGGCCGGGGGCAAGCTGGCCGGCGCGCTCCTCGTCGACATAGGCCTGGATCCAGACGGTGGCCGGGTCGATCAGGGTGAAGATCGCATCGCCGGCTTTCACTACCGCGCCCGGCTCCGCATGGCGCGCGACGATCAGCGCATCATAGGGCGCGACCAGCCGGTGGTGGGCGAGAAGGGCTTCCTCCTGCCGCAGCGCCGCCGCCGCATCAAGGCTCTGTGCCCGGATCACCGCCACATCTGCCTCGGCCACGGCCAGATCGGCGCGGGCCACATCCTCGTCACGTTGCGCTTCCTCGGCGCGCTGGACCGAGGCGATATCACGCTGCACCAACCCTTGCTGGCGGCGGTTCGCTGCCTCACGCTCGGCCAGAACGGCATGGGCGCGCATCACGGCTGCGGTGGCCTTGGCAAGATTGGCCTCGTTGGCTGTCACCGCTGCGCCGGCGCGGGCAACGCGCGCTTCCTGTTCGGCAGAGTGAAGGATGGCCAGTTCCTGCCCCTTGGCCACACTGTCCCCGGCATCGGCGGCCAGCGAGGTCAGGGCGGCGCCCACCTCGAAGCCGACGCGGCTGAGTATTCGCGCCTCGACAGTGCCGAGCCCGTAGATGCGAAGGGCCACATCATGTTCGGGCTGAACGATCGCCACCGTCAGTGGGCGTTCGGTGAAGAACAGAAAGCCGGCAGCGACAGCCGCCGCTAGAAGAAGACCCGATAGCCAGATGCGCCGCATCGTCTATTTTCCTTCCGCAGCCAAAAGCCGGCACTGTGCGTCGAACAGGCGCAGCCCCTCGGCTCGCAAATCGAAATCGCGGGCGCCGAGCGCCCAGCGGATCGCTACGCCCTGCACGAGCGAGGTCAGCAGCACCGCCGCATCGTTTGCGGCTATGTCGCCGCGCAGCACGCCGGCTTTCTGCGCGGTTCTGATCTCCGTCGCCAGAAGGCCGTGGAAGGTTGTGAGCCTACCGTGAAAGGTGGCGCGCAGCTCCGTGTTGGTGACGTTCAACTCACGCGAAAACAGCAGCATCGGCAGCGCGGGGGTCGCGTCGATCTGCGCGAACTGTGCGGAAATCAGTGCACGCAACCTGACGATCGGCGTGTCTCCGAGGCTTAATGCATTTTCCCAAGCCGTTGCCAGCCCCTCGGCCACATGCTCGGCCACCGCCTGCCACAAGGCGGCCTTGGTCGGGAAGTGCCGGAACAAGGCGGCCTGCGTGACGCCGATCTGCGATGCGACCGCCCCTGTCGTCACCCGGTCCGGCCCGATCCTGTCGGCCAGGTCGAGTACGGTGGCCATGATCTCGGCCTTGCGAAGCTCCGCTGACTTTCGCACGGGGCACCTCGTTAGTTAGTGATCGGTCACAAACATACTTAGGCGGGCTCCTGCGATGCGTCAATCACGAGGCGTCATTTTCTGCATGCATTGATTGCCACGACACCGGGTCGCGGCGGGTTTGCCAGTTGCGTCTCCAGACCAGTTCGGCCTTCAGGGACTTGAAGAAACTTTCGACGGTCGAGTTATCATAGCAATTGCCTTTGCCGCTCATTGATGCCTTGAACCAGTTTTTGCGTAGAAGCTTCTGGTAGTCATGGGCGCAGTATTGCGCGCCGCGATCCGTGTGGTGAATACAGCCGGGTGGCGGTCGTCGCAGGGCAACAGCCATGTTCAGCGCCCTGATCGCCAGATCCTGCTTCATCCGGTTGCTGATGGCCCAGCCAATCACGCGCCTCGAGAACAGGTCGATGATGACGGCCAGATAAACCCAGCCCTCGCGCGTCCAGATGTAGGTGATGTCTCCCGCCCACTTCTAGCCCCCCGCCCGGGTGCAGCATAGGCTTGGCATACTATCAGGCTTGACATGCAGGATGGAAAGATGCGCAAGGGTGAGGAGAGGATTGCAAATGCCACGGGCAATGGACGCAAAGGACGACAGGGCGGGTGCTGCGCTGACGGATGCGGCCTGGTCCGATGTGCTGATTGCGGTGGATCGCACCTATGCCGAGCTGATCGAACATCAGGAGCGGCTTGAGGCCCAGAACCGCGAGCTTGAGGCGCTGCGCCAGTTCCTGTCCTCGGTCATCACCTCGGTTTCCGATGTGCTGATCGTGCTGGATCGCGACGGGCGGGTGGATGAGGTCAATGCCTCGACCTGTGTCTGCACCGGGCTGCCTGTCGCGGCCCTGGTCGGCCGGAGCGTGGCGGATCTGGTGCGCGAAGAGGATCGCGCGGGTCTTTCGGCCCTGATTGCGGAGATTGCGCGCACGCGGGCGCCGGGGCGGATGGAGCTTTCGCTTGTGAGTTCGCGCGAGCCGGCCCCGGTCGAGGCGGTCCTGTCGCCGCGCCTCGATGATCGCGGCCGGATCGAGGGGCTGGTGCTGACGGGGCGTCCGGTGGGGGAATTGCGCCGCGCCTATGCCCAGCTTGAACGCAGCCATGCCGAGATGAAGGCCGCTCAGGCGCAGCTGGTCCATGGCGAGAAGCTGGCTTCATTGGGGCGTTTGCTGGCCGGGGTGGCGCATGAGCTGAACAATCCGATCAGCTTTGTCTATGCCAATGCCCATGCGCTGGAACGCTATGCCGCCAAGTTCGAGACCTATTTCGACCGGGTTCAGGCCGGGGCCGACAGGGATGAACTGGTCCGCCTGCGGGAAGAATTGCGGCTGGACCGCGAGTTGCGCAACCTGCGCGAGGCGGTGCAGGGCGCGCGCGAGGGGGCCGAAAGGGTGCGCGATATCGTCGAGGATCTGCGCCGACTGTCCTCGGATGGGGGCGGAGAGATGGCGGCCTTCGATCTGGTCGAGACCGCCCGCACCGCCGCCTTCTGGATCATGCGCGGGGCAGGCCACAGCACCGTGCCCGAGATCAATGCCGAAGGGCCGGTGATGGTTCTGGGGCATACGGGCCATATTCAGCAGGTGGTGATGAATCTGGTGCAGAACGCGCTGGATGCGGTTTCGGAAACCGCAGCCCCGCAGATCGCCTTGCGGATCATGCGCGAGGAAGGCCGTGGCGTGCTGGAAATCCACGACAACGGGCCGGGCATCGACGAGGCAACGGCCGCAATGATCTTTGACCCGTTCTTTACCACGAAACCCGTGGGAAAAGGCACCGGACTTGGCCTGTCGATCAGCCTCAAGATCGCCGAGGATCATGGCGGCAGGCTGAGTTACAGCCCCGCCTCTGGTGGTGGGGCGCTGTTTCGGCTGGAGCTGCCGCTGGCAGGAGAGGGCGCATGAACATTCTGTGGCTGCAAAGCGCCGGTTGCGGTGGCTGCACCATGTCGCTGCTATGTGCCGAGGGGCCGAATGTCTTTGACCTGCTTGCCGGGGCGGGGCTGACCTTTCTGTGGCATCCGGCGCTGAGCCTTGAAAGCGGTGCCGAGGTGCGCGGGATTCTGGCCAGCCTTGTTTCGGGCGAGGTGCCGCTGGACATTCTCTGCGTCGAGGGCGCGATTGCACGCGGGCCGCGTGGCACCGGACGCTATCAAATCCTGTCGGGCACCGGGCGTCCGTTACTGGACTGGATGCGGGACCTGGCGCCGCTGGCGGCCCATGTGGTGGCGGTGGGCACCTGTGCGACCTATGGCGGCGTGACCACGGCAGGGGGCAATCCCTCGGATGCGGTGGGGGTGCAATATGACGGTGCCCATCCCGGCGGCGCCCTGCCGGCCACGTTCCGCGCCCGTGCCGGTCTGCCGGTCATCAATATCGCCGGCTGCCCGACCCATCCCGATTGGGTGACCGAGACGCTTCTGATGCTGGCGGCGGGCCGGCTGGGGGCCTCGGATCTGGATGCGCTTGGCCGGCCCCGGTTCTATGCCGATCATCTGGTCCATCATGCCTGCCCGAAGAACGAGTTCTACGAGTACAAGGCCAGCGCGCGCGCATTGTCGGAAATGGGCTGCATGATGGAGCATCTGGGCTGTATCGGCACACAGGCGGTGGGCGATTGCAATATCCGGCCCTGGAATGGTCAGGGCAGTTGCACACGCGGCGGATATCCCTGCATCAACTGCACCGCGCCGGAATTTGAAGAGCCGCGCCACCTGTTCACCGCCACGCCCAAGATCGCCGGCATTCCGGTTGGCCTGCCGACCGATATGCCCAAGGCCTGGTTCATGGCGCTGGCATCGCTGTCCAAGGCCGCCACGCCCGAGCGGATCGCGAAGAATGCCGTGGCCGATCGTATCGTCACCCCGCCGACGCTGAGAAAACCCCGATGAGCGGGGCAGGGGGCGAAACGGGGCAGGGGCAGTTGATCGTCGGCCCGTTCAACCGGGTCGAGGGCGATCTGGAGATCCGGCTGGACATCGCAGAGGGGCGAGTCAGCGCGGCGCGGATCAACTCGCCGCTTTATCGCGGGTTCGAGCGTATGCTGCCCGGCAAGGATCCGCGCGATGCGCTGACCATCGTGCCGCGGATTTGCGGCATCTGCTCGATCAGCCAGTCGGCGGCGGCGGCGCGGGCGCTGGCCATGGCGGTGGGCGAGGTTCCCGAGCCGCAAGGAGAGCGGATGGCCGCGCTGATCCACGCGGTTGAGAATGTCTCGGACCATCTGGCGCATTTCCACCTGTTCTTCATGCCCGATTTCACCAGACCCCAATATCAGGGGCGGCGCTGGTTTGATCAGGTGATGGCCCGGTTCACGGCGATGGAGGGATCGGCCCTGAAACGCGCGGTCGAGGCGCGGGCGGGGTTGATGCATATCCTTGGGCTGATGGCCGGGAAATGGCCGCATACCCTGGCGATCCAGCCCGGCGGCGTGACGCGCGCCCCGTCCGAACGCGACCGGCTGCGTATTCTGGCCAGCCTGACGGCCTTTCGCCGCTATCTGGAGGATACGGTCTTTGGGGCAGCGGTCGAGGATTTCGCGGCCCTTTCCTCGGTCCCGGCGCTGATGGGATGGCAAGGGGGCGATGCCGGCCTGTTCCTGCGCATCGCCGCCGATCTGGATCTGGCGGATCTGGGGCGCGGCTCGGGGCGCTATCTGTCCTTTGGCGCCTATCCGCTGGAGGGCGGCCACGGCTTTGCCCCCGGCATCTGGGATGGCGGGGCGCAGCCTCTCGACATCGCGGCGATCAGCGAGGATTTGTCGCATAGCTGGATGCTGGGGCCTGCGGCGCATCCGGCCCAGGGTGTGACCGATCCCGACGAGGATATGCGCGACACCGCCTATAGCTGGTGCAAGGCCCCCAGACTGGCCGGACGCACCATGGAAACCGGCGCGCTGGCCCGGCAGGTGATCGACGGCCATCCGCTGGCGCTGGATCTGGTCCGCGATGGCGGCGGCGGGGTGCTGGCGCGGGTGGCGGGGCGTCTGCTGGAACTGGCGCGCAGTCAGGTTCTGATGGAGGATCTGGCGCGCGGGATCGTGCCCGAGGCCCGCTTCATGGCCGGCCCCCTGAAAATCAGCGATGGGATCGGCGAAGGGCTGGTCGAAGCCGCGCGCGGCGCGCTTGGCCATTGGCTGAGGATCGAAGGCGGGCGGATCGCCTCGTATCAGATCGTCGCTCCGACCACCTGGAACTTCAGCCCGCGCGATGCCGGCGGCGTGCCCGGTCCGGTCGAGGCGGCGCTTGAGGGGCTTGTGGTCCAGCCGGGCGAGACGACCCCGCTTGGCGTGCAGCATGTGGTGCGCAGCTTTGACCCCTGCATGGTCTGCACCGTGCATTGAGGAAGGAGTGCCCGCCGGACATGACTTTGCCGACCATGGAACAGGGCTTCGCCATCCGGGTGCGCGGGCAGGTGCAGGGGGTCGGCTTCCGGCCCTTTGTCTGGCGGCTGGCACGGGCGGCGGGGTTGCGCGGCGAAGTTCTGAACGATGCCGAAGGGGTCCTGATCCGTCTGGTCGCGCAGGATTGCGGCGATTTCATCGCGGCCTTGCGCGCGGATAGGCCGCCTCTGGCCAGAATCGACGCGATCGAGGCCGTGCCACAGGTTTTTGCCGCGATGCCCGAGGGGTTTTCCATCGCGGCCAGCGCGGGCACAGGCGCCGAAACGCGGGTCACGCCCGATGCCGCGACCTGCCCGGAATGCCGGGCCGAGATCTTAGCGCCCGGTAGGCGGCAGGGCTATGCCTTTACCAACTGCACCCATTGCGGGCCGCGCTATACGATCCTGCGCGAACTGCCCTATGACCGGGCGCGAACCACGATGGCGGGCTTTGATCTTTGCCCCGATTGCGCCGCCGAATATGCCGATCCCGCCGACCGCCGCTTTCACGCGCAGCCCATCGCCTGCCCGGCCTGCGGCCCAAACCTGTGGTATGAGGCCGGGGGAAAAGAGGTCGCGGGCGATCCTGTCGCATTGGCGGTGGCGGCGCTGAAGGCGGGGCAGGTCGTCGCGGTCAAGGGGCTGGGCGGCTTTCACCTTGCCTGCGATGCGGCCGATGCCAGGGCCGTTGCGCTGTTGCGGGCGCGCAAAAGGCGGCCGTCGAAGCCCTTTGCCCTGATGGGGACCGCGGCGATGATCCGCGCCCATGCGACGCCATCCGAGGCTTGCTGGCGATTGTTGCGCGACCCGGCGGCGCCGGTGGTGCTGGTGCCCGCCCGGGGCACATTGCCCGAGGATGTGGCGCCGGGGATGCGCGCGCTTGGCGTCATGCTGCCCTATACGCCGCTGCATCACCTGCTGATTGCCGCTTTCGGGGGGATGCTGGTGATGACCTCGGGCAATCTTTCGGGCGCCCCGCAGGTCACCGGCAATGACGAGGCGCGCAAGGCGCTGGCGCGCTTTGCCGATGGTTTCCTGATGCACAACCGCGAGATTGCGCGGCGGCTGGATGACGGGGTCGAGCGCGCCGATCCGCCAATGGTGATCCGCCGCGCCCGTGGGCGGGTGCCGGGCACGCTGCCCCTGCCGCCGGGGTTTGACGGAGCGCCTCGGGTGCTGGCCTTTGGTGGTCAGATGAAGGCGGCGATCTGCCTGACCAAGAACGGTCAGGCGATGGTGTCGCAGCATCTGGGCGATCTGGACGATGCCGAGACCGCGCTGGAATACGACCGCACGCTGTGCGATCTGGCGGCCCTGTTCGACCATGCCCCCGAACTGGCCGCCTGTGACCCGCATCCGGGCTATCGCGCGACGATCACCGCCGAAGGCGCAGGCCTGCCGCTGATCCGGGTCTGGCATCATCACGCGCATCTGGCCTCGTGTCTTGGCGATAATCTGTGGCCGCTGGACGGGGGCAGGGTGGCCGGGATCGTGATGGACGGCCTTGGCCTTGGACCGGATGGCACGATCTGGGGCGGAGAGCTGTTGCTGGGCGATTACACCGGGTTCGAGCGCCTCGCCCATCTGGCCCCCGCCCCCCTACCGGGCGGCGACCGCGCCAGCCGGGAGCCCTGGCGCAATGGGCTGGCCCGTCTGGATCAGGCGGGGCTTTCCGCCGTGGCGGACCGGCTGTTCCCCGACGCGCCCCGCGCCCTTTTGCGGCAGGCGGTCGGTGCGGGGGTGAATGCGCCGCGATCATCCTCGGCCGGGCGGCTGTTCGATGCCTTTGCGGCGCTGGCGGGCTTTGCCGGGGCGCAGAGCTACGAGGGCGAGGCCGCGATGCGGCTGGAGGCCATGGCGCGCCCTGCTGCGCCCTATCCCTTTGAATGCCGGGATGGGATCATCGACCCCGCGCCGATGTTGCGCGCCGCCGCGGCCGATCTGGCGGCCGGGCGCGATCGGGGCGATATGGCGGGGGCCTTTCATGCCGGGCTGGCGCGTGCCTTCTGTGCGCCGGCCCGCGCGCTGGTTCAGGGCGACCGGGCGCGGGCGGTGGCCCTGTCGGGCGGTGTGTTACAGAACGCATTCCTGTTGCGCGAATGTCTGGCGGCGCTGGACGGTCTGCCGGTCCTGCTGCATCGCCAGATCCCCGCCAATGACGGCGGGCTTGCTTTCGGTCAGGCGCTGGTTGCTGCGGCGCAGCACATGGCTGCGGCGAAAAGCTTGTAACCGGCGGGCGCGTCCTCTGGCTGAACCCTGACCATCCGGGCGACGCGGGATTTTCGGCAGCCGATTGAAAAGACGCCATAAAATTTGTTTCTCCATCTGCGACATTCTGTCATTGCCCTGCGCCCCCCTGCCTTGGCATGCCTTGAAAGACCACGCGAAGGTCCGCGCTGCCGGGCCGCCAGGCTGAGAGGAGGAGGACGTCTTGTCGCAAATCGAGACATTCTACGATGTCATGCGCCGGCAGGGGATCACCCGCCGCAGTTTCATGAAATATTGCTCGCTGACAGCGGCGGCGCTTGGCCTCGGCCCGGCTTTCGTGCCCAAAATCGCCCATGCGATGGAAACCAAGCCCCGCACACCGGTGATCTGGGTGCATGGTCTGGAATGCACCTGCTGTTCGGAAAGTTTCATCCGCTCGGCCCATCCGCTGGCCAAGGATGTCGTGCTGTCGATGATCAGCCTTGATTACGACGATACGCTGATGGCCGCCGCCGGCCATGCCGCCGAGGCCGCCTTCGAGGACACCATCCAGAAATACAAGGGCCAGTATATCCTTGCCGTCGAGGGTAACCCGCCGCTGAACGAAGACGGGATGTATTGCATCACCGGCGGCAAGCCATTTGTCGAAAAGCTGCGCCATGCGGCCAGGGACGCCAAGGCGATCATTTCTTGGGGGGCCTGCGCGTCCTATGGCTGCGTTCAGGCCGCCGCGCCGAACCCGACGCGGGCGACGCCGGTCCACAAGGTCATTCTGGACAAGCCGATCATCAAGGTGCCGGGCTGCCCGCCCATCGCCGAGGTGATGACCGGCGTCATCACCTATATGCTGACCTTCGACCGCATGCCCGAGCTTGACCGCCAGGGCCGGCCAAAGATGTTCTACAGCCAGCGCATCCACGACAAATGCTATCGCCGCCCGCATTTCGATGCCGGCCAGTTCGTCGAGCATTGGGACGACGAAAACGCCAAGAAGGGCTATTGCCTTTACAAGATGGGGTGCAAGGGCCCGACCACCTATAACGCCTGCTCGACCGTGCGCTGGAACGAGGGCGTTTCGTTCCCGATCCAGTCGGGCCATGGCTGCATCGGCTGCTCGGAAGACGGGTTCTGGGATCAGGGTTCGTTCTATGACCGGCTGACCAATATCAAGGCCTTCGGGGTCGAGGCCAATGCCGACAAGCTGGGTGGTATCGCGGCGGGTGCGGTCGGTGGGGCCGTTGCGGTCCATGCCGCGATTTCGGCGCTGAAACGGGCGCAGAAAAAGACCCAGGACAAGGTGGAGGCCTAGGCCATGACGATCAATACGCCGAATGGCTTTACCCTCGACAATTCCGGGCGCCGCATCGTGGTGGACCCGGTCACCCGGATCGAAGGGCATATGCGCTGCGAGGTCAACGTGGATGATCAGGGTGTCATCCGCAATGCGGTCTCGACCGGCACGATGTGGCGCGGGCTGGAGGTCATCCTGAAAGGGCGCGATCCGCGTGACGCCTGGGCCTTTGTCGAACGGATCTGCGGCGTCTGCACCGGCACACATGCGCTGACCTCGGTACGCGCGGTCGAAGATGCGCTTGGGATCATGATCCCCGACAATGCCAATTCGATCCGTAACATGATGCAGCTGGCGCTGGAGATCCACGATCATGTCGTGCATTTCTATCATCTGCATGCGCTGGACTGGGTGAACCCGGTCAATGCCCTGCGCGCCGACCCCAAGGCGACCAGTGAATTGCAGCAGATGGTCTCGCCCTCACATCCGATGTCATCGCCGGGCTATTTCCGCGATGTGCAGAACCGGCTGAAGAAATTCGTCGAATCCGGGCAACTGGGGCTGTTCAAGAACGGCTATTGGGACAATCCGGCCTATCTTTTGCCGCCCGAAGCCGATCTGATGGCGACGACGCACTATCTGGAAGCACTTGATCTACAAAAGGAAATTGTCAAGGTTCACACGATCTTTGGCGGCAAGAACCCGCATCCGAATTGGCTGGTGGGCGGGGTGCCCTGTCCGATCAATATCGACGGCACCGGATCTGTCGGCGCGATCAATATGGAGCGGCTGAACCTCGTTTCCTCGATCATCGACCTGTGCGACGAGTTCAACAAGAACGTCTATATTCCCGATGTGATCGCCATCGGCGGCTTCTACAAAAGCTGGCTTTACGGGGGCGGGCTGTCGTCGCAGGCGGTCATGGCCTATGGCGACATCCCCGAAAACCCGAATGACTTTTCAACCGAGCAACTGCACCTGCCGCGCGGCGCGATCATCAACGGCAACCTCAACGAGGTGCATGACGTCGATCCGCGCGACCCAGAGCAGGTGCAGGAATTCGTCGACCACTCCTGGTATTCCTATGGCGAGCCGGGCCGCGGCCTGCATCCTTGGGATGGGGAAACCAATCCGAAATTCGAGCTGGGGCCGAATCTCAAGGGCACAAAAACCCGCATCGAACAACTGGATGAATCCGCAAAATATTCCTGGATCAAGGCGCCGCGCTGGCGGGGGCACGCGATGGAGGTCGGCCCGCTTGCGCGCTATATCATCGGCTATGCCAAGGGACATGAGGATATCAAAAATCAGGTCGATGGCCTACTGAGAACCATGGATTTGCCCTTCGAGGCGCTGTTCTCGACTTTGGGGCGCACGGCGGCGCGGGCGCTGGAATCGGAATATTGCGGGCGCCTGCAGCGGCATTTCTTCGACAAGATGGTGCGGAACATCAAGAATGGCGATCAAAGCACCGCCAATGTCGAGAAATGGGACCCCTCGACATGGCCGAAAGAGGCCAAGGGTGTCGGCATGACCGAGGCGCCGCGGGGCGCGCTTGGCCACTGGATCCGCATCAAGGATGGCCGGATCGAGAATTATCAATGCGTGGTGCCGACCACCTGGAACGGCTCGCCCCGCGACAGTCAGGGCAATATCGGGGCCTTCGAGGCCAGCCTGATGAACACGCCGATGGAACGCCCGGACGAGCCGGTCGAAATCCTGCGCACGCTGCACAGTTTCGACCCCTGCCTTGCCTGCTCGACCCATGTCATGTCACCGGATGGCGACGAGCTTGCCACCGTCAAAATTCGCTGAGAAAGGGACGATCCAATGAAAAAACTGACGCTGGCCACGCTGGTCGCACTCATGGGCTCACCCGTTCTGGCCCATACCGGGGTCGGAGAGACCTCGGGCTTCATGGCCGGGCTCTCGCATCCGATCTTTGGGCCGGATCACCTGCTGGCGATGCTGGCGGTGGGGCTGTGGTCGGGCTTTGTCCTGCCGCATCGCTTCTGGCTGGGGGCGGCGACCTTCATGGGCGCGATGGCCGTGGGGGCGTTGATTTCATGGGCCGGGCTCCCGATTCCGATGGTGGAAACCTGGATCGTGCTGTCGGTCGGGGCGTTCGGTCTGTTGACCGCGCTTTCGCGCCGCGGGCAATCCGACCAGATCACCTTTGCCTCGCTGGCCGCGATCGCCCTGTTCGCCATGTGCCACGGCCATGCTCATGCGACCGAGGCGCATGGCAATGCGGCAGGCTATATGCTTGGCTTCCTGATCTCGACGGCGGCGCTGCATATCGTCGGCATTTTCATCGCCCGCACGATCTCGAACGCCACGGCGGCCAGAATGGTGCAGGCGGCAACCGGCACCGGGATCGCCATGGCGGGCCTTGCCCTGATGGCCGCCGGGTGATGCCATGAGCGACATCCATTCCGGCGATGATCCTGTCTTCGAGGGTCGCCCCCTGGGCGCCCCTGATCGGGCCAGCCGGCAAACCTCGGTCTATGTCTACGAGGCGCCGGTCCGCATCTGGCACTGGATCAACGCGGCCTGCATCATGGTCCTGTGCGTGACCGGCTGGCTGATCGGCAGCCCGCCGCCCTCGATGCAGATCGCCGAAGCCTATGACCAGTTTGTCTTCGGCTATATCCGCTTTGCCCATTTCTCGGCCGCGATGATCCTGACGGTCGGCTTTTTCGGCCGTCTCTACTGGGCGCTGATCGGCAATCACCATGCAAAGCAGCTTTTCTATGTGCCGATCTTCTCGCGCCGGTTCTGGGGGCTCTGTTGCACAAATCGCGTGAGGGATTCATCTCGCGAATCCAGGGTGGTAGCTGGGA
>NZ_JBHRXE010000020.1:138575-150399 GCF_042648325.1 Paracoccus simplex | reverse complement strand
AGCACCCAAGCCCACTCCCTGAGCACGGACACCCGTCCGCGGCCTACGCCGGATGGTTACACCGCAACTCTGAAGTCCGGCGTTTGAAAGAAAGCTGAATCCGGTAGCTCTCATCGTGACCGATCATCACTGATTGTGGCGAGTTCATTCCCAAGCGTCGTTAATTTGGCAAAATCAGTACGTTGTATGGGAGTTAATATGCGGGAGAGGCAGTTCTCGTGATCAAAAAGGCAGAACTACCTGCCTCTTTTCACGGGTTTGAAATTTCAGAGAATCTTGCTCTGTTCTCCATCCGAATCCTGAACGAATCCAGTGGCTTTGGCTAGTGCGTTTTTCGTTGACTGCCTTTTATTTCACTTCGCACGCGGGTTATCGTGTTGGGACTGGCAAAGTTCAGAGGTTCACAATTGCTTCGAGGTTGGTTCGCGATCTTGCAGGCCTTGAGGTGATCGGCCGCGCCGTAGTGTATGAAGCGCTCTCCCGATATTGCTTATTGCTCATGCCGTTGCATGTTCCCATCCGATAAATCCACCCAGAAATCGAGGTGGATGCCGCGATAGGGAAATTCGGCGCCTTTTGCAGTATGGTCGATAACCCCCGCATCTGCGAGCGTGATTACGTCCTGATGCACGGCTGGCGCATCGCGCCCGACCCGGTGCGCAAGCTCGTCAATGGACATGACCCCTTGCCCGGCAAGCGCCATAACAACCCTAAGACGAGAAGGTGTGAGAACCCGATGCAGATCCTCGTAGCTGCGAAAATACAGCGCGGGGACCGCTTCGCGGACCTTGGCTGCAACGGCCAGTTCGCCTGCTTCGGTGAAGCCTGCGCGAAAATTGGCCCCCGTGTCCAGATGGATGTTTAGAGTGCTCATTGTGTTCCTGCCAGCATTATCGGGTGCCCCTGGAAATGCTGGTCGGCATTCATCCGATCATGCGGGAGGCGGGTGATTTCCGGTTGGCTTCCAACTACTCGACGCATTCAGGGTCAACCCGCCAAGGCACGCTGCACCGCACCGGGCTCTTTCTCGATCACCCGCAGCAGCGTGGCAGCAGGACCAGAGACGCGACGCTGACCTTGTTCCCATTTTCGATACCCCGAAAGGCTCATCCCCATCAATGGGGCCATTTGCGCCTGTGTCAGCTTCGCCCGCATCCTGACCTCGCGCGGATCGACCGGCTCGTGCAGGATTGCGGGGCCTTCTCCCTTGGCATGGGCCAGTGCCTCGCCCATGGCCTGGATCAGATCTTCGCCAAACATGCTCATTTCCTTTCCTTCCATGCAGCCTTCAGCGCCGTGGCCAGCGCGGCCACCGTGCGCTTTTCATCCGGGGTCATGTCGCTTCTCGCGTTCTTAGCATAGGTCAGAAGCGCGTAAAGCGGCATGGTTTCATCCAGATAGTAGTAGATCACCCGAGCACCGCCCCGTTTGCCTCGACCTGAGGCCGCGAACCGAACCTTGCGCACCCCACCCGTGCCAGAGATCTCATCACCGGCCATGGGGTTCTCGGCCAGAAAATCGATCAGTTTCTGATTCTCGTCTTCATTGAACAGCTTTTCGGTCTGTTGGGTGGAGATAGGGGTTTCCGCTATCTGTCTGCATGCCTACATGTAGCCCATCGGGTTACTTTTTGCAAGAAATGGGGCGGTAAGAAGTACCAGACACCATCAATGTCGGCCTCTGCAGCAGGCGAGAAGCGGCCTGTTTGAACCTGCTCAAATGGTCTTCAATCGTCACGGACGTGTTCCAGGCCATAGCTACGCCTCCTGCGATCATAGCATAATTTACTAAAATGAAATACATGGCAATAATCGCCCCACGGACATGGTGCAGCAGGTCTCGGCGATTGCAGCTGAAAGAGAAAAATCAGCGTGTAAGAAGGTAAAGGGCAAATACGAAGACGACCCAGAGGATATCGAACAAGATCCTGACCCAATCGTCGATTACGACAATTTTCAGCACACGTTCACCTCTCTGGCTCTCAACCCACTTTTCAATTGCAGGACGCAACGCAAGCGGCAGCAAGACAAGCCACTGAAGGCACACCCATATTGTGAGGGAAAGCTTAACAAACGCGGCGCCAGTATCAGAGACCGGATTCTGGAAGCCCTTCGACATGCCGATGACGGTGCAAAGCAGAAGAAACGGTAGTACGAGCGTCTGAATATGAACCTTGAAGATAAAGCACCAGAGTGTGTGCCTTTCCCTTGACGACGATGGGATCAGTATGAAACCAGCCATTGATGCCAACGCAACCAGAAAAGAGGCTTCAGCCCACTTTTCCTGGTAGAGGCCACCAAGTATCATGAGAACAGAAAGTGAAGCAAAAGCGAGTTTTGGTTCAGTCACATATTTGGCGTCCATAGAATAACCTCATCAAAACATCCATACAAGGATACACGAAAACGGGCGCTGTTCAACCAATCATCACGTGGCCTTAACGCTTCAGGTCATTAGATCACGCTGAAAAATGACGGGGCCATGAGCGTTGCGCAATCTTGCGCATCACTTACGGACGGTAAAATCCGCCCCGTCAGGCGACGCCTCGGTGTCGTCGGGTTCATCGTCGGCCGTCAGCCGGCGGACCGCCACCAACAGCTCCTCGATCGCCTGCTCTGCGGCCGCGAGCTTCGTGGCCGCCATGAGTTCCTCCCGACCGGCCATTGCGAGGAACATCCCCAACACCTCGTCAGAGTGTCGCGCCAAGGCGACCAGATGCTCTCCGCTCGGTCCGTATCTGCCGGCAAACCAGTTCTTCACCGTCTTCTCGTTGGCGCCGGTCCAGGAGGCGACGATCTTCGCCCCCGCCCGGCTGTCTCCGAGTGATCGCTTCAGTGTCGATGCGATCTCAGCGGCGAACCAGTTGTTCGGCTCGTGCCGACCATTCCCAGTATACCCGTTATCTTTCGGAAAGAACTTGCCCTTTTTCGGAAACGACATTCCGGTCTCCCTCGCTTTAGATGGACGAGGGGATTCAGCCGCAGCTTCACGCGGATTGGACGAATTTGCCTGGAATGACGAGGAGATGCGTGCTTGGGCGGTCGTTGGACGACCAATTCGGATAGTAGCGACGGGCCGCCCGAGATGGATGTGCCTGCGGTCGCCTATGTACGGATGTCGACCGATCACCAGAAATACTCAACCGAGAACCAGCTCGACGTCATCCGCAAATATGCATTGGCTCGCGGCCTTCAGATCCTGCGCGTCTTCGAGGATTCCGGTCGGAGCGGGCTCCGTCTCGACGGCCGCGAGGCGATCCAGAACCTGATGGCAGAGGTCGAATCCGGTCAAGCCGACTTCAAGGCGATCCTCGTCTATGACGTCAGCCGCTGGGGCCGGTTTCAGGATGCCGACGAAGGCGCCTACCATGAGCATGTCTGCTCGCGCGCCGGGATCCGCGTCCACTACTGCGGCGAGCAGTTCGAGAATGACGGCAGCATCGGCTCGAATCTGCTGAAAACCGTCAAACGGGTCATGGCTGGCGAATACAGCCGCGAACTCTCGGTGAAGGTTTTCGCGGGCCAGTGTCGCCTGGTCGAACTCGGTTTCCGCCAGGGCGGTGCGCCCGGATACGGATTGCGCCGGGTGCTGATCGACGAGCACGGCAATCCCAAGGGCGAGTTGTCGCGCGGCGAGCAGAAGAGCCTTCAGACCGACAGGGTCATTCTCGTCCCCGGCCCCGAGGACGAACAGGACGTCGTCCGGCGCATGTATCGCATGTTCGTCGAGGACGGCCGATCCGAGCGCGAGATCGCGGATGCCCTGAACGCCGACGGACTGCGCACCGATCTCGACCGGCCATGGACGCGGGCGACGGTCCATCAGGTGCTGACCAACGAGAAATACATCGGCAACAACGTCTTCAACAAGATCTCGTTCAAGCTGAAGCAGCGCCGGGTGGTGAACCCGCGCGAGATGTGGATCCGCGCCCAGGGCGCCTATCCGGCCATCGTCGATGAGGCACTGTTCCTGCGCGCCCGGGAAATCGTCGATGCGCGCAGCCGCCATCTTTCCGACCAGGACCTGCTGGACGCACTCCGGGCACTGCTTGCGAGCAAGGGCTTCCTTTCCGGGTTGGTCATCGACGAGCACGAGGACACGCCGTCATCGAGCGCGTTCCGATCCCGGTTCGGCAGCCTGCTGCGCGCCTATGAGATGGTCGGCTATCAGCCCGACCGGGACTACCGATACATCGAGATCAACCGCAAGCTCCGCGAGGCACATCCGCAGATCGTGGCGGGTGTCATCGCCGGGATCGAGAACGCCGGTGGCAGCTCCGTTCAGGATCCCCGGACCGAGTTGCTAACCGTCAACGGCGAATTCACGGTATCGGTCGTGCTGTCGCGATGCTTCGAGACCGCAGGAGGCTCGCTGCGCTGGCGCATCCGCCTCGACACGGGGCTCTTGCCGGACATCACCATCGCCATACGCATGGACGAGCTGAATGCGGCGCCACGCGACTATTACGTCCTCCCGAGCATCGACATGACTGCGGACCGGCTTCGGCTGACCGAGCAGAACGGCCTGTCTCTCGATGCCTATCGCTTCGACACGCTCGATTTCTTCTTCTCAATGGCCGGCAGGGCCAGATTCTCGGAGGTGGCCTAATGCCCGATGACATTCCGACCGATGATCACAAACATGTGACCCTCATCCCGACCGACAGGATCCGGATCCTCAATCCGCGTGTGCGCAACCGGCGAACGTTCGAGGAAATGGTCGAGAGCATCGCGCGCATCGGCCTCAAGCGCCCGATCACCGTGACCCGGCGCGCGGCGACGGAGCCTGCGGAATACGACCTCGTCTGCGGCCAGGGGCGGCTCGAAGCCTTCATCGAACTGAAGCAGGACGCCATCCCCGCCATCGTGATCGACGCCGACGAGAGCGACTGCCTCGTCATGAGCCTGGTCGAGAACTGTGCGAGGCGCCAGCATCGTGCAATCGACCTGATACAAGAGATCGGCGCGCTCCGAAAGCGCGGCTACAACGACCGTGAGATCGCGTGCAAAATCGGGCTCAGCTCCGAATACGTCAACATGATCGCCGGGCTGCTCGAGCGCGGCGAGCAGCGCCTCGTATCGGCGGTCGAGACTGGCCTCATGCCACTGAATCTCGCAATCGACATTTCCAAAACGGACGACGAGGGGGCTCAGCGCGCGCTCATGGATGCCTATACAGAAAAGAAGCTGCGGGGGAAAAAGTTTGCGGCCGTGCGGCGTCTGCTCGAACGACGTCAGCGCCGTGGGAGGCGCGTCGATGAAACACCATTGGGCCGCAAGGTGAACCGCAGCGAGCGCCCTCTGACCAGTGATGCGCTCGTGCGGGCCTATCGTCAGGAAGCAGATCGCCAGAAGCTGATGATCAAGAAGGCGGAGTTGACCCAAAGCCGGCTTCTGTTCGTCACGGAAGCGTTCCGCGCGCTCCGGAGCGACGAGAACTTCGTTACGCTGCTTCGCGCCGAAAATCTCGAAGTGATGCCCACCTATCTGGAGGAACACGCGAGGACGGACCCATGACGCGGAAAGATCGCCACCGCTCCGATCCCGTCGTCCATGGCTTTGAAGTTGACTGTGTGACCCTGGCCGTGGACGCTCTTCTTCCAGTGCGAATGCTCCGAACGGCCACGAAATCCAGCAGGAAATACCAGCAGATAACCGCCTCGATCCGCGAGGTCGGTCTTGTTGAGCCGCCCGTGGTCGCCCGCGACCCTTCAAATCCGGGTACCTTCCTTCTGCTGGACGGGCATGTTCGCGTCGAGGTATTAAAAGACCTCGGCATCGAACAGATCGAATGCCTGGTCTCCACCGACGACGAAGCCTTCACCTACAACAAGCGGATCAGCCGGTTGTCGCCAGTCCAGGAGCACAAGATGATCCGTCGCGCCATCGAGCGCGGCGTTCCGGAAGAAAAGATTGCCAAGGCGCTGGACATCAATCCGCAAAGCGTCCGTCGCAAGGTTCGCATGCTGGACGGGATCTGTGATGAGAGTATCGCCATCCTCAAGGACAAGCCCTGCCCGATGGCGGTGTTCGAGATCCTCCGCAAAATGAAGCCGCTGCGCCAGGTCGAGGCCGCCGAGCTGCTGGTCAACGCCAACAACTACTCGGTCGCCTATGCCTCTGCGATCCTGGCCGGTACCCCGCAGAGGCAACTCGCGGAAGGTACGAAGCCCAAGCGCATCAAGGGCATCACCCCCGAAGCGATGGCCCGGATGGAGAGTGAACTGGCGCGCCTTCAGGAGTCGATCACCTCCATTCAGGAGACCTACGGTCAGGACCACCTGCATCTGACTGTCGTCAAGGGCTACCTGGCGAAGCTGCTCGGCAACGCCCGGGTGGTCCGCTACCTCATGCAGCATCGGCCCGAATTCCTTGCCGAGTTCCAGGCGATTGCGGACATGATCTCCACACTGCCACCAGAGGCAGCAGCCTGACCTGATCGCGACGACCATGGGGACCCGGACCCAGATCAAGCGCGGGGACCGCGGGAGACGCCGCACTGTGGGGCGGATCGAGCGCGGTGGTGGGGATGGCGGCGAACCCGCCCGGAGCCCACCAGGCCGGCTCGAGTTTTCGCTGGCCGCGTGGCTGGCATAACGCCGGTCACGACGCGGAATGGGCGTGCCGGTCGAGCATTGATGAATCCCGGCACGCCCAAGCGTCTGGCTCCAACGTGATCGTTTCCGCCAGGCAAGGCCGAATACCACCACGGCGGACAAAACCCGCCTCAAGCCCGTTCGCTCCGACCGGATCGGACGAGATCGCGAGAACGATGGAGAAGGCTGCTCTCCCAGGGCCGCATCATGTCCGACCGCTGGGTTTCCGTAGAAGAAATCGTCGTGCATCTCGGCATCAGCAAGAACACGGTCTAGCGCGTCAGCCGAGTCCAACCTTGCCCGCATCGGTTTTGGTTGCATTTCAGCTCCGGCGTTTTGGTTGATGAGATGAGCGAGCCCCGGCCCGCTCTCCACAAAATGGGTTGTAGGGACGGGGCTGGCGGCGGTGCAGGTTGAAAATCTCCGCAGCATGATGTATATGTTCATGCATATACATATGCACAGGAGGGGCGATCATGCCGCGACCGCAGCCACATTCAGAGCCTCGTGAAGCCAAGCTCTTCCGTAACAACAAGAGCCAGGCCGTCCGCATTCCCGTAGACTTCGAGATGCCGGGGGATCGGGTGAACATCTATCGTGATGGGAACCGGCTTATCATCGAGCCGGTGCGCCGCAAGAACCTGCTTGAAGTGCTGGCCGAACTAGACCCGCTCGGGCCAGAGGATCAGTTTCCTGACGTGGACGAGACGCTTCTCCCGGCCAGGGAAATCGACCTTTGACCCTCTACATGCTCGACACCAATATCGTCTCCGATCTGCTGCGACATCCTGACGGCAGCGCGGCAAAGCGCATTGCCGAGGTCGGCCCGGATGCGATCTGCGTCAGCATCATCACAGCCGCAGAGCTGAGATATGGGTGCGCCAGGAAAGGGTCTGCGAAACTCCTGGCGCATGTCGAATCGATACTGGAAAGCGTGCAGATTCTGGCGCTCGATGTGCCTGCTGACGCGGAATATGGCAGCATTCGTGCCGAGCTTGAGGCCGCTGGCAAGCCCATTGGTCCGAACGATCTGCTGATCGCAGCTCATGCCTGCGCCGCAGGCGCAATCCTCGTGACTGACAATACGGGCGAGTTTTCCCGCGTTCGCGGCCTGCGGGTTGAAAACTGGATCAGGTAGCCGATGAACGAAGACTGTCGTGAGCGCAGCGTCGGAATGGGCGAGGTTTCATTGAACATTGCTACTCTCCATGCCACTTCTGACAGATACTATTCCATGGCATATCCGAGTGCACGGTAGCCTTTTCGCCGCTTGGCGGTCATCCTCGCGAGGACCGGGACAGCGCTGTCGACATAGTCGACCACCAGGACATCTCTCTTCTCGCCGTGCAGCTGCTGGTTCTCATCCGGATCGGCACCGCCTTGCATTAAGCTTCGGCACCCAGTTGCATGACCTTCGGCACTAGGAGCAAAGCAAGAGCGGCTCTCTCAGTGCTAGCGAAGGCGAGAATCGCGGAGACCTCAATTATCGCAGCGGTTCTCGCCTTCGTAGTTGCGGTGCGATCAACGCACGCACCGTGGTATATCGATACCCCCGGGGCGTTCACTCCATCGCTTAGGTTGGTGGCGCTGTTTGAAGGGCTGGACTGGCGGTTGGTACAGCTGCGGGCGGGGCAACGGCGAGATCAATATCTTGGACCCGCCTGGCTGCCGGGCTTTGGATACCGTCAACAAAGCAGCCGGCGTTTCAGTAGTTCATCCAGCCAATCAGCAAAGACCTGAAGCCTTCGAGAGAGATGCTGACGGTGCGGATAGAGCAGCGCCATCGGCAGTGGTGCGGCCCTGTGATCGGGCATTACCTCGACAAGTTCACCTGCGTCGAGGTGGTGTTTGGCATCGTAGGCCGGGATCTGGATGAGGCCGAGGCCCGTAAGGCAGCAAGCGATATAGGCTTCGGCGTTGTTCACGGTGACGCGTGCACGCATGGGAAGTGTGCGTATCTCGCCGTCCTCGATCCACTCCCAATCCTCAACGCGACCGGTGGAAGGCGAGGCATAGTTGATGGCCAGATGTCCGCCGAGATCGTCCGGAGTGCGCGGTGTACCGTATTGCGCGAGATAGGCGGGACTGGCGACATTGATCAGCGGCAAATCGCCAATCTTGCGGGCGATGAGTCCTGAATCGTTCAACGGTCCGACACGCAGCACACAGTCGACACTCTCTTCGACGAGGTTGACCGCTCGATCGGTCACGCGCAGCTCGATGTCGAGTTGGGAATGGCGTGCGAGGAACTCCGGCAGGGCTGGCGCGATGATCAGCCTTCCGATCCGGCCCGGCATGTCGATGCGAAGCGTGCCCGCAGGCCCGACCGAGTTCTGGCGGAAAAGGCCCTCCGTCTCCTCTACATCGGCAATCAGCCGCAGGCAGCGTTCATAGAAGGCGGCGCCGTCCAAGGTCGGGGAGACCTTCCGGGTGGTGCGGTGAAGCAGGCGGGCGCCGACCCGCGCTTCGAGGTCCATCACCGCCGCGGAAACCGACGAGCGCGGAAGTCCGAGCGTATCTGCGGCGCGCGTAAAACTCGTACATTCGACGACACGAGCGAAGATGCGAAAGAGATCGATACGGTCCAAGGGTCTCAACTCAGTTTGATTGTCCGGTGTTTCCGACAGGTGATGTCAGAAACACCGACTTTATCGCGCTATTGTAGACGATATTCTGCATTGTAGAAAGCGGTCGCACATGGCGGCCGGATAAACAGAAGGCAAACGTCATGACTGATCACAGCATCAGGGGAAAAACCGTTCTCATTGCCGGCGGCGCGAAGAATCTCGGCGGACTGCTCGCACGTGATCTCGCCGCACAGGGCGCCAAAGCGGTCGCCATCCACTACAATACCGACGCCACGAAGCCGGCTGCCGATGAGACAGTGGCCGCGATTAAAGCAGCCGGCGCGGACGCCTTCGCTTTCCAGGCCGACCTCACCACCGCCGGCGCAAGCAAGAAACTGTTCGCTGACGCAAAGGCTGCGATGGGCAGTATCGACATTGCCATCAACACAGTCGGCAAGGTGCTGAAGAAGCCGATGGTCGAGACCAGCGAGACTGAATATGACGACATGACCGCGGTGAACTCGAAAAGCGCCTTCTTCTTTCTCAAGGAAGCTGGCACGAACGTAAGCGACAACGGTAAGGTCTGCACGCTTGTGACGTCGCTTCTGGGGGCCTATACGCCGTTCTATGCTGCCTATGCCGGCACCAAAGCGCCGGTGGAGCATTTCACGCGCGCCGCGTCGAAGGAGTTCGGCAAGCGAGGAATCTCGGTTACGGCGATCGGGCCGGGTCCAATGGACACGCCGTTCTTCTATCCGGCCGAGGGCGAGGATGCGGTCGCCTATCACAGGACGGCGGCGGCGCTGTCAGATTTCTCCAAGACCGGGCTGACCGACATTGAGGACATCGTTCCCTTCATCCGCTTCCTCGTCTCAGACGGTTGGTGGATGACCGGCCAGACCATCCTCGTCAACGGCGGCTACACGACGAAGTAAGCCGTGGTGCCGGCGGGACCAGAACCCGGCCGCATCCGTTTCCAGCCTGCGTTTCGATCGACCCACATCGCGTCACCGATCCAGAGAGTCTCGTCATGACCAACCGATTCCAGTCTCTGTTCGACCTGCAGTGCGCGTATTTCCTGAGCGATGCGACCAAGAGCTATAACTGGCGGATCGACCAGCTCGATCGAATGGAACGCATGCTCACTGACAACAAGGATGCGCTCTGCGACGCGCTCCATCAGGATTTCGGCAAGCCGCCCTTCGAGCAGCTCTTCGAGATCACCGTGCCGAGCGGCGTGATCCGCTATTATCGCGAGAACTTGAAGGCGCTGATCGCGCCGCAGAAGGTCGAGCTTCCGAAAGGATTGGAAGCAACCGGCAACAGCGGTGTCATCTACAAGGAGCCCTATGGCGTGACGCTGGTGATCGGGCCGTTCAACGCGCCGATCCTCCTGCTGCTCGATCCGGCAATCGCGGCCCTTGCCGCGGGCAATACGGTGATCCTTAAGCCGGCCAATACGACGCCGACAACGGCGGCGCTGCTGAGCGAACTGATCCCGCGCTATTTCGCGCCGGAGAACGTCGCTATCATCACCGGTGGGCGCGAGGAAATCAGTGAGCTTCTGCAGCTACCCTTCGACTTCATCTTCTTCACCGGCTCCTCGGCAGTCGGTAAGGTGGTCATGCGTGCGGCGGCCGAGAACCTGACGCCTGTAATCCTCGAGCTCGGCGGGCAGAACACGACCATCGTCGATACCACCGCCAATCTCGATATCGCCGCCGATCGCATTGCTTGGGGCCATAATGCGATTTCGGGACAATGGTGCATCGCGCCGGGCTATGTCTATGTCCATGAGAGCGTCGCTGATGTCTTCATCGCCAAGCTGAAGGCATCGCTCGTCAAGATGTATGGCGAGGATCCGAGCCAGAGTCCCGACTTGGCCCGGATGATCAGCGAACACGATGCCAAGCGAGTCGCCTCTTATATCCTCCCTGAAAAAGTCGTCCACGGTGGACGCTATGACGTCAAAGCGCGCTATGTCGAACCGACGCTGCTCTATCCCTCGACCTGGGACGACCCGGCGCTGCAGCAGGAGGTGTTCGGCCCGGTGCTGCCGGTCATGCCCTACGGCAACCTCAAGGAAATCGTTGAAATCATGAAGCGCAAGCCAAAATCGCTGGCGGCCTACATCTTCAGCAAGAATCAGGCAGTGATCGACTTCATACTGGGATCGCTCTCGTTCGGCGGCGGCTGCGTTAACCAGACAAATCTCCATTGCTGGATCGACAGCCTGCCCTTCGGCGGCGTCGGCAACAGCGGCATGGGTAAATATTACGGCAAGGCCGGTTTCAACGCCCTCAGCAACACCAAGGCGATGCTGATCGGCAATCCCGATCTCGAACTCGATGTCTTTCCGCCCTACACTGGCAAGGATATCGCGAAGAACCTGAGCGTTTTTTCCGGGGAGGAATAACGTCATGCACACGCTGATGATCATCGTTGGCGGGGCCGTCCTGCTCGGCATCTTCCTTCTGTTCGGAAAGCTCTGGGGCGGCGACCTTGCCGGCATGGCCACCGGAGCGAAGCTCTTCGTCCCGGCTTGGCTGGCCGTGGCCGCGGTCAACATGTGGGTCGGCGTGACCAGAGCCGGTTACACAGTCGCTCAGGAACTGCCCATTCTCTTCGTCGTCTTTGCCGTGCCTGCGGCGCTTGCAACCCT
>NZ_JBHRXE010000020.1:132322-138521 GCF_042648325.1 Paracoccus simplex | reverse complement strand
GCCGAGGCGGTTCATCACGGCGGTGTCGACCTAATTGCTGTGGTCGTTCTGCTCGCAGCTGCTGTGGTGACCGTGCCGCTGTTTCGCCGCGCTGGTCTCGGCTCGGTCCTCGGCTATCTGGCCGCGGGGCTCGCGATCGGCCCGTTCGGTCTTGGTTTCTTCCACGATGCGCAGTCGATCATCCACGTCGCCGAGCTGGGCGTCGTGCTGTTTCTCTTCATCATCGGCCTGGAAATGCAGCCCTCGCGTCTATGGGCCATGCGCGGCGAGATCTTCGGCCTTGGGCTCCTGCAGGTAGGCCTCGCCATTACCGTTCTTGTCTGGGTCGGCATCGCGCTCGGCTACCCGACGGCGGCGAGTTTCGTCGCTGGCACTGGCTTCGTGCTGACATCGACCGCCATCGTGATGCAGATGCTGGAGGAACGCGGCGCGATGGGGCTGCCAAAGGGACGTCGGATCATAGCCATTCTGCTTCTGGAGGATCTCGCCATCGTGCCGCTGTTAGCGCTGGTCGCCTTCCTCGCCCCCGGCGGAGCCGAGGCGACCTTGGCCGACCGCGTTACGAATGTCGTCATTGGACTTGCCGCCATCGCAGCATTGGTTCTAGCCGGACGCTACCTGCTCAACCCAATGTTCCGCCTGCTCGCCCAGTTCGGGGCACGCGAGGTGATGACGGCGGCGGCACTCCTGGTGGTGCTCGGCGCGGCGGTGCTGATGCAGGTCGGCGGGCTGTCCATGGCCATGGGCGCATTCCTCGCCGGCGTGCTCCTGTCGGAATCGGCCTTCCGCCATCAGCTCGAAGCCGATGTCGAACCCTTCCGCGGACTGCTACTCGGCCTCTTCTTTCTCGGCGTTGGCATGGCACTCGACTTGAACATTATTGCGACCAACTGGGCGGTGATCGCGATCTCGGTGCCGGCTTTCATGATCCTGAAGATGATTGTGATCTACGGTGTCGCGAGATTCCTCAAGGCTGACAATCGAGAGGCGATCGAGCGCACGGTGCTGATGGCGCAGGGCGGCGAGTTCGCCTTCGTACTTTACGCTACCGCCACCCAGTTCGGCATCCTGACACCCGAATGGAATGCCAACCTGACCGCGATCATCATCATCTCCATGGTGCTCACCCCCTTGATGGTCATTATCCACGACCGGCTGGTGCCGAAATCGGTGCAATCGATGGATGGCGTCGAAGCGGTCGAGAACCTATCGGGCAACGTGCTTCTCATCGGCTTCGGGCGCTTCGGCCAGATCGTCAGCCAGCCACTTCTGGCGCGTGGCCATTCGGTCTCGATCATCGAGACGAGCACCGAGGCGATTCGAGACGCCGAGGATTTTGGGTTCAAGATCTATTACGGCGACGGATCGCGTCTCGACATTCTTCATGCGGCTGGAGCGCACGATGCCAGGGCCATCATCGTCGCGGTGAACGATGCCAAGGCAGCGACCACGATCGCAGAGCTGGCGAGACACGAGTTTCCGATGGTGCCGGTATTGGCCCGCTCGATTGATCGTGAACATGCAATCGAACTGGTTCACGCCGGGGTCGACTATCAGGTGCGTGAGACCTTCGAATCCGCCCTCAAACTCAGCGAACGGGCTTTGGTCGTGCTCGGTGACGACCCGGACGCGGCGACGGAGCTGATGGCCGATATCCGCCGTCGCGACGCCGAACGCTTCGAGATCGAGACGGTCGGAGGCATCTATGCCGGTCGCGGCCTGATCCACGGCAACGCACCGAGCAATGGCGAACCGGGAGCATCTTCATGATGGCCATATCCAGAATACGGTGGCACAGAGATGACGCGCTGATTTCGGATGTTGTCGGCTTCTGGAAGCAAGCTGGCGGTGAAGGCCGATGGTTCGACAAAGACAAGGATTTTGACCGCAAATTCCGGGAGCGATTTCTCGACCTGCACATAGAGGTCGCCAAACGGCGCCATGATGGCTGGATGAGAACCCCCGAAGGCGCATTGGCGCTGCTGATTCTGACCGACCAGTTTCCTCGCAACGCCTTTCGCGGCACAGCGCACATGTACGCTACCGATGCGCTGGCCCGCCACTATGCCCGCGCGGCGAAGGCAGTTGAGCATATGGAGCGCGTCGAGGCGGACCTGCGTCTGTTCTTCTGCCTGCCCTTCGCCCATTCGGAAGAAATCACAGATCAGGACGTCTCCGTGGCGCTGAACGGAAGGCTCGGTCGGCCCTGGCTCGATCACGCCAAAGGGCACCGCGACATTATCCGGCTCTTCGGGCGCTTTCCCCACCGCAATCCCATGCTCGGCCGCGCGACCACGCCAGCAGAGGCGGACTTTCTCAAGGGCGGCGGGTTCCAAGGATAGGAACTCAGGCCCTCAAGAGCAATAACAGGAGCAATTGACAGATGCCCGCATCAGACCTGAAAGTCGAAACTCGGATTGGTATCAAGCGCAAGCCACGCCGCATCCTGCCGATCGTTTCCAACACGACCGAGCTCAAGGGGTTTCCGGTCGGCTTCTTCGCCGAGGAAATGACCCGCGCCTTCCTGATGTTCACCGAGGCAGGACATCAGGTCGATCTTGCCTCGCCGAGAGGCGGCGAAGTGATGTTCGACACGCAGTGATCCGCGCCCGACGCGCTTGCCCAACCCGAAACCGACCAATATCAACCCCAAGGACCCTCGTTATGAACGAGGGACGACCGGGGGGCAGGTCAGCATACATCCAACCATGCGGGGGGATGATTTCCAGTCGACTTCCATCTACTCGACGCACTCAGGTCAACCCGCCAAGGCGCGCTGCACCGCACCGGGCTCTTTCTCGATCACCCGCAGCAGCGTGGCAGCAGGACCAGAGACGCGACGCTGACCCTGTTCCCACTTTCGATACCCCGAAAGGCTCATCCCCATCAACGGGGCCATTTGCGCCTGCGTCAGCTTCGCCCGCATCCTGACCTCTCGCGGATCGACCGGCTCGTGCAGGATTGCGGGCCCCTCTCCCTTGGCATGGGCCAGTGCCTCGCCCATGGCCTGGATCAGATCCTCGCCAAACGTGCTCATTTCCTTTCCTTCCATGCAGCCTTCAGCGCCGTGGCCAGCGCGGCCACCGTGCGCTTTTCATCCGGGGTCATGTCGCTTCTCGCGTTCTTGGCATAGGCCAGCAGCGCGTAAAGCGGCATGGTTTCATCCAGATAGTAGTAGATCACCCGAGCACCGCCCCGTTTGCCTCGACCTGAGGCCGCGAACCGGAGTTGCGCACCCCACCGTGCCAGGGATTTCATCACCGGCCATGGGGTTCTCGGCCAGAAAATCGATCAGTTCCCGCTTCTCGTCTTCATTGAACAGCTTTTCGGTCTGTCGGGTGAAGATAGGGGTTTCCGCCACTGTCTGCATGCTTGCATGTAGCCCACCGGGTTACTTCTTGCAAGAGGAGAAGCAGTAAGAAGTACCGGATCACCAGCCCCAATTATCGGTGCCGCAATCCCAGATACCATCAATTTCGGCCTCTGCTGCAGGCGTGAAGACGAAGCTAGAGGATTTCGCTTGCCTCGGCACTTGACGAAGGACATCAGAGCGGTGCACCCGGTCCCGGTGACGGAAACCCTATTTCTCGCGGGAACGCAAGCTCTCTGTTATTGTGTTGATTTCCTGCGCTATATACTGCCTCGATACACAAAGGATGCTTCGTGTCGGGCGTACTTGCCCTGACGGTCCGCGCTCAGCCAGGCGCAGGATCCAAAGCATAGTTGCTAGTCTTTAAAATTCATACGCGCTCGATATCTTGGAAGTTTTTTTCTCTCCTCTTCAAGGGATCGCGCTATCGGCGGGTGGTAAATATAGGGATAGTGAAAGCTTGACCACACTCGAAACACAAACAATAAAGTAAAAAATCCAGTCGCAAAGAGGACGGCCTCTCCCCAGATGCCGAATCTTATGACGACTTCATACAAAATTGTCGGAAAGTCAAAAAGCCAATGACTCAAAAAATTTGACGCTGCAATTATCATAAATCCAAACAAAAGATCTGATAGGTCGCGCAATTTTGCCTCTCTTGATTTTTCTTGCTCTTTGTTTCCAAGGTACCAATCGAGTAAAAATTTGTTATCATTTTCAATTGCTCGCTTTAGGACATGCTGGTCTAGGACATAATCCGGGTGATTATTGATCCTCTCTGAGGATCGAAGCGGCAGCGGCAGCGCCAAGAAAATTGCTTTGGCTGTAAAGACCACTGCAGGCAAAACATACGCTGCAATAAAGCACAGCGAAGCTCCGAACACCACCACGCTCGCAATGTTAATATTGGGCCGATCACCCTGCACCCAAGACAGCAGGCCGCCACATCCACAAGTGAGCAAGAAAATATCAAGGAAGAGAGCAATAAATATTATTCTGGTCGCCCAAGAAATTTCCCATGCCTTGTCTATAATGGATTTGGTTGCTGCAGATATCGCTTTGGAAACATCCAAAGCGCCGCTTGGCTCAGCCATGATCTTTTTCCTTGTTGGTGCGTTGACGAAAGCATTTCACTCAAATAGACGGTAAATGTGATATGGTATTCTTATCTGGATCACTCCATCATATAGCCCAGCGCCCGGTAGCCGGTTCTTCGTTTGGCGGCCATCCTGGCGAGGACCGGGACCGAACTGTCGACGTAGTCGACCACCAATACGTCTTTCTTGTCGTCATGCCGCCGGTGCAACCTGCCCACATATTGCGCCAATGTGCCCTTCCAAGCGATCGGCATCGTCAGGAACAGGGTGTCGAGCCGCGCATCATCGAAGCCCTCGCCGATATAGCGCCCTGTTGCGAGGATCAGCCGTTCTACATCATCGGCAACGCTCAAGGAAGTCTGCGCGGCCTTCCGGTCCTTTGCCGACATGCCGCCACGGAGCACGACGATGTTCTTAGCGAACCTGGAGAACCGCTGTTGAAAGTAATCAAGGTGATCCTTGCGCTCGGTCAGCACGATCGGCGAGCGTTTGGCCTCCAGCGACTTCAGAACGTCGTCAAAGATCAGATCGTTTCTGGTCTGGTCCTCCGCCAGAGCGGCATAGATCGCAGGCATGGATGGGCGCTCGGCCATGGCGAGAGCCTCTGGCAATCGGAATCTTGTATGACGCTCACGGGCCCGATGGTGAATGCCGCTTTCGGCAGCCTGTAATTTGGCACTCACCTGATGGCGCACCGGACCGCATTGCATGAAGATGATCGGGTGATGCCCGTCTTTTCGGGCGACGGTTGCCGACAATCCGGTGACGTAGCGCGCCTTCGATCTGCGGGCGACAAGCTCGAAGCTTGCAGCGGACAGGTGATGGCACTCATCGACGACAAGATGGCCATATTTGCCAACGATATCGTCAACTTCACCCTTGCGAACCAGGCTCTGGATCAGCGCCACGTCGATCACACCGGTAGGTTTGCGCTTTCCGGCACCGATGGTGCCGATCTGCTTCGGGTCGATCTGTAGAAAGGACCCAAGGCGCTCGACCCACTGGCTGAGGAGTTCACGGCGATGGACCAGAACCAATGTATTGCGAGCGCGATGCGCGATCAGCGCCGAGGCCACGACGGTCTTTCCGAATGCGGTCGTGGCGGCGAGCACGCCTGTATCGTGCTTGGCCAATGCATCAAACGCGCGCGATTGCTGCTGGCGAAGTTCGCCACGGAAGCGAACCGTCTCTGGCAAACAAGTTCCATCTTCGCGCAAATCGTCCAGATCGGCTGTCGCTCCGTGATCGGAAAGGAGCCCGATCACTTCATCGAGGCAGCCGCGCGGCAGGGCGACGTGTCGGGGGTGCAGTTCGGCACAGGATACAATTCGCGGCTTGCCAAATGTCGGTAGCCGCATTGCTTGTGCGCGATAGAATTCCGGGTTCTGGAACGCCGCCAATCGCACCAACTGAGCGATCATAGCGGTCGGCAGATCCGACCGGTCGATATAGATCTGATCGGCGATCGTCACCTTGATGGTCTGCGGAAGGGCCACACCGAGGCGTCGTGGCGTGCTGCGGCGCGACGGGGGCATCTTCCAAGGCTCGTCCGCCTGCTCGTCATCCACCGGCATTCGCACACCCAGCACCCGCCCGGAGAGCTCTGCCGCTTCGACGTGCTCGGTCACCGCCGCCAGGGACATTCTCGGCAAGGACGACAAATGGGCCCACTGATCCCCATATGGCCGCATGTCTGAGTCGACAAAGACGCTGTTGCCCGCCTTGCGCGCCC
>NZ_JBHRXE010000020.1:96511-132281 GCF_042648325.1 Paracoccus simplex | reverse complement strand
TGGCTTGGTATCCTGGTTTGGAAACAGTCGATCATAGGATGCGAAGCCGATTTCCGGCCGTCTTTCCATCGTTTCGGTGATCAGGACCGATCCGAGTTGACGTGCCAGACGAGCAGGTATCGGTTCGGAGAAGAATATCCAGATATGACCGCCGTTCCCTGACCTTGATCGTTCCAGCGCTGCGGGGATTCCCTTTGCCCGGCAGGCTTCGAGCAGCGCATTGGCGTCTTCCGCCCATGATGCCTTGTCAAAATCCGCCGCCAGGAACCAGCATGTATCCGCTGGCAGGAGCGGATAGACACCGGCGACAAAATCTCCGTTTCGGCCACCATCGCCGCGCAGGTGTTTTTCGATGATCGCATCATCGGGTGGGATGAAGCTCTGGTGGGGGCAATCACTGCATTTCACCGCCGGCTTTCCGCATACCCCTCTTGCCCACTCATTGAAGCAGGCGGGTGAGTAGCCGGATCGACCAGTTTTTCTGTTCTCCCATCGTAAAGGGAATACATCGCTGCGCCCCGCAAAAAGAGACCGAAACAGATCGATCTTCTCCTGCGAGGATGAGCTATTCACCACAGCGGCACCCTCAAGCGTCACCTGTTCCGTCCGAGTTCGCTCAACAGCATCCAGTTGCCGCTCGAGCGCTTCCAACTCGCCCTGCAACGCAATTCGCTCGGCCTCAAGGCGGGACAATCGGTCCCGAACGCGCGAGATTTCCGCCGTTATGCTGCCGGCATTCATCAAGTAAACCCCTCGCGCGACATATCCTGCCCACCATGCCATCGCAGACAGGATGGATCGCTGTGGCCGGATGGGCAACTATCCACATGGGCTTTTGCCCGCTCAACCAGTGCCGCCATGCAAGAATGACTGACAGTAACCCCGGTCAATCCTCGCTTCCGCCGGTCACGATACAGCGCACCCCCAACGGCCCGAGCCGCGATCAGCAGCCGCGAAACCCTGACCCTGTTCGCACGAGCGACGGTCTGGATGGGGGTGCGCATTGCCTGTCCACCTGATGGCGGCTTGCCTGCGCTGCACCAGTCATCGAGAAAGGATTCGAGCGTCGCTGCCGAAAACCCGACCATCCTGTCGTTGAAGCGGTAATCGGGGACCAGCAGCCCGTCGCCGATCAGCCCCCGCACCACATCGACGCTGACGCCGAGCTGGCGCGCGGCATCCTGGGCGTTGAGCAGGTCGTTCAGCTTTGGTGCGAGATCGGCAATCAGGTCGGGATCGACCTCGGAACTCGCCCCGATCCCGACCCTGAGGCCGTATTGGGCCTTCAGCACCTGCACGGTGATCTTCAGCCCGATTCCGTGACGGTTGCAGAGCGAACGCAGGGTCTTGGGCTCGACCCCGCGTGTGCGGATGCCGAACACCTTTTCCTGCCCCGTGAAGCGGAAGGTTTCCCCAACATATGCTGCCAGCACCGCGCAGATGGGCCTGTAAGCGGGCTGATCCTTTCGGAAATAGAATTCGTTGAACGCGCGGCCAAAGGCGTTATGGTAATCGTTGCCCCGCCGGCCATGACCGATATGCGTGCGCAGGAAATCCTTGATCGCCGCCGGTCCTTCGATCAGCACCTCGGCCCCGAGATGCCCATGCTCGCGACGCTCATCGGCAGATATGCCTTTCCAGTCGCCTTGGGGGCCACGCATGGCCATGGCCCCGAAGACTTCGGCGGTATGGATCGCGATATCAAGTTGCACATCATCGATCCAGCGCCCGGAGTGCACGCCGTCCAGCCTCTCAGTGATATAGTGCTCCAGCGCGGTCGGTCGACCTGGTTGCCAGGGCGCCGCCCGAGCTGCGACCAGCTTTGGAATCAGAGGCGACAGGTCATGCTGCATCCGTGCCGCCTTGCGGGGCAGGACTGTCATGAGACGGAGACCGTGCTCGGCACAGACATGGTTCGCGTCGATCAGCCAATCCGTCCGGCCCAGGCAGGCAGATCGAAGATCGCCATCGGCCAATCCCCCCAGACAGGCCGGGCAGAACCGATAGCGATCCGGGGCGCACTGAACCTTGTTGCGTGGATCGGCGCCGAGTTGCAGACGCCGCGGATTGCTGGCATCCAGGGCGCCACGAACAAGCGCCTGCGGATCACAGCCCGTATATCCGGCAAGGTTTTCGACGCTGTGCCTGTCGCCCATCAGCAGGGCTCGAAGGTCCAGATCGAAGAGGTGGACCAGCTCTGGCAAGGATGACAGCCCGGACAGCCGGGCAATGCGGTATCCGTAGGAGGCGATGGTCTCACGGGCATGCGGGGCGGGAAAGATCATCTTACCGCCTTCCCCTTTGTTTTCGCGACCGCCCCGTCGGACCCGTCGGAGGATCGGGCTCCATCGGTAATCGCCCTGTGTTCAGGCTCCGGAAATCCGGCACCAGGAACGGGTTCCGACCAGCGACCTCCCCGGTGCGCTCGGCATAAAACCGTGCGAAATCCTTCACGCCCAATGCGGGCGTTCCATCCGCCAGGGCGCGGGTGATCGCGCCGATGATCAGTTCGACCACGATGCCGAACTGTTCGCGCCCGGCATGGAGAAGCCTGGGCACGAACTCCACATCCGCCAGATCCGGCGCCAACGGCAGATCCGCAAGCCCGGCGTAGCGGGCGACCAGCTCCGCAACATCGTCACGGGCATCGAACTCGGTCACCGGAAGAAAGCGGGTGATGAAGAAGCGGCGGGACAGTTGTGGATCCTGGGTCAGCAGATCATGCAGTTCCGGTGTCCCGCTGACGACCAGGTTGGTCGGCCAGTCCGGGATCTGCATGAGGCTCTTCAGGGCATTGATCACGCCCGCCTTCTCGACCTCCGAGCCTCGGCCACCCAATTCCTGGCCTTCATCGAGGTGGATCAGCCAGCATTTCCGCAGGTGCAGGTGAAAATTGACCAGTTCCCACATGCGCGACGCCGTGGTGTTGCTCCGGATCTGGAAAGCTAGGGCATGCAGGATCGCGCGTGCGAGGTCTTTCTGGGTAGCAGGCGTCGGCACCCGAATGGAGATCCAGCGGAACTCGCCAGATTCGGCGTCCGCAGCATCAATCCGGCGCAGGATCCGCTGGATGGCAGTGGTCTTGCCGCTGCCGGATTCCCCGATGACCGCGATCCCGCGTCCCTCGGCAGACTGTCCAAGATCCAGCTCGGCCTGGCGTTTGTCCATGATCTCGCGGAAAAGCCGCCGCACGGTTTCGTAGCCCGGATGGGCCACGAAATGCTTGCGCAAGGATACGGCGATCCGCGCGACCTGATCGGGTGGCGTGTGATGCTCACTCGTCATCTTCGAACCTCCAGCCCTTGCGCGCCGGCGGCGTGTCATCCGCAGGAGGGTCCTCCGGTGCGGGCGGTGCATCGGCATCATCCGCCCCGCTGCCCCCGACCTCGAACCCGCCCTGCAGCCAATCCGAACTGGTCTGGGCCTGACCGACCGAGTTTGTGGGCAGCAGGTGCAGGCCAAGACCGAGTGTCTGTTCCGCCCTGTCGATCTCCTCGGTGGTGAACGTCATCCGCCCAAGCTGCGCCGCGTTGGCCGCCTCGGTCGAAAGCAGATCGAGCCGGCGCAGCCCGTCATGGAAGATTTCGGCGGAGATCGCGGCGCGTTCGCGGTTGTGATCCATGACGGTCTTGGCAAACGCCGACCACTGGTAGAAGGAGACGCCCGAGAGCGCCCCGGACAGGTCATGGGCGGGATACCAGGTTCCGCCGACCTCGACCGCGATCCAGCCAAGGTCCAGTGGATCGAACCGCAGCCGAGCCTTGTGCTGATGGCTGTGCTTGCGGGCATCGCGCAACTGGTCGCAGGCGAAATCCGCGCCGAACACCCGCACACCCCGACCGGAAATGCTGCGTTCCAGCTCAATGCCGAAGATCGCCCGGCGATCCATCGCATCGACCGGCGCCGGAAGGCCGTATTTGGTGACCAGTCGGTCCCAGCACTCTGCGGGGGACTCGCCATGCAGCCCACGATGGGCCCGTTGGTGATAGACGTCCACGATATAGGTCACGAGCGCCGCCAGCAGATCCTGATCGGTAAGAGAGGCTTCCGACTCGGCATCGTAATCGCCCCGCTGCTCGGGGTTCGAGAATGTCCGCCCCCGGAACCGGCTGACAAAATGCGTTGCAAAGGTCCCGAACAGGCGTTCGATGCGAGACCGGAGCTTGGCCACACCGCCGGGTGGATTGACCAGGCGGGCAAGCAGCCCGGCGCAGGTGATCTTGAAATCATCACTGACGAAGGCTGAGCCCATGTCGGCCGCGACGGTTTCGGGGCGTCCGCCGTGATGCCAGCCGTGACGACAACCAAGGCCGCCCGCGATAGCCGTCTTGTCGATCGTGACCGTTTCCAGCGTGCGGATGGCCGCTTCGGCACTGGTCGATCTAGACAGGGTGAGACCGACGACGCAGCGCGTGGCGCAGTCGATGGCGACGCAGATGACAAGGCGGATCACTTCGAGGGCCGCGATCTGCTGCGTCGTCAGCCGGTCGAGAAGATCGGCATTGGAAACCCATGCCATGAGGTCGACATCCCATTCGTCGATCTCGACCCGTTCCATGGGCCGCAGGACCTGCACGCCATATTCGATGATCGCGAATTTCTTGTTGGCGGCATCGACGCCCCAGCGTTGCAGGTAGGTCTCATAGGGGTCCATCCGCTTGATTGCGCGATAGACGGTAGAGCGGGATGGCGGCCGGAGTTCGGGCTGCCCCTGTTCGGCACGGTGTCGATTGAAATCTGCATAGAGGTTGGTCGCGCGCTCGTGGATCTGATCAATGGTCGGGCGCAGCGGCGAGGCGTATTCCGCGATCAGCGCATCAAATGCCGTAAGCTCTCCGGGCAGCATCTGACGTCTACCCCCGCATCGATGCGTTTGAGGCACCAACGCCATGATGTTGAGGCCGCTTCTTTCATAGGCCCGTGTCCAGATCAGCAGCGTCTTGGCGCAAGGTGGCGTTCGATGGGTTTCCATACGCCCCGCGCGCTTGAACCGTTTGCGAAAGCGCTTCCGGATGTTACTTTCCACGGCGGCAATGATTGCTGGCAGAATGGTGCTGACCGAGGCCTCGTTGCGCCTGGCGAGCCCAGCCTCGATGCAGCGCAGCAGTTCCTCGGCGAACAGCAATCGCCACAGTGCCGTCTGCTGCTTGCTGTCAGGAAGATCCCGAAAATACTCGGGGAGGCCGTCAAGGTTGCGCTCGGCCGCTGTGCGTGCCGCCCCTCCCGGAATGCAGCGGAACCTTGGGCTGCGCAGCAGTTCCCCCAACTCGCCATGGCTGATGCTGCGTGCAGGGTGCGGTGGCGCTGTTCCGATCAGCACGATCCCTTCGGGCTCATGCGATGCAAGCCGATATTCTACGCCATCAAGGATAACGAGATCGAGAAGCTTGAAATTGCTGTGTTTCATGGTGTTCTCTCAAGCTAGGATCATATGGGTAAAGGCGGGGATCATCGGCGCGCCGAGTTCCCTGGCATGCTCGATCAGGCGCGTCGTCGGGGCGTGCGCCACGACCTCCGGCCGGGGAATGTCTGCATCGGTGAACAGCAAGACCCGTGTCGCGAAGGATCTGGGCAGTTGCGAGGCAATGAGCCTCAACGTGTCCTTGAAGCGGTATTTGCGAACACGGGCCAGTGGGCGCACGGCGACGGCAATCGCATTGCCGTCGGTCAGGAGGGCGCGAAAGTCGAAGTGATGGACGGCGGGCCTGCCCCGTGCGTCGCGGTACCGGATGACGGGCGGCTGCGCCTGAACTTCACGGATCTCGGGGTCCGCAATCAGCTGGTCCCAGCAATGGGCTTCCAGCCCGGATTCGAGCCGGCTGATGACGGGACACGGCAAGAAAGACCGAACATCGACGACCTGCACGCGGGCGCTCGCTTTCGAGCGCGCCGGAATGGTCCGGCTGGCGGGTGCCAGCACGGGAAAGCGAAAGAAGGGGTTCATGTCACATCCCTGGCAATAGTTTGTCAGATGACCGCCCGCGAGAACGGGCGATCACGGCGGATGCAGGCACAGCGCAGCCATCGACCGAAACGGATGGCGCCGGTCATTGACTTTGCGTGCGATTTTGGGGATGCTTGGCTTACCGGGTAGTTCAGATTCGGTAAACCTAAGCAGGGCTCTGAAAGTTGCCGCTTTCGGAGCCTTTCGCTTTTAACTCTTCATGGTGCCCTCCTGTTCGTAGCGATCAGGCCAGATATTTTCGGGGGTGGTATCAAGCTTTTCGGCTATCGCACGCTGGATTCTCTGAGACCGTCTAAGCCCTTGCGAGACAAGGCTTACCGAGGCAGGAGTTTTACCCAGTTCGCGAGCGATGTCGCTGAAGCTGGTTCCGGCCAACCGCAAGCGTGCCCGGATCATCTCGTGGCAAAATTCATCGTCCATCCCTGCACCTATACCGTGTCAGTGAGTGACCAGCACATCTAGCCCAAACGGACTATGGCAGAGAACGAATCATTTTCCTAGCTAAAAACCTTGCTAGCGCGTTGATTTCCTAATCTAATTTTTTACAGATTGTTTTTTGTTAGAACGGGGAAGCCCAGTCGCACGCTTAGCTTGACGGCTTGCGCTCTGTATTAAGTGCGGTTGTCAGGACATCGACGATCAGTTGCTCAACTTCGTTCAGCCGCATCTGGCGTTCGTAAGCCAGGCGCTCGACGAGCGTCGCAATGGCCGGGTCGCGCGGCCCGTACAGTGCCCAGTCTCGAATGGATGCAGCGTCAGGATGTGGGTGTGCAGATGTGATGGCCATAGCCCTTTAATACCGGATGTGGGCGCGTGGGTCGAGAACAAGCGCTTCTGCGTTGCCATTGCCTTCGAGGTAACAAAGCGCGAAGGCAGCAGCCAAATGGCGCGAAATCATGCAGCCGAGCCAAAGCTAGCACCTTCATCGCTGCCGCCGTTTCCCTCACAACATCACAGCAGCCACGATTCCAGCAACCTCAGTGCTGGCCCCTTTCGCTGAACTCAGCCTCGACCGCACCGATAAGCTCCACCATGGAAAGCCCCAGACCTTGGCACAGGCCATGAATGGTCGCCAAGCTGGGTTGATGTCGACGGCTTTCCAGAAGTGAGACATATCGCATGCTGACCCCGGCTCTATGCGCAAGCTCCTCTTGGGACAGGCCAGCCGCAGTCCGCTGCTTACGCATGATTTTTGCAAAGGCTTCCAGAAGGGCGTCGTCTGCGTCGGGCATGCCGGATGCAGACGTCCAGACAGGACTTGATTCTATGAAGTATTCTATGAATTATGAAGAAAACAGTGAATTTATGGAGAAGCCCTTTGCTGCCGCCCCATCGCATCCCTGCCATCGCGCTGCTCACGTTCCTTGCCGCCGCCGCTGCCGGCGCACAGTCCCTCCCGCAACAGCCCGGATATGATGCATTCCAGCATGTTGTCGCCGTTGAACCGCGCCCTTATGAATTTGAGATCCTTGGCGTGAAACCCGGCATGCCGATCGATGAGGCCGTGCGCCTGATCGAGGAACATCTTGGCAAGGAACTGTCGCCACTGGATGGCACGCTGCAGATCAGCAGTCCGGATGGGCGCACATTCCGTACGGAACTGCGCCTAGGCTATGAAACACCGGGTATCACCTTCTTCCTGCGCAATCAGGATGATCAGCCCTTTGACAGCCTGGAACTTGACGTCTCGACGCCGGCATCAGGCTCCGTGGTCACTGCCGTGCGCAGAGAGGTCAGGCTGAGCGCCAGCAATGGTCCTGACGGTGCCAGCCTGCTCGCCCAGCTGGAGGACCTGTATGGCGAGCCCTCCGAGACCAAGGTATCCCCAGGTACGAACTCCTGGCTCTGGGCAACAGATATGGATTACAGCGCCATCGCCTTTGTCGGTGGCGGTCCGGAACCACGCTATGCCTGTGTTCGCGGCCTGCCGGACAATGGGCGATACAGCTACGAGGCGCCGTTTCTGACTGAGGGACCAAACAATTGCGGCGCGACATTCGGTGTCAGTCATCGCACAAGCGCTACCACAGTCACGCTCAATTTCCGGCTGACGGATTACAAACTGGTCGATCAGGATCGGGAGGCCGCGAACTCTCAGGTGGACGAAAAACTGAGTGCGACAGCGGCGCCTTCGGATATGAAGCTGTAAGGAGAACGATCCGGATGGACGGAGACGATGTTTTCACCGAGCCGAGCGATGAGCAACTGGCGGCCCACGATGCGGAAAACCTTCAAAGCATGCTAACCCATCTTCGCGACAACCCCACTGACGACGCTGAATGTGTTCTAGAGGTCAAGGTCTCGATGTCAGCATTGGCCAAGATGCAGCTGCGCAGTATACAGGAGAAGATTTCGCTACAGGCCGTACTAAGAGAATCGCTCCGTCGGGATGGCTTGAGTTGATACGGCCTACTTCGGGCTCTTACCCCCACAGTGGTGGTACGCCTGTAATAATCTGTCCGAACACGTTCTCACGATGCCAGCGCAGGTTCTCGGGATGAGGATGATTATGTGGGTCGGCGGGTTTCAACAGTTTCCCACCCGGCCTTATGAGGCGGTTGATCACATCGCCAGGCACCTTGTTCCTTGAAACAAGGATTGTTTCGCTATCTTCTGCGACCGAGATCAGGCCACGATCGAACATCCAATGCAGCGTCCCTGACAGGGCGAGTCCGTTGCGGATAGAATCGCTACCGTCTCGCTCAACGGGACGGATATGTGCGGCCTGGACCTCCGGTCGTCCGCCGCCGTTGCGCAGTTGCAGCCCCGAGATTGCACAGCGATAACCATAAGCCTCACGCACCTTCCGGCTGAAGGCAACCTCGCGATATTTGCGGCGTGTCAACCGTTCGGTCACCGGGCGCTGAAATACTAGCGCCTCTTCCTGAAGGCCTACAGGCTGCTTGTTGTACCTTGTCGCTTCGATCTGTTCGAGGTCATGCGGGAGCCCGAGATTTACGATTCTGGCAAAATCGCCCTCCGGAAGTCGTCGCACCGCCAACTGGACCGCGCCGCCCGACAGCGGCGCACCCGAGCATGATTTCAGTGCCGTTTCCAGTGGCTGCCCGTTCAGCAGCCGCGGCACATTACGATCGAACGGCAAGTAACTGCCCGGCTCGATTAACGCGAGGTATCGGCCTTCTGCGCCGGGCTTAGGAATGACGTCTACAATTTTCGCTACGGCGAAGTATCCACGCGGACCGGCCTTGACCGGCTCATAGTAGACCACCCAATCACCCACCCCTTCCTTCATCGCGTTGAGATAGCGACGTGGAAAATCGTAGGAGGTGTCCAGCTCATCCTCGTAGATCGACTCTGCCTTATGCAAGAGAACCAGTTTGACCATGTTGCGAATGAAGCAGAATGGCAGAGAAGCACAAGGAAAAACTGCCCTTGACGAAGCACGGTCCTTGGTCCGAGCCTCTAACTTTGTGTGGGTGCATAGACGGCAGCTCCGTAAATGCTAGTGCCGGCCGATTGTCTGGGTTGCAGCTGCTCATCGTCAAGCCAAACGGTGAGCGACAAGGCGGTGGCTACTCATACGTGCTTCGCGGCCCAGGAGCTGGCGCGCTGTCATGGCGCCATCTGCTGGACTGGGTGGATATCCCATTGCTTTTGCAAGACGATGATCGCAGAACATGTGTCATGAGACAGTCTGTGAGCAACTTTGATTTTCTGGGGCGCCTGGATGGTGAACTGGCCAATCTGGGGCGATTGGCTGAAAGCTATTTTCAGGACGACCCAAGCACGAGCCTGATCAAGCTGCGGCAGTTTGCCGAGCGCCTGACACGCCGTCACGCAGCGCTTGTTGGCGTTGACCTTCAGCCGGACGACACGCAATCCGATATTTTGCGACGTCTGAAATATGAGCGGGCAGTGCCGGAGCGTGTGCTCGATGTCCTGCACCATATCCGCAAGCTCGGGAATACGGCGGTTCACGAGAGCAGGGGCGATCACCGCGAAGCACTTGCCTGCCTCAAGATGTCAGTGCAACTGGGGGTTTGGCATATCCGAACAAGCACGGCGGATCGGGGTTTCTCCGCAGGCGTCTTCATCCCGCCACAGCCGCCGTCGAACCCCACTGAGGAACTGCGGGATGAGTTGTCGCGGCTGCGATCGGAAAAAGATGCAGCGCTGACAGTTGCGCAGAAGGCAGAGGAAGCGCGACAGCAGGCCATGCGGGATGCCGAGAGCGCAAAGGAACGCCATCAGCGCGAGGTCGAGGAGCGAAAAACCTGGGAAGCACTGGCGCAGGATGCCGATCGCCAGCTTCAGGAATTCATCGCCGAGGCGAAACAGCAGGCGCCGGCTACCATGGCGTCCTTCGTCCAAGCTGCCAACGAGGCCGCAGGTGCCATCGACCTTGATGAGCAAGCGACCCGCGCGCTGATCGATCAGCAACTGCGGGACCGTGGATGGGAGACGGACAGCGTCGATCTGCGCTACGGTAAGGGAAGCCGCCCCGTCAAAGGGCGGAACATGGCGATCGCCGAATGGCCCACGGCATCAGGCCCGGCCGATTACGCCCTGTTCGTAGGGGAAACCTGCCTCGGAATTGTCGAGGCCAAACGGTACCGCAAGAACGTTTCTGCTGCGGTAGATCAGGCCGAGCGGTATTCAAAGGGTTTTGTCTGGGCAGCCAATGCCGACAGCTGGGTTGATGGGTTTGTGGTTCCGTTCGTATTCGCTACCAACGGGCGTCCCTACTTGAAGCAGGTGGAGACCGAAAGCGGCATCTGGTTCCGTGATGTCCGTCTGGCTAACAATCTGCGGCGTGCGTTGATGGGTTGGTTCCGCCCGGAGGAACTGCTGTCGATGCTTGAGGTCGAAAAGGAGAAGGCACAGGCAGCCCTGTACGCGCGTTCTTTCGATTTCGGCTTCCAGTTGCGCCCATACCAGAAAGCTGCAATTGAGGCCGTCGAGACCACGCTTGCCACCGAAAGGCGGGAGATGCTGGTGGCGATGGCCACAGGCACGGGGAAGACCAAGCTGGCCATTGCCATGCTTTATCGGCTGCTAGCTACCAAGCGTTTCCGCCGCATCTGTTTCGTGGTGGATCGCTCGGCGCTTGGCACCCAGACCAGCGACGAGTTCATGAGTACGGCAATCGAAGGGCCGAAGGCCTTCGGCCAGTTGTTCGGGATCAAAGGGCTTGAAGATGTAAAGCCCGATCCCGAAACCCGCGTGCATATCTGCACAATCCAGGGGCTGGTGAAACGGGTTCTCTATAACGCAGATCCTGCCGATGTTCCCCCGATTGGCCAGTATGACCTGATGGTGATCGACGAATGCCACCGCGGGTATCTGCTCGACCGGGAAATGTCGGACGCAGAGCTGAGCTTTCGGGGGCAGGATGATTATATCTCCAAGTATCGTCGGGTTCTGGAGTATTTCGACGCGGTCAAGATCGGCTTGACGGCCACGCCCGCATTGCATACCGCGCAAATTTTTGGTGATCCGATCTATACCTATACCTACCGTGAGGCAGTGGTGGACGGCTGGCTGATTGACCACGAGCCACCGATCCGCTTCCAGACCGCGCTGGCCAAGGCCGGAATCACCTTCGACGTGGGCGATGCTGTCGAGGTATTGGACAGCCAGACGGGCGAGGTGCAGAATACAGTCGCCCCTGACGAATTGAACTTCAAGGTAGAGGATTTCAATCGCAAGGTCATTACCCAGCCTTTCAACCAGGTCATCGCTGAAGAGCTGGCAAAGCATATCGACCCGAGCCTCGAAGGCAAGACGCTGGTCTTCGCGGCAACGGATGCCCATGCCGATATCATCGTGAACGAGCTGAAAAAGGCTTTTGCCGCGCAATATGGTTCGATCGAGGATGCTGCGATCCGCAAGATTACCGGCAGCGTGGACAAGGTGGGCACCTTGATCCGGTCGTTCCGCAACGATGCCTTCCCGCAGATTGCCGTGACAGTTGACCTGCTGACCACGGGCATCGACGTGCCCAAGATCACAAACCTCGTGTTCATCCGCCGCGTGAACAGCCGCATCCTCTACGAACAGATGCTCGGCCGGGCGACACGCCGCTGCGACGAGATCGGCAAGGAGGTATTCCGGATCTTCGACGCGGTGGATCTTTACGCCACGCTGCAGGACCTGACGCAGATGAAGCCTGTCGCCAGCAATCCGAAACTGACCTTCGAACAGCTTTTCGACGAGTTGGCGACCGTCACTGAGGATGACCAGCGCGAACTTGTTCGCGATCAGGTGCTGGCCAAACTGCACCGCAGGCTGCGGAAGCTGCCCAGCAAGGTGGCACAGGCTGTCGAGGATCTGACCGGCGAGACGGTCGAGCAGCTCCGCGACCGCCTCAAGCAAAGCTCCCCGGCAGAGGCCGCCACCCATGTCCGGAAATTCGCCGACCTTGGCAAGATCCTCGACTGGAACCCGGACGGCAAAGGGCCGAT
This sequence comes from Paracoccus simplex, assembly GCF_042648325.1. Taxonomy (NCBI): domain Bacteria; kingdom Pseudomonadati; phylum Pseudomonadota; class Alphaproteobacteria; order Rhodobacterales; family Paracoccaceae; genus Paracoccus; species Paracoccus simplex. The sequence goes on along the minus strand of NZ_JBHRXE010000020.1, from coordinate 119,891 downwards.
ATGGATCCCGATATCGCATCACGAAGACAGCATGCACGCCGTCACCACGGGCTATGGCGAATACGAGAAGCCCGAAGACTTCCTCGATACCTTCACCTCCTTCGTGAAGAACAACCAGAACCGGATTGCCGCGCTCTCGGTAGTCGTTCAGCGCCCGCGCGATCTGACGCGCACCGAGTTGCGCAGCCTGCGCCTCGAACTCGACAGGATGGGCTTTTCGGAAACCAGCCTACGCCGGGCCTGGAATGACGCCTCGAACGAGGACATCGCCGCCTCGATCATCGGCTTCGTCCGGCAGGCAGCACTCGGCGACCCGCTGATCCCGTTCGAAACCCGCGTCCAGTCCGCAACCCGCACGATCCTCGCCAGAGGGCGATGGACCGAACCACAAAAGCAATGGCTGCGCCGGATCGCCGAGCAGATCACGCGCGAAATTGTACTTGACCGCGACAGCATCGACCAAGGCAACTTCGCCGCCCATGGGGGGTTCAATCGCCTCAACAAGGTCTTTAACGGTCAGTTGGAATCCATCCTGCACGATTTCAACGAAGAACTCTGGAAAGTCTGCGCATGAGCCCGAACACCAACGACATCGTTGCCAAACTGTGGCGCGAGGCGAAAACGCTGCAAGGCGCCGGCATCTCGATCCTGCACTATGTCAATGAACTGACCTACCTTCTCTTCCTCAAGATGCTGGAGGAGACCGGGCAAGCCACGATCATCCCCGCCGCCTACAGCTGGTCGGAGCTGGCCAGGGCCGAAGGCGGTGATCAGCTTCGCTACTACAAGAAGCTGCTGCTCGACCTCGGTGACCCCGAAATCGTCCATAATCCGATGGTGCTGGCGATCTTCACCGATGCCGTCACCCATCTGCGCGAGCCCAAGGACCTCAAGACGCTGACCACCAATATGGACAGGATCGACTGGTTCAGCGCGCGCGAGGACGGCCTTGGCGACATGTATGAAGGTCTGATGCAAAAGGTCATGTCGGACAGCAAGTCCAAGGCAGGCCAGTATTTCACCCCCCGCGCCCTGATCGATAGCATTATCCGCCTGATCCAGCCGCAGCCGGGTGAGATCGTCCAGGACCCCGCCGCCGGCACCGCCGGTTTCCTGATCGCCGCCGACCGCTACGTCAAGGACGCGACCGACGACCTGTTCACGCTAACCGAGGAACAGGGTAACTTCCAGCGTCGGCAGGCCTTCCGCGGTCACGAATGGGTGCCCGACACCCGCCGCCTTTGCGTGATGAACATGCTTCTGCACGGCATCGAAAGCCTTGTCGGCTGCGAGGACAGCTGCGCCCCGCAGGGCGAGGCGCTTGGCCATGCCGATGTGATCCTGACGAATCCGCCCTTCAACAAGATGCCGTCGAACGTCAACCGTCCCGACTTCACCCTGACAGCGGGTGAGCGGGTCGGCCCGATGCCCTTCCTTGAACACGCCATCCGTATGCTGAAGCCGGGCGGGCGCTGCGCCATCGTCATGCCCGACAACATCCTGTTCGGCGACGGCACCGGCACCGCGCTGCGTCGTTTCCTGATGGTGAACTGCAACCTGCATACCATCCTGCGCCTGCCGACCGGCATCTTCTATGCTCAGGGTGTCAAGACCAACGTGCTGTTCTTCACCCGTGTCACCGACCGCATCTATCCGGCCGATCACGCGACACAGGCGACCGAGGCGGTCTGGTTCTACGACCTGCGCACCAACATGCCGTCCTTCGGCAAGACCAACGCCCTGACCTCCGCGCATTTCGAGGAATTCGAGCGGCTGTTCGGCCCCGATCCCCTTGGCGGTTCCGCGCGGGAAGAGGGTGGCGAGACCAGCCGCTGGCGCAAGCTGACGCGCGAGCAGATCGCCGCGCGCGGCGACAACCTCGACTGGACCTGGCTGCGCGATGAAAGCGGCGATCCCGAGGACGAGATGACCGAACCCGACGAGATCGCCGCCGCGATCATGGGCCATCTGCGCGCTGCGCTGGAAGAGATCGAGGGACTAGCCGAGGAACTGGATGCCACGCCGATGGTGGAGGCAGCAGAATGACGGGGCTGCCCCAGGGGTGGGCTAGCGCGTCGATACACTCTTTTACGCGAACGCGCTCTGGTAATTCCAAGCTGATCAAAGGTAAACAGGCGCAAGCCCCCGCAGATGGCCTTTTCCCCGCATACAGTGCATCGGGGCAGGATGTTTGGGTTCCAGATCCCGAGCACAAAGGGAACGCAATCATCATTTCCGCCGTAGGTGCGAGATGCGGCAAGACCTTTCGAGCCTTTGGTCGGTGGAGTGCCGTTGCCAACACCCACATTGTTTGGCCAGAGGAAATCGCCGTTGACGCAGACTGGCTGCAGCTTCTCCTTAACGACGAAGGTTTCTGGGAAAAGGGCGGATCCGCTCAACCATTCGTGAAAGTTGGTGCAACTTTTGAGCGAGAAATCGCTCTACCGCCACTCCCCGAGCAACGGCGGATCGTGTGCAAGCTCGACACCCTCAGCGCCCGTACCACCACCGCCCGCACCCACCTCACCGCCATCGAAAAGCTGGTGGAGCGGTATAAGCTGACCGTGCTCAGATCAGCTTACGCGGGCAATCTCACAGCCGATTTTCGGGAAGATAGTGCTCTTGAACCTGTTTCAGCCTTGCTCAAACGAACACCACCTCCGCAGCAGGGGCGCGGTGGCAGGCAAGCAACGACCGAGGTGAAGGCAGGACAAGGTGGCATCTCGGTCAACATCCCCGATGTTAACCTGCCCGAAAAATGGGAGTGGGTTTCTCTGCTCCGCATCGCCCGGCAAGAAACGGGCCACACGCCAAGCCGCTCCCGTGACGATTGGTGGGGTGGAGATGTGTGCTGGATGAGTATTCCCGACGCGAATCTTCACCATGGACGGGTCATCTTCGATACGATCCAGAAGACAAACGAACAGGGCCTGGCCAATTCCTCGGCGCGCTTGCTTCCGGCAGGAACTGTTGTGCTGTCGCGGACAGCGTCAGTCGGTTACATCTGCATCATGGGTCGAGAAATGGCGACCAGCCAAGACTTTGCGACATGGACCTGCACCGACGCCCTTCTGCCTGAATACCTGATGTATGCTCTGCTATCGGAAGGGGAGGACATCAAGAAATTTGGCGAGGGATCGACACATACGACGATTTATTTCCCCGAGATCAGGGCATTCCACATCAAACTCGCTCCCCTCGACGAACAACGTGAAATCGTCCGCCGGATCGAGACCGCCTTCGCCAAGATCGACCGCCTCGCCACCGAGGCCGCAAAGGCCCTGAAACTGCTCGGCCGCCTCGATCAACGTATTCTGGCCAAAGCCTTCGTAGGCGAGCTTGTCCCGCAAGACCCCACCGACGAACCCGCCGCCGCCCTCCTCGCCCGCATCCGCGAAGCCCGCGCCGCCGCGCCCAAACCCAAACGCGGCAGAAAGGCCCGCACATGACCTCACTTTACCAGATCCGCGACGGCCAGTTGCGCCCCGCGACCCGCCGCGCGCTGTCGAAGGAAGAGATGATCGAAGGCTGGGTCGCCGCGAATCCCGGCCTTGTCGGCATCGACGCCATGATCATTGGCCGACAGGTACCGACCGACCATGGCAAGTTCATCGACCTTCTGGCCATGGACGCTACCGGCGGGCTAGTCATCATTGAGTTGAAGAAAGACCGCACCCCGCGCGATATCGTCGCGCAAGTGCTTGATTACGCCTCATGGGTCAGAACCCTGACGACGCCCGAAATCTATGACCGAGCCGAGAAATACTTGGGAACACGCCTGGCCACTGCTTTCCTCGACCGTTTTGGCGAGGCGATTCCCGAACGGCTGAACGCCAGCCACTCCATGCTGATCGTCGCCAGCGAACTCGACCCCGCCTCTCGCCGGATCGTTGAATACCTGTCGGAAGAACATGGCGTCGCGATCAATACCGTCTTCTTCAACGTCTTCGAGGTCGATGGCCAGGAATGGCTGACGACCGACTTCCTGCTGGACCAGGAAGCGGTGGAAGAGCGCTCGGAACGCAAGGTCCGCGCGCCGTGGTCGGGGTATTACTTCGTCAATGCCGGTCTGGGCGAGTATCGTTCCTGGGCAGACATGAAGCGATATAGGTTCATCTCGGCTGGAGGCGGCGAGTTCTACTCGAAACGGCTATATCAACTGAGCGTCGGTGATGAGGTTTTCGTCTATGACAAGGGCAACGGCTACATCGGCTATGGTATCGTGACAGCCGAGGCCCGTCCTGCGGCCGAGTTTATGACGCCTGACGGTCCACTCTTCGACCAACCGCTGTCCGAACCCCGAATGAAGCGTCTTGGCGAGCCGCAAGAAAACGCAGAGCACGCCGTCGGCATCGAATGGCGCAAAACGGTTGATCCGGCCCAGGCCAAGCGCTTCAAAGGAGCATTTGCGAACCAGAACATTGTCTGCAAGCTACGGGATGAAGCGACAGTGGATTTCCTAACAGAGCAGTTCGGGGTCACTCGACCAGCTATGACGTAAGAGGGCGGAAAGCGGAAGTTCGCTGCGCCGGTCATGAACGGCGTCTATCCGCATTTGCAGACGGTGGCAGACAGTCTCTGCCAGATCGACGGTTGTATCTGTTTTGGCGCCCAAGCGGTTTGTCTTTTCTTAACTCGGGTCTTCGCAAACGCCCTACCCAGCCGATTACCTGCCGTCTCCATCCTCACTATTGTCAAAGTCAAAGTCCTCTATGTCTTCATCTTCGACTTCTTCGCCATAGGTGAGATTTTCGAGCGCCGAGGCTTCCAGCAGTTCACGGCGCTCTTTGAAGTTCGTGACGTCCTCGTAAAGCGCCTCCAGCTCGTCGAGCACAGCGATCTTTTTCCTGTCGCACCGGAGAGCTGCCAGATATTCGCCCTCGCGAGCAGGATCAAACGGCAGGGGTTTAATCAGATCGCGGATTAACTGCGCGTTCGGGCCGCAGGCTTCGCTTGAGAGGAAATAGGCCAGCAGTTCGGCCTGCAGGATGTCTTCGTCCTCGAAATCAAATTTCTTACTGAGGAAAATCTTTGAAGCCTTGGACTGGTAGTCGATCTCATAGGTGTAGATATTGAGCCGTCTGGCTTCATCCTCGATGATCTGGTGGACTGGGTTCACGATTTTCGAGACTACCTTTCCTATGAATTTACGGTGCTTGCGCTCGTTCCGCGTGATCGTCAACCAACCACTGGTGTCGATCTTGATGTCAAGGTGCTTTTCCAGAAATTTTACGAGCTTGTCGCGCTCATGAGTAGGCGCGAATACCGAGTTCAAGCTATAGCGACTGTAGCGCTGGGATGTGTAGAACTGGCCCAGTAGAGCAATGAATTCGTTTTCTCTCGCAGGAAATTTCAGGCTATGTGGTTCCCTCAACCGTAGGGCCAAGTCTTGGTGTGTGTGCGTGATCAGGCTCTTTTCGAAGGATTCCTGGTCAACTGCGGTATCGTGCTCGGTCAAGATGATCGCAATCTTCAAGAGACGCTCGACGCCGACTGCCACTGAGTACAAGAATTCGAAGGCATCCTCCTCGGCTGCAAAATGCTCCATCTCGTGGAAAGCCAGCAGCCCGTTGAACAGAAATCGGCCGGCGATATCAAGTTCAGTTCCAAGGTTGAAGTTCTTCCAATATTCATCAGGCCGCAATTAGATCTCCCTGTTTGTGCTGTAGACTGGAGGCAACACCTGTTGCGGCACCCGCAATTCCAGACCCTCGACCGTTTCTCTGCCAATGCCACCCGGACGTGACCTTGCCCCCGGATTCCGGACTGAGTTTATATTCACTATGCGACCATTGCGGTAGTCATGTCGATCGTTGGGACGATCAAGTCTGGAGATTTTTAACGGCATGGGTCAGACACTGGCATTTACGACAAACCTCATGAACATCCGCATTGGGCAGAGCGCGCTGGTCAGGTCGTCGCCGTCGCGAGTGGCGGAGAGCGGAAGTTCGCTGCCCATCTCTCGAAAGGGCGGGAACGCTCGACTGCCCTCTCCTCAACCTTCTACGGCCGGTCCCAAGACGACGGTTGCGGATGACAAGCGCGCTGCTGGGTGTCCGCGACGGAGCGATATACTTTTTCTCGCCTACGCGTCACTTATATGAAAAAGGCGTCAGAATCCGTAGGATAATCGATCAAGCAAGCAGATCGCCTTTCGATAGGCTGTCCTATAAGGTTCTTGTTCAAAACTCTCTGCGTTATCGCAGAGAAATTGACGTAGCGATTTGAGGTCCAGATCTTCAGAAGGTTGGAATGGAAGCATCAGAAGGGCCTCAATAGGATCTGACGATTTCTCGATGATTTCTTGCGTTGTCAATCCGGCAAATGAATTTTTGTATCGAGTCGCGTAACTTGGCAATGTATAGTCTGCCTTTTGTAGCTTCTGGACGATCTTCTTTGCCCCTTCAAAGCTTGATTTAGACAAGTCTTCTTGGGTGACAATTCCAGCAGCATTCAAGTAGCGGAAAACAGGGATGAACGTTCGATTTGATCTCGCGTATCCAGGGTAGGCGGACACCAGTAGATCCTTTGCGTCAAACTTCGATTCTTCTTGAAGGCAGTCGACAAACACCTCGTCCGGCAACACACCTGCGTATCCCTTTTTGGCCAGAACACTCTGTACGTGTTGCTCTACCTTCTCGCCTAAATCCTGCTGCCGTTGCGCAACCCCAACGCCGATTACGAACTCAACTTCTTTCGCAGAACCGATTTCTTCATAATCGATTACAGCAATTTTATTCTCATCACCGGTTGGATTGTGTACTAATTCGTAAAGCTGCTCCTTAAAGAAACGCAACACTCTCGCAGGCATCTTTCTTTTCGGCGCAGACAGAGCTGTGTACACTTCATTGAAGTCAGAAAACTTCGCCACCATCATCGTGACGCTGAAGTCTCCTGACTGAATCGTTGTTTTTTCTATTGCAGGTTTCTCGTCGCCTTTGGTGCGCTGGACAAAAATGAGATTCTTCTGGAATAGATCGATCTTTTCTTGAGGTAGGCATTTCGCAATAGATGAGACAAGTGCGCGAATGTGAGGGTCTGTTATCGAGTATCCGAAGAACAGAATTGGATGCTCCACGAAGATCGTAACTAACTTCGCTGCAAGGTAGGGATTCCTGTCGTTAAACTGCGCGTAGTCCTCGGCTGTAAGTATCAGGCTGCGAGGGTCGCTTGCCGATCCGTGGATCTTATAAATCTCTCCAATAGATTGAGGGTTCGCAAAAAGAAGCTCCTCTTGGCCAACGAATACCTTATAGTCCGGAAAAATCTCTTCAAGGAAGAAATCCCAGTTTGTCGTTATCACGCCATCGACTGTGATTTTGGTTAGGGCGGCAATTTCGCCTCCGAATTCCAGTTTTCGTGCCTTCTCGAGTGAATATTGCTTCAAGTACTTCGCGATCTCGACTTTCAAAGCGTCAGCGTTACCTTTCACGATGCCAGAGAACTGCTCGCGGCTGTCGGCTGTAACGTCGGCTGACCACCACCATTCGTTGAAGTCTTGCGCCATGTAAGATGCGGCTTCAGGCATCAAGCCGTTGGCTCTCGAGCTGTAATACCCAAACTCTTTGATAGGCGCACAAAAATGCTGAAGAAGTCCGGACCAGTCGCCGAGCCCTAAGTAGCGCCGTGAAAATCCAGAACCTACAAAAAGGAAAGGTGCTGCAGGATGCTCCTGCAGAATAGTCTTCAACTCGTCAGCTGGCCCCGACATCTCAAATTCCCATTGCTAGACGGTATCTTTGTTGAGACTAAGTTCAGCTGATGCAAGGGGGCTTTTTCGTGACCGATCGACCGTCAGATGTCGGCGTGAAATGGACGGCGGAGGCTTGGGTGTCGGATCGACCTTCTTCTTATCGAGCGTCGCCCCCATGGGAAGGCAGAGACCAGCCGTCCGCCGCAAGCATCATGAATGACCGGTTTGGGCCGTGAGAGACTTGGGCGATCGGTCAGTTCCGACCGCAACATTGCTTGTATTTGCGGCCCGACCCACAGGAGCATGGGTCGTTCCGCCCGGGCCGGGGACCGGCGTTGAACGGCATCTCGGAACGATTTGCGGGCTCCATGCGGGAAAGCTCGGGACGAGACTGATAGAGTATCGTCGCAACGCAGTTCGGGATCAGATTGGGTGCTTCAAGGTCGATTTCGTCGATCTCCTCATCCGTGAACTTGCTGTGGCCAGTGTATATTTCCTGAAGCGCCATCAAGAAGATCATCGTCGTCCGCGTCTCTTCGTCGGCCTGAGCGAGCAGTCGATCCCAAGCATCCGGTCTTAGCCCCATAGCGCGAGTGAAGCCATCGATCCAAGGCTCCCACATCACCTCATCACTGTTGGGGTCAACCTCGTAGATGGGTTCGATCCAAGGTGAGCGGGTCATCGCCTCCGCAACCGAGTTGTAGTGAGCCATGACCGCACCGACCGTGGCTTCGGCGGTTTTCTGATCGGGAAAATTTGCCTCACCTGTCTCTCCCCAGACATGGGACATCCATTCCGAGGGCGGGATCATATCCGGGCAGGCAAGAACACCGACTACATAGCCATCAAGTTCACTGAGCGTCATGGGCATGTTCTCGATGGGCAGCGCATGCAACAGCGCGCTGAGACGCTCGAGTTCCTGATCGGACTGGTCCATAAATACCTCCCGGTGTTGCTCGGAATTTTTTACTCTGCGCGACGCCAACCCGCAATCCGCGCGAAGCCTGCTTCAAGCTCGGACAGGAAGATTGCTGCAGGCACCCCGAATGTCCGCAGTGGTGAAGCCGCGACGTAGCATCAGATCGTCGCGCCAACGTCTGCAAAGGGCCGTGACCGACAATCGCCTCTGGGGTTACACGGCAAAGTTGCATGCAAGCGGTCCGGCCCGCCGAGCTCAGCCGCGAAGCTCTCGACCTCACCAGAGGGTCGCCTTGTGAAACAAAAGGCAAGACTCTCTGAAACGCCACAACGGGAAAAATGGTCGGAGCGAGAGGATTCGAACCTCCGACCCCCTGCTCCCGAAGCAGGTGCGCTACCAGGCTGCGCTACGCTCCGACCGTGTGGGGCAGGTAGCCGCTGGGGCGGCGGAATGCAAGGGGGAATCTTGCATCTTCGCCCTGTAAAACCGCAGCGGCCAAGCCGCCTCAGCCCCGCTCGCGCAGCAGGCGTTGCAGCAGGCTCCAGCGCGGCGCGGTCACCGCCTCGCTGCCGAAGCGCGCCCGTGTCGCCGGGCGCAGCCGCGAGGCGCCCAGCCGCTCGCGCATCAGGATGTAGAGCCCCGATGCCATGATCAGCCCCGCCCCCAGCACCGTCGGGCCGTCCGGACGCTCGCCGAACAGAAACCAGCCATAGGCCACCGCCCAGAGCATCTGCGAATATTGCATCGGCGCGACATTGGCCGCCTCGCCGGCCTGATAGGCCAGGATCAGCAGAAAGCCCGCCGCCAGACCCAGGGCGGCGATCACCCCGGTCAGCGCCAGGTCGCCCAGCTCCATCGGCCGATAGGCGAAACCCAGCGAGGCGCCGGTCAGCAAGAAATTCCCGATCATCGGCCAGAGCAGCAGGATCACCGTCCGTTCGGACCGGCCCAGGCGCCGCACGGCGATCGCGGAAAGCGCCGTCGCCGTCGCCCCCATCAGCGCCGCCAGATGGCCGAGGCCCAGGGGCGTCGCGCCGGGGCGCAGCACGATCAGCACCCCGCAAAGCCCGGCACAGACCGCCAGCCAGCGATGCACCCCGACCCTTTCGCCCAGCAGCGGCACCGACAACACGGTGACCAGCAGCGGCGCGGCGAAAAGGATGGAATAGACCTGCGCCAGCGGCAGCACCGAAAAGGCATAGAAGCCGCCGATGCCCGAGGCGACAATGCAGAGCGAACGCAGCCCGACCCAGAACGGGTTGCGCGGCCGCAAGGTGCCATGCGTCGGATCGCGCAGCAGCAGCACCGCCAGCGGCGGAAAGGACAACAGCGCCGAGAAGAACAGGATCTGCAGCGCCGGATAGGTTCCGCCCAGCAGCTTGATGATCACGTCATGGGTCGAATAGAGCCCCATGGACAGAAGGGCGAGCAGCGCGCCCTTGATATTGCCCGCCGTCATGCGCCCCTCCGACGCTCCGCGATGGGGCCGCGCCTGTCCCGGCAGGCGCGGCCGGCCGATTACAGTGCCGAAAGCGCCGCGACGATGTGGTCGCCCATCTCGGCGGTCGAGACCGGCTTGCCGCCCTCGGCGCCCATCAGGTCGCCGGTGCGCAGGCCGTCGGCCAGCACCTTCTCGACGGCTTTCTCCAGCAGATCGGCCTCGGCGCCCAGGTCGAAGGAATAGCGCAGGCACATGGCGAAGCTGAGGATGCAGGCGATCGGGTTGGCCTTGCCCTGGCCGGCGATGTCGGGGGCCGAGCCATGCACCGGCTCGTACAGCGCCTTGGGCCGGCCGTTTTCCATCGGCGCCCCCAAGGATGCCGAGGGCAGCATGCCCAGGCTGCCGGTCAGCATCGCCGCCGCGTCGGACAGGATGTCGCCGAACAGGTTGTCGGTCACGATCACGTCGAACTGGCGCGGGTTTCTGACCAGCTGCATGGCGCCGTTATCGGCATACATGTGCGACAGTTCCACGTCGGGATATTCGTTGTCATGGACCCATTGCACCTCCTCGCGCCACAGGATGCCGGATTCCATGACGTTAGCCTTTTCCATCGAGCAGACGCGGTTGCCGCGCTTGCGGGCCAGCTCGAAGGCGGCGCGGGCGACGCGGCGGATCTCGCCCGAGGTATAGCGCTGGGTGTTCACGCCGACCCGGCCGCCCTCGTTGCCGGAAGTGTCGTCGTCGGAAATGCCGCGCGGCTCGCCGAAATAGACGCCCGAGGTCAATTCGCGCACGATCAGGATGTCGAGCCCGGCCACCACGTCCCGTTTCAGCGAGCTGAAATCGGCCAGCGCGTCGAAGCATTGCGCCGGGCGCAGGTTGGCGAACAGGTCCATCTCCTTGCGCAGGCGCAGCAGGCCGCGCTCGGGCTTCACCGAGAAGTCCAGATTGTCGTATTTCGGCCCGCCCACGGCGCCCAGCAGCACCGCGTCGGCCGCCTGCGCCCGGGCCATCGTCTCGTCGGCCAGGGGCTTGCCGTGCTTGTCATAGGCGGCGCCGCCGACCAGATCCTCGCTGACGGCGAAGGACAGGCCGCGGTTCTTCTCGAACCAGCCGATCACCTTGCGCACTTCGGCCATGACCTCGGGGCCGATGCCGTCGCCGGGCAGGATCAGCAGGGAATAGGTGGTCATCGCAGGCATCCTCTATGCTTCTGGCTGTTGGTCAATCGCGTATCCTTGCGCCTGTGCTGCGTCAAGTTCACGGCGAATTGGGTTGCGCCGGCGGATCGGATCGGGCCGGATGGACCCGGAAACGCAAGACCAAACGAAGGGGGCGACCATGAAGACAGGTGCGGTCACGACCGGCGCCTTGGCCTTTCTCGCCACGGCGGCACTGGCCGATGGAGGTGTCACCGTGCAGCTTCCCGATGTCTCGGGTCTCAGCGATGCCGAGGCGAAATCGCTGATCGCCGAACTGGCGAATGTCAATGTCATCACCTCGAACTGCCCGGATTACGCGATCACGGACGGCGAATGGACATTGATCACCGGGACGGGCGACCGGCTGGCGGCCAAGCTGGGGCTGGATGCCTCGGCCTATGACCGCACCTATTACGGGCCGGCCTTCAAGCTGCTGGACGATCCCGGCGCCTGCGACCGGATCGGGCCGACCGCCAAGCCGCTGATCCAGCGCCTTGTCGGAATGGGCGGCGGCACCGCGCCGCTGACGCAATCGCAGTAAGTTACGCGTCGCCCGCGCAACCGCATTCCGGGCGCCGGCAAGACGGGCGCTTGCCGGCGCCGGCGCGGCGTCCTAGCCTGCGCGCATGACCGCCGATCCGACTTACAGGGGATTCGCGCTGGACGCCGAGACGGCGCTGGCGCTTCTGCAATGGCAGGCCGAGCTGGGCGCGGACGAGCCATGTCTCGACGCGCCGCTCGACCGCTATGAGCTGTCCGAGCGGGCCGAGGCCGCCCCGACCCCTGCCGCCCCGCCCCCCGCTGCGCCCGCCAAGGCCCGCGACGACGCGGCCGAGGATCTGGCCGCCCAGGCCGAGGCCATGGCCGCGGCCGCCGCGACCCTGGCCGAGCTGGCGGCGGCGCAGGAAGCCTTCGACGGCATCGAGTTGAAGAAGGGCGCGCGCAATTTCTGCTTTTGCGACGGCAATCCGGCGGCGCGGGTCATGATCATCGGCGAGGCCCCGGGCGAGGAGGAGGACCGGCAGGGCCGCCCCTTCGTCGGCCGGGCGGGGCAATTGCTCGACCGGATGTTCGCCGCCATCGGCCTGTCGCGCCAGGCGGTGGATGCGGAACGCGCGCTCTACATCACCAATGTGCTGACCTGGCGCCCGCCGGGCAACCGCCGCCCCGAGCCGGCCGAGATCGCCATGATGCTGCCCTTTCTGCGCCGCCATGTCGAGCTGGTCCAGCCGCAACTGCTGGTGCTGATGGGCAACACGCCCTGCATCGCGCTGCTGAACCGCCAGGGCATCCTGAAGCTGCGCGGCACCTGGACCGAAGCCTTCGGCCTGCCGGCGCTGCCGATGGCCCATCCGGCCTATCTGCTGCGCACGCCGGCCGCCAAGCGCGAGGCCTGGGCGGACCTGCTGTCGCTTTCCGCCCGGCTCGAGGGCTAGTCGGTCTCCTCGCGGCAACCCTGGAAGGCGACCGCATCGTCGGGGCCGATCAGCGTCACCCGCAGCGCCTGCGGGTCCAGCGGGAAGGGCTTGCCCGAAGCGGCGACGAAATCCGCCTGCGCGGTCAAGCGGCGGCCCGCGCGTCCGGTGTCGGGGGCAGAGACCCAGATGTCCTCCTGGGACAGCTCCATCGCCACCTCGCCGCCACGGCCGCTTTCCGCCTCGGGCAAGGTCGCGGTGACCTGCATCCCGTCCTTGATCGGCTCGATCCGGCAGTCCGGCTGCGCATCCGAGGGCTGGGGCTGGCGGGCGATGGCGGCCTGGATCACCGGGTCGGGGCCGGGGCCGGCCGGCGGCGCCTCCAGCATCACCTGCGCCGGCACGCAAATGTCCAGGCAAAGCCCGAAATCCACCGTGGCGCGCAGCGCCACCGGCGTGCCGGGACGGGCGGGAACGATCTCGATCGGCAGGACCAGCTCGTCGTGATAGCCCAGCGTCCGCTCGCCGCCCGAATCGATCACCTCGGGGCGGGGCCAAAGCAGCCGCGCCTCGGCCAGGTTGTCCGAGGCCTGCCAGTCGAAGCGCGGCGGCACGCCGGCATCGCCGGGGCTGCGCCAATAGGTCTTCCAGCCCGGCTCCAGGTCCAGCCGCAGCGCGGTCATGCGATGACCTTCGGGCGTGACCCAGCCGGGCAGCAGCTCGGCCGCGACCAGCCCGGGCGGCAGGTCCTGCGCCAGGGCCGGCGCGGCGGTCAGGAAAATCAGAGCAAGGGTCTTCATGGCCCCTATCTAGTCGCGCCAAGGCCGTGGCGTGAAGTCACATTCCCGCCAATCCCTTGCGAAATCAGTCCGCAGCGCCGATCTTGATGAAAAGGAGACGGAGCAGATCATGGACAAGTCGAGCAATCTGACCGGCAAGATGCTGATCGCCATGCCCGCCATGCGCGATCCGCGCTTCGAGCAATCCGTGATCCTGGTCTGCGCCCATTCCGAGGACGGCGCCATGGGTCTGGTGGTGAACCGGCCGCTGCCCGAGATCGGTTTTGCCGACCTGCTGACGCAGTTGGGCATCGATGTGGGCGAGGATGCGCTGGATATTCCCGTGCGCTTCGGCGGTCCGGTCGAGCCGGGGCGTGGCTTCGTGCTGCACCGGGTGCCCCGCGACATCCAGCTGGGCGAGAACCGGATGCGCATCACCGACGACCTGGCCATGTCCACCACCCGCGACATTCTCGAGGATTACGCCCGCGGCCACGGCCCGCAGCCCGCCATGCTGGCGCTCGGCTATGCCGGCTGGGGGCCGGGCCAGCTGGATTCCGAGATCCTGCAGAACGGCTGGCTGACCTCGGATCGCGGCGACGAGATCATCTTCGGCGCCGACAATCCCGGGAAATGGCGCGCGGCGCTGAAATCGCTGGGCATCGACCCGCTGATGCTGTCGCCCAGCGCCGGCCATGCCTGACGCCCGGCCACCCGACACCTAACGCGGCGCTGCCGCCCGGTGCAGCCGGTCGTTGATCGCCGCGCCCAGACCGCCTTCCGGCACCGGCGCGACGGCAATGGGCCGCCCCAGCGCATCGGCCCGGTGCAGCAGGTCAAAGAGCCGCGCCGCCGCCTCGGCCAGATCGCCGCTGGCGCTCAGCGTCATCTCGCCCGCCACGGGGCCGAAGCCGATCAGCACCTCGCCCGGATGCGCGGCCTTGGCGTTCAGCCGCAGCGGGCTGCGCGGCGCGTAATGGCTGGTCAGCTGTCCCGGCGAGCTGGGCGCGTCGGGATTCGCCGCCGGGCGCAGCAGCGGCCGGCCCAGCACCGCCTCGATCGCCTCGGCGGCGACGCCGCCCGGGCGCAGCAGGGCGGGCGCGCCCGCGACCCAGCCGATGATGGTCGATTCCACCCCGACCGGACAGGCGCCGGCATCCAGCACCGCGGCGATGCGCCCACCCAGCCCGGTCCCGGAGGCGGCGACATGCGCGGCCGCGGTCGGGCTGATCCGGCCCGAGAGATTGGCCGAGGGCGCCGCCAGCGGTCCGCCGAAGGCGCGCAGCAGCGCCTGCGCCGCCGGATGCGCCGGCACCCGAATCGCCACCGTGTCCAGCCCCGCCGTGACCAGCGAGGCGATGCCCGCCCCCTCGCGAAGCGGCAGCACCATGGTCAGCGCCCCCGGCCAGAAGGTCCGCGCCAAGGCCCGCGCCGCCTCGTCGAACACCGCGACGCGCTCGGCCGCCTCGAGATCGGGCAGATGCACGATCAGCGGGTTGAAGCTGGGCCGTCCCTTGGCCTGATAGATGCGCGCCACCGCGCTGGCGTCGCGGGCATCACCGGCCAGGCCGTAGACCGTTTCGGTGGGAATGGCGACAAGCTCGCCCCGCGCCAGCAGGTCGGCGGCGGCGGCAATGCCCTGGGCGTCGTGGCGCAAGATCCGGGTCTGCATACCGTTACGTGAGGTTGCGGTTGATGGCCGACTGGCGGCACCTATGATCGTTCGAGGGTTCAGTTACGCGCCACAGCCGCATTTGCCAAGGCGCAAGAGGGAGAGAAGACGGATGGCCTATCAAGCACCGGTCGAGCAGATCGCATTCATCCTGAACGAGATCGTGTCATTCCCGCAGCTTGCCGAGACCGGGCTTTTCGCCGAAGCGACGCCCGAGACGCTGACCGCCATCCTGACCGAAGCCGGCAAACTTGCCACCGAGATCATCGCGCCGGTGAACCGGGCCGGCGACCTGACGCCCGCGCGGCTGGAAAACGGCACGCTGCGCTCGTCCCCCGGCTATGCCGAGGCCTTCCGCGCCCTGGCCGAGGGCGGCTGGATCGGCATCGCCGCCGATCCCGATCACGGCGGCATGGGCCTGCCGCAGGCGCTGAACATGGCGGTGAACGAGATGATCGCCTCGGGCTGCCTGGCCCTGCAACTGAACCCGCTGCTGACCCAGGGCCAGATCGAGGCGCTGGAGCATCACGGCAGCGACGAACTCAAGGCGCTGTATCTGCCGAAGCTGATCTCGGGCGAATGGTCGGGCACCATGAACCTGACCGAGCCGCAGGCCGGATCGGACGTCGGCGCGCTGACCACCCGCGCCGAGCGGGCCGAGGACGGCAGCTATCGCATCACCGGGCAGAAGATCTTCATCACCTGGGGCGACAGCGACGTCACCGAGAACGTCTGCCACCTGGTGCTGGCGCGCTTGCCCGACGGCGGCAAGGGCACCCGTGGCATCAGCCTGTTCATGGTGCCGAAACTGATCCCCGACGAGGCCGGCAATCCCGGCGTCGCCAACGACCTGCGCGTGGTCAGCCTGGAACACAAGCTGGGCATCCATGGCAGCCCCACCTGCGTCATGAGCTTCGAGGGCGCCAAGGGCTGGCTGGTGGGCGAGGAGCACAAGGGCATGGCGGCCATGTTCACCATGATGAACTGCGCCCGGCTCGGCGTCGGCGTGCAGGGCGTGGCGCAGGCCGAGGCGGCGCTGCAGCAGGCCACCGCCTATGCCGCCGAGCGCAACCAGATGGGCCCGATCATCCGCCACCCGGACGTGCGCCGGATGCTGGCGGAATCGCGGGCCGAGGTCTTTGCCGCCCGCGCCATCTGCATGGCCTGCGCGGTGGCTCTGGACATGGCGCGGGCCACCGGGTCCGAGGAATGGGCCGGGCGCGCCGCCTTCCTGACGCCCATCGCCAAGGCGCATGGCACCGATATCGGGATCCGCGTCGCCGATACCGCCGTGCAGGTGCATGGCGGCATGGGCTATATCGAGGAAACCGGCGCCGCCCAGTATCTGCGCGACGTGCGCATCACCGCGATCTACGAGGGCACGAACGGCATCCAGGCCATGGATCTGGTCGGCCGCAAGCTGGCGGATGGCGGGGCGGCGGCCATGGCGCTGCTCGACGAGATCCTGGACGGCGCCAAGGCCGCGCAGGCCGAAGAGCCGGAGCTGGCCAACCAGGTCTGGCAGGCCGCCGAAACCCTGCGCGAGGCGACCCAGGACCTGCTGGAGCGCGGCATGGAGGAACGCTTCGCCGGCGCCGTGCCCTATCTGGCGGCTTTTGCCCGGGTGCTGGGGGCGCATTACCATCTGCGTTCCGCCACCGGCGGCGGCAGCAAGGCGCTGGCGCGCATCTACGTCACCCGCATCCTGCCGCATTTCGCCGCCGATCTCGCCGCCGCCAAAGCCGGATCGAAGGATCTGGAGGCGCTTGACGATGCCGTGCTCTCGGGTCAAATGGCCGGGTGATACGCAGCGAGACACATAATCCTCCGGCCGAGGGCGAGGCGCATGAGATCGCCCCCGGCGTGTTCTGGTTCCAGCTTCCGCTGCCGTTCAAGCCCGACACGGTGAACGTCTATGCCTTCCGCGACAGCGAGGGCTGGACCGTGGTGGATACCGGCATCGACACCCGCCGCGGCCGGGCGCTGTGGGAACGCATCCTGCAGGGACCGCTGGCAGGCGCGCCGGTCACCCGGCTGATCGCCACCCATCACCACATCGACCATATCGGCCTGGCCGGCTGGTTCCAGGCGCAGGGGGCCGAGCTTTTCACCTCGCGCGCGGCATGGCTGACGGCGCGCATGGGCGTCCTCGACCTGCAGGAGCGGCCGACGCCGCAGGCGATCGCCTTCTGGCGCCGCGCCGGCATGCCCGATGAGCTGGTCGAGGAACGCAGCCACGAGCGGCCCTTCAACAGCGCCGATATCTGCGCACCGCTGCCGCCCGGCTATCAGCGGCTGCAGGAAGGCCGGCAGATCGCCTTCGGCGGGCGGCGCTGGATCGTGCGGCTGGGCAACGGCCACGCACCCGAACATGTCACGCTCTGGTCGCTCGACGACGACCTGGTGATCGGCGGCGACCAGCTGCTGGCGACCATCTCGCCCAATCTCGGCGTCTATCCGACCGAACCGGATGCCGACACCGTGGGCGACTGGCTGGAAAGCTGCGAGCGGCTGGCCGCCTTCGCCCGGCCCGAGCAACTGATCCTGCCCGGCCACAAGCTGCCCTATCGCGGCCTGCCCACCCGGTTGCGGCAGCTTGCCGACAACCAGCGCGCGGCGCTCGACCGCGTGGTCGCGGGGCTGCGTGACGAGCCGCGCAGCGCCGTCGGCTGTTTCCCGCTGCTGTTCCGGCGCAACATCGCCAAGCCGGAATTCGGCCTCGCCTTGGCCGAGGCCGTGGGCCATATCAACCACCTGCGCGCCACGGACCGGGTGTGGCCGGCGGGCATGTCGGAAACCGGCGCCGCGCTCTGGGGGGCGTGACAGGCCCGCCGCCTTGCGTTATCCCTTTGCCCGACGCATCGCATCTTTGACGGACAGGACCATGGCTTCGCATCACGAAATCACCGAACACACGCACGGCGAAATGGACATTCGCGCCCAGCAGGCGACCTTCGCCGGCTTCATCAAGGCCGCGACCTGGGTCAGCGTCCTCGCCATCGCCGTGCTGGTGTTCATGGCGCTGACCAACGCCTGATCCCAAGCCGGAGAAGCCATTCATGCAAAGGCGTGCCTTCCTTGCGCTGGCGCTGCCGGCCGCGCTTGCGGCCTGCGGTGCCGACAACAAATGGGCCAGCGACGAGGCGGTGCGGCGCGCGCGCTACGTCTCGAACGAGCCGCCCTCGATCACGCTGTTCACCGTGATCGGCATCCCGCGCGGCGAGGGCGGGCATTCGGCGCTGATGATCAACGGCAGCCAGCGGGTGATCTACGACCCAGCCGGCAGCTGGGAGCATCCGGCGATCCCCGAGCGCAACGACGTGCTTTACGGCATCACCCCGAATTTCAAGAACTTCTACATCGACTACCACGCGCGCCAGACCTATTGGGTGGCCGAGGACACGCTTCCGGTCTCGGCCGCCATGGCCGAGGCGGCGATTCGCGCCGTCGAGGCGCAGGGCCCCTCGAACAAGAGCTTCTGCGCGGTCAATACCGGCCAGGCGCTGCGCCGCATCCCGGGCTTCGAGGCCGCGCCGAGCGGCTTCTCGCCGCTGAAGCTGCGCGACTGGTTCCTGACCCTGCCCGGCGTGGTCTCCAGAAAGCACATGGACGGCGATCCGGCCAACAACCACAACGTGCTGCTGCGGCAGAAAAGCGGCGTGGTCCAGGGCTATGGCCAGGACGGCCAGCTTCACGCCGTCAGGTAGAGCATCGCGTAAAGCGCGGCCATCCCCGAGACGATGGCCGCCAGCACGTTGCGCGTCAGCACCCCCACCGCGACCGTCACCGCCGCCGCCGTCATCCGCGCCGGATCGGGCTGGCCATGGGTCGCGGCGGGCCAGACCACCAGCGGCGCGACGATGGCCGGCAGCACCCCAACCGCCGTATAACGCAGCAGGCGCTGCGCCCAGAGCGGCATGGGCCGGTTGCCGAAGGCGCCCAGGAAGGACCAGCGCAGCCCATAGGTCCCCAGCGCCACCGCCAGGATGATCATCCAGATCGTGCCGTCGCCATAGCCGGTCATGCGCGGGCCTCCTTGCTGCGTTCCATCAGGGTCTCGACCGCCGCGCCGGTCAGCATGGCCAGCGGCGCGGCGATGAACAGCCCCAGCCCCGAGGGCAGGAAGGCAAAGGCCAGCGCGGCGACCACCGCGACCAGCGCCGCCGCCATATGCGGAATGCTGCGCAGCATCGGCGCGATCAGGGCGATGAAGGTGACCGGCATGGCGAAGTCCAGCGCCCAGCTTTCCGGGATGGCATTGCCGATCCAAACGCCCAGCAGCGTGGCGATCAGCCAGGGCACGCAGGTCGCGAAGATCGTGCCGAAGAAATAGGCCACGCGCTGCTCGACCCGCAGACGCGGGTGCTTCTCGAAATGCTGGATCGCCAGCGCATAGTTCTGATCCACCAGCACATAGGCAAGCCAGGCGCGGTCGCGCGCCGGCGCCGTCCCCAGCCAGGGCACCAGCGAGGCCGAATACATCGCCATGCGCAGGTTGACCGCCACCGCCGAGACGATGACCACCAGCGCCGGCGCATGGTCGGTCATCAGCTGCACCGCGGTGAATTGCGAGGCGCCGGCCAGCACCAGCAGCGTGAAGCCCAGGATCTGCGGCAGATCCAGCCCGGCATCCGATGCCACCACGCCGAACAGCATCCCGAAGGGCAGCAGCACCAGGACGAAGGGCAGCGCCTGCATGAAGCCATGCCGCGCGCATTGCCGCGGGCTGCGCTGCAGGGCGCGCAACTGCTCGGGCGTCAGGCCCGAATGCAGGGAATCGACAGGGGCGTTCATGATGAAAGGGACTCGTCATTCGCGTCAGAGTGATGGCAGATAGGCCGATCGTCCGCCGATGACAAGGATGCCCGCATGACCGGACCGCCAGAGCCCGAGGGGATGCCGCATCAGGTCCGGCTGGGCATCCCGGCCGATCTGCAGCCTGCCGCCGCCGCGCTTTACTGGCGGCATTTCGGGGCGCAGATCCTGCCGGTGCCGGCCGGCCCACGGCAGGGCATGGCGCTGATCCGCGCCGCCATGCGCCCCGAACGGGCGCTGGTGGCGCTGTCGCCCGATGGCCGGCTGCTCGGCATCGCCGGATTGCGCGATGCGGGCGGCGGCTTTCTCGACCCCGCTGCGCATAGCTTCGTCACCGTCTGGGGACCGGCGCGGGGCCGACTGCGGCATCTGTCGACGACGCTGTTCCGGCCCGGCCGCGCCACATCGGACCTGGTGCTGGACGGCATCGCCATCCATCCGCGCTGGCGCCGGCTGGGGATCGCCCGGTCGCTGGTGGCAGCGGCCTCGGCCCATGCCCGCGCCCTCGGCCACCCGGCTCTGCGCGCCGAGGTCGCGGCGGACAATCATTCGGGTCTTGCGGCATGGCAGGCAATGGGGTTCCAGCCGCTTCATCGCCAAAGGCTGGGCTGGCCCTGGTCGGCGCCGGCGCATGTGCTGCGCCTGGCGCTTTGAGGCTCAGGCCCCGGCGGCCGGATCGTTCTCGGCCTCGGCCTCGGCCTCGGTCCGGCCCATCATGCCGGTCACCTGCGCCAGCAGCGTGAAGGCCCGGCCCGAGCGGGTTTCGGCCAGCGCGGCCAGCAGCTGCGGGTCGCTGTCCTGCGCCTTGCGGCTCAGCAGCCGGTCGAAATGGCGCAGGAAGTGATGCGCCACGTCGCGAAAGACCTCGTCGCCGCGCAGCATCGTCGCCGCCGTCCGCAGCGCCGCGGCATCGGCGATGACCGCCAGTCCCGCCACCGCCTCGCCGCGGACCCCTTCGGCAAAGCGGCGCCACAGGCCGGGATCGGCCTCGGACATCGTCAACTCGTCCATGTAGACGCCCTGACCGGCCAACAGGGTGACCACGTCCTGCGCCGCCCGGATCAGCCGCGCCATGCCCGGATCGGCCAGCGCCAGGCGCAGGCAGCGAATCGCCTCGCGATCCTCGGGCCCGTCCGGAAAGTTCAGCGCATAGAACAGCTCCGGCCCGGTCAGCTCGGCGGCTGGCGGGGCTTCCAGCTCCAGCATGGCCTGTCGCGAATCCGGCGCCGCGCGGGACGGCGGCGGCGGCATGGCCGTGCGCCGCGGTGGCGCCGCGGTTCCGGGTGCCGGCCGCGGCTCGGGCTCGCGGCGGTTCTCGGCCGGATCCTCGGCGACAGCGCCGTCGCCGGGCTGCAGCCGCGCCAGCATGGCGCGCAGCTCCTCGGCCTCCTGCCGCAGCAAGAGCAGGCTGCGCGCCGACCAGACCGCCAGCCAGATCAGCGCCAGCGGCAGCAGCAGCCCGACCAGCCAGACCGGCCAGCCGGCACCGCCCTGGCCTTCGGCCTCGGGGCCCAGAAAGACGAAAAGCCCGGCCAGCGCCAGCCAGGCCAGGCTGGACGCCACGCCGACAGCCAGCACCCGGTCGCGGACCTGCATCACCGCCAGGCGGCGCAGACCATCAAGCGAGTTCATGCGCCCGGCCCCCGCAACTCAGACATAGCGGATCGAAAGGATCTCATAGGATTTCCCGCCGCCGGGGGTGACGACCTCGACACTGTCGCCCTCGTCCTTGCCGATCAGGGCTCGGGCCAGGGGCGAGCGGATGTTCAGCAGCCCGCGTTCCAGGTCGGCCTCGGCCTCGCCGACGATCTGATAGGTGCGCTCCTCCTCGGTATCCTCGTCCAGCAGGGTGACGGTGGCGCCGAACTTGACGCTGCCATTCAGCCGCGACGGGTCGATCACCTCGGCGCGCGAGATGATCATTTCCAGTTCCTTGATCCGGCCCTCGACGAAGCTCTGCTTTTCGCGGGCGGCATGATACTCGGCATTTTCCGACAGGTCGCCATGCTCGCGCGCCTCGGCAATGGCGCGGATCACCGCCGGACGTTCGACGGCGCGCAGCTCGCGCAGTTCCTCGTCCAGCTGGTCGTAGCCCGCGCGGGTCATCGGTATCTTTTCCATTCCAGTCCTTCCCGCCGCCACATGCGACGCAAGTCAGCACGAAACAAGGTGTTGGAACGCCCCCAGCCTTGGGCCGAGGGCGTCCGCAGAAATCCGGGGGGCATCGTGGCGCGATCCGCCCCCTGTTTCAAGCCCCGGCAAAGGCCATCCGCAGCAGCCCGCGCAGAAAGGTCGCAGAATTGCAATTGTTCGTCGCGTTCCGATTGCCGGCAAGAATGTTACGCGCTAGGTGTTCGGCGCAGAGTCAAGAGCCAGGGGATTGGAGGCCGAGCCATGTCTGAGATCGTCCGCGAGTCGATGGAATACGACGTCGTGATCGTGGGTGGCGGGCCTGCCGGCCTGTCGGCGGCGATCCGGCTGAAGCAGGTGAACCCCGAGCTGTCCGTGGTGCTGCTGGAGAAGGGTTCCGAGATCGGCGCGCATATCCTCTCGGGCGCGGTGCTGGACACGTCGGGCCTCGACCGGCTGATCCCGGACTGGAAGGACAGGGGCGCCCCGGTCACCACCGAGGTCACCCAGGACAATTTCTACATCCTCGGCCCGCATGGCCACGTCCGGGTGCCGAACTGGCCGATGCCGCCCCTGATGAACAACCACGGCAAGTATATCGTCAGCATGGGCAATGTCTGCCGCTGGCTCGCCGAGCAGGCCGAGGCGCTGGAAGTCGAGATCTTCCCCGGCATGGCCTGCTCGCAGCTGGTCTACGAGGGCGACCGCGTCGTCGGCGTCGTCGCCGGCGAGATGGGCCTGAATGCCGACGGCACCCCCGGCCCGAGCTATGAGCCCGGCATGGAGCTGCGCGGCAAATATGTGCTGATCGCCGAGGGCGTGCGCGGCTCGCTCGCCAAGGAACTGATCGGCAAATACGACCTCTCGGCCGGCGTTGATCCGCAGAAATTCGGCCTCGGCATGAAGGAGATCTGGGAGATCGACCCGGCCAAGGCCAAGCCCGGCACCGTCACCCACACCATGGGCTGGCCCTTGGGCAAGAACGCCGGCGGCGGCAGCTTCATCTATCACCTCGAGGGCAACCAGGTGCTGGTCGGCTTCGTCGTGCACCTGAACTATGCCAACCCCCATCTCTATCCCTACATGGAGTTCCAGCGCTTCAAGCACCATCCGCTGGTCGCGGAACTGCTGGAGGGCGGCAAACGCGTCGCCTATGGCGCAAGGGCGATCTCCGAGGGCGGCTGGCAGTCGATCCCGAAACTGACGGTGCCCGGCGCGGCGCTGCTTGGCTGCTCGGCCGGGCTGGTGAACGTGCCGCGCATCAAGGGCAACCACAATGCCATGCTGTCCGGCATCGCCGCGGCCGAAGCG
>NZ_JBHRXE010000020.1:0-96491 GCF_042648325.1 Paracoccus simplex | reverse complement strand
GCCGGCCGCGCGGGCGACGAGCTGGTGGAATACGAGGCCGACCTGCGCTCCGGCCCCATCGCCCGCGACCTCAAGCCGGTCCGGAACGTCAAGCCGCTCTGGTCGAAGCTGGGGCTCTGGGCCAGCCTGGCGCTTGGCGGCTTCGACATGTGGGTGGCGAACCTGACCGGCTGGAACCCGCTCGGCACCTGGAAACACGGCAAGACCGATGCCGAGGCCACCGGCAAGGCCGCGGATTTCCAGCCCATCGACTATCCGAAGCCGGACGGCAAGTTGTCGTTCGACCGGCTGACCAACGTGGCATTTTCCTTCACCAACCACGAGGAAAGCCAGCCCTGCCATCTGAAGCTGAAGGATCCCGCGATCCCGATTTCGGTGAACCTGCCGCTTTATGCCGAGCCGGCGCAGCGCTACTGCCCGGCCGGGGTCTATGAGGTGCTGGAGGGGCCCGAGGGGCCGAAGTTCCAGATCAACTTCCAGAACTGCGTCCACTGCAAGACCTGCGACATCAAGGACCCCAGCCAGAACATCAACTGGACCACGCCCCAGGGCGGCGACGGGCCGAACTACCCGAATATGTGATCGCGGTGGGGCGCACCGGCAGGGCGGCGGCGTTGCCCATCTCCGCCGCCGCGGCTAGGGTCGGCGCGCGAATTGCCAAGGACTGGGCCAAGCCGTGACCACAAGACTGATCCCGCTGGCGCTGATCGCGCTGACCGCCGCGCTGCCGCTGCAGCAGGGCGCCGCCTGGGCCGCGCCCATGCTTGTCCAGGCCGAGCCCCCCGAGGTTCAGGACAGCGACCGCCCGGCACATCGGCCCGCCGCGCCGGCGCCCGAGTTCCGCGGCCTTGCCGGCCCCTATCTGGCCGCGCGCATGGCCGCGATCCAGAACGACTATCGCAATGCCGCCACCTATTACCTGCAGGCCCTGGCCCAGGACGATACCGACGGCTACCTGCAGGACAGCGCCCTGGTCGCGCTGATTTCGGCCGGCGAGATGGAGCGCGCCACCGCCCTGGCCGTCACCATGTCCGACCAGGGCCGCGCCACCGAACTCGCCCGGCTGGTGCAGCGGGCCGAGCTGGCCAAGGCCGGGCGCTGGGACGACCTGATCGCCGCCATCGACACCACCCCCACGCCCGAAACCGGCGGGGACGCATCCGGCGGCGGCGCGCTGGTCGACGGCATGATGCGGGCCTGGGCGCTGCTGGGCGCCGGCAAGGCGGGCGAGTCCCTCTCGGCCTTCAAGAAGCTTGCCACCTTGCGCGGCGCCGGACCGATGGTGAATTATCACCTGGCGCTGGCCAAGGCCAAGGTCGGCGATTTCGA
This sequence comes from Paracoccus simplex, assembly GCF_042648325.1. NCBI lineage: Bacteria > Pseudomonadati > Pseudomonadota > Alphaproteobacteria > Rhodobacterales > Paracoccaceae > Paracoccus > Paracoccus simplex. The sequence continues at coordinate 95,162 of NZ_JBHRXE010000020.1, read as the reverse complement.
GGGCGCCGAGGAACTGCTGGCCGATCCCGCCACCGGCGCACATATCCTGGGCGTCGTGGCCCGCGCCCAGGTGCTGTCGCAGCTTGAACGCAACCGGGACGCCATCGCCATGCTGGAGGGCACCCCCGGCTTTGCCGAGGAACCGCATCTGATGGCCCTGCGCGACCGCATGGCCAAGGGAGAAACGCTGGCCTTCGATTCGATCCGCACGCCCTCGGACGGCATCGCGCAGGTCTTCCTGACCTTCGGCTCGGTGCTGGCGACCAGCGACGAGCCCGACCCTCTGGCGCTGATCCATGTCCGGCTGGCCGAATACCTGGCCCCCGGCCTGGGCGAAGCGCATCTGCTGACCGCGCAGCTTCTGCAAGGCTTCGGCCAGTTCGACCTGGCCGAGCGCGAATTCGAGAAACTGCGCGAGCTGGGCGACATGCGCCCGATCGCCGAGCTGTCGCGCATCGACGCCCTGGCCCGGGCCGAACGGCTGGACGATGCCGAAAAGGCGGCGCTGGCACTGACCGCCGCCCATCCCGAGCTGGCGCAGGGCTGGATCGCGCTGGGGGATCTGTTGCGCCAGCAGGACAAGTTCGGCCAGGCGGTGCCGGCCTATGACAAGGCGCTGAGCCTGATCGGCGACCAGAACCCCGAGGCGCGCTGGTTCCCGCTTTACGCCCGCGGCATCGCGCTGGAACGCTCGGGCCAGTTCTCCAAGGCCGAGGCCGATCTGCGCGCGGCGCTGAAGATCCGCGCCGATTCGCCGCAGGTTCTGAATTATCTCGGCTACAGCCTGGTGGACCGCAACGAAAAGCTGGACGAGGCGCTGCGCCTGATCAAGCGCGCGGTCGAACTGCGCCCGGATGACGGCTATATCCTCGATTCGCTGGCTTGGGCCTATTACCGCCTGGGCCGCTATTCCGAGGCGGTCGCGCCGATGGAACGCGCCGTCGCCGCCATGGCCAGCGATTCGCTGGTCAACGACCACATGGGCGACATCTACTGGATGGTCGGCCGCCAGCGCGAGGCCGAGATCCAGTGGCACCGCGCCCTGTCGCTGAAACCGGAAACCGAAGCCGAGACGCGCCGCATCCGCGCCAAGCTGGAACGCGGGCTGGATGCGGTGCTCAGCGAGGAAAAGGCCAATGGCGGCAAGCTGCCCGAGCTGCGCGCCCCGGAGCCCCGCAATCCGGAACCCGCCGGGGCCGACTGAGCCATGCCCCAGCCCCGGCGCGAGGCGGCCCCCGCCAAGCTGAACCTGAGCCTGCATGTGACCGGCCGCCGCCCCGACGGCTATCACCTGCTCGATTCGCTGGTGGTGTTCCTGGAACTGGGCGACATGGTGACGGTGGCGCCCGGCCCCCTGTCGCTTCGCCTGACCGGCCCCTTCGCCCAGGGTCTCGCGGTCGAACCCGACAACCTGTGTCTGCGCGCCGCCCGGCTGGCCGGGCGCGAGGCGCGGATCACCCTGGAAAAGAACCTGCCGGTGGCCTCGGGCATCGGCGGCGGTTCGGCCGATGCGGCGGCGGTTCTGCGCGCGCTGGAGGCCCGGCCCGAACGGCTGGAAACGCTGGGCGCCGACGTGCCCGTCTGCCTGGCCAGCCGGCCGGTGCGCATGCGGGGCCTGGGCGAGATCCTGACGCCGCTGCCGCCGCTGCCGCCGCTTGCCGTGCTGCTGGTCAATCCCGGCTGTGGCCTCTCCACGCCGCAGGTGTTCAAGTCCCTGATGCGGCGCGACAATCCGCCGATGCCCGATCCGTTGCCGGATCTTTCCGACGCCGGCATGCTGATCGGCTTCCTGCAGGATTGCCGCAACGATCTGGAAGCGCCGGCCATCGCCCTGATGCCGGAAATTTCCGCCTGCCTGGCCGCGATCCGGGCCGAGGGCGCGCAGCTTGCCCGCATGTCCGGTTCGGGCGCGACCTGCTTCGGGCTGTTCGCCGGTGCCGCCGAGGCCGAGGCCGCCCGCGCCCGCATCGCCGCGGCCAATCCGGGCTGGTGGGTGGCCACGTCTGGACTTGCGCCGGCAAAGCTCTAACCTGCCGAAAAAATCCGAGAGGGAAAACCATGCTGCGCCTTGGCGTCAATATCGACCACGTCGCCACCATCCGCAACGCCCGCGGCACGCCCTGGCCCGACCCGGTGCGCGCGGCCGAACTGGCCGAGGAGGCCGGCGCCGACGGCATCACCGCGCATCTGCGCGAGGATCGCCGCCATATCTCGGACGCGGATATCGACCGGCTGATGGCCGCGCTGCGCCTGCCGCTGAACCTGGAAATGGCCGCGACGGCGGAAATGCAGGCCATCGCCCTGCGCCACCGCCCGTATGCCGTCTGCATCGTCCCCGAAAAGCGCGAGGAGCGCACCACCGAGGGCGGGCTGGACGTCGCCGGCAACGAAAGCTACCTCGCCGATTTCATCGCGCCGCTGCGCGAGGCGGGCTGCCGGGTCTCGCTGTTCATCGGCCACGAGGCGCCGCAGATCGAGGCCGCCGCCCGCATCGGCGCGGCCGTGGTCGAACTGCATACCGGCGCCTATTGCGATCTCGACACCGAGGGCCGGCTGGCCGAGCGCGACCTGGAGCTGGAAGCCCTGCGCAAGGCCGCAGCCCAGGCGCATCTGCTGGGGCTCGAGGTCCATGCCGGCCACGGCCTGACCTTCGACACGGTCGGCCCCGTCGCCGCCATCCCCGAACTGCGCGAGCTGAACATCGGCCATTTCCTGATCGCCGAATCGGTCTTCCTCGGCCTCGGCCCGGCGATCCGCGAAATGCGCCGCCGCATGGACGCCGCCCGCGCCTGATTTCTTCGTTGCCCCAATACCCATGTCACCACAGGACCTACCAGGCGCATGATTCTCGGCATAGGCTCGGACCTCTGCAACATCGACCGCATCGCCGGGGTGCTGGACCGCCACGGCGACCGCTTCCGCCGGCGGGTGTTCACCGAGACCGAGCTGGCGCTGGCCCGCCGCCGCCGGCAGGAAGCCGCGACGCTGGCCAAACGCTGGGCCGCCAAGGAGGCCTGCTCGAAGGCGCTGGGCACCGGGCTCGCCATGGGCATCGCCTGGCGCGACATGGCGGTCAGGAACCTGCGCGGCGGCCAGCCGACCATGGAGCTGACCGGCTGGGCAGCCGAGCGGCTGGCGGCGATGACGCCGCCCGGCCACCGCGCGCATGTGCATGTGACGTTGACCGACGATCATCCCTGGGCGCAGGCCTTCGTGGTGATCGAGGCGCTTCCCGACCGCGTGAACACGACGACATGAGGACGGGCACGGCTTGACTTTGCCGTCCCCCGCACCCCATGAACGCGCGACTTGCCGATGAAGGGAATGGCATCCATGGCGAAAAGCGTAGCCCGCAAGGATGGGGGCATCTGGGAAACCGTCAAGACCATCTTCTGGGCGCTGGTGATCGCGGGAGTGTTCCGCACCCTGTTCTTCCAGCCGTTCTGGATCCCCTCGGGCAGCATGAAAGACACGCTGCTGATCGGCGATTTCCTGTTCGTGAACAAGATGGCCTATGGCTATTCGCGGGTGTCCTGCCCCTTCGCGCTGTGCCCGATCTCGGGCCGCATCCTGGGTTCCGAGCCCGAGCGCGGCGATGTCGTGGTCTTCCGCCACCCGACGCGGGGCGACGATTTCATCAAGCGGGTGATCGGCCTGCCCGGCGACCGCATCCAGATGAAGAACGGCGCGCTGTGGATCAACGGGCAAGAGGCGCCGCAACAGCCCGCCGACACCTTCAGCGAACCCTATGCCCCGCAGGGCCCGCAGCAGACGCTGCCGAAATGCCGCAACGAGCCGGTGCCCGAGGGCGAGGCCTGCGAAAAGGACCGCTTCACCGAAACGTTGCCGAACGGCGTCGCGCATGACGTGCTGAACATCTTCGACAACGGCCCGGGCGACAACACCGCCGAGTTCACCGTGCCCGACGGGCATTATTTCTTCCTGGGCGACAACCGCGACAATTCCGGCGACTCGCGCTGGCCGGCGGCGGTGGGCGGCGTCGGCATGGTGCCGGCGGAATACCTGATCGGCCGCGCCGACCGGATCATGTTCTCCTCGGCCGGCAAGTCGCTTCTGTATTTCTGGACCTGGCGGCCGGACCGGTTCTTCAGGGCCGTGCATTGAGGGAAGAATTGCCGCGGCGCCCCGCGCCGTGGCAGGATCGGGACATGAAGATTTCCGCAGACCTGCGCGCATTCTCGGACCGGCTGGGGCATGAATTCTCGCGCCCCGAGCTGTTGCGCCGCGCGCTGACGCATGGCTCGATCGCCAGCACCACCCGGCCCGACAACCAGCGGCTGGAATTTCTGGGCGACCGCGTGCTGGGCCTGACCATGGCCGAGGCGCTGTTCTCGGCCGACCGCGCCGCGACCGAGGGCCAGCTGGCGCCGCGCTACAATGCGCTGGTCAAGGGCGAGACCTGCGCCGCCATCGCCCGCGAGATCGGGCTGGGCGAGGTGCTGAAGCTCGGCCGGTCCGAGATGATGTCGGGCGGCCGGCGGAAAGAGGCGCTGCTGGCCGACGCCATGGAGGCGGTGATCGCCGCCGTCTATCTGGATGCCGGCTTCGAGGCGGCGCGCGGCGTGGTGCTGCGGCTCTGGGCCGAGCGGCTGAAGAATGTCGAAAGCGACGCCCGCGACGCCAAGACCGCGCTGCAGGAATGGGCGCAGGCCCAGGGCATGACCCCGCCGCGCTATCTGCAGACCGCGCGCAGCGGCCCGGACCACGCGCCGGAATTCGAGATCACCGTCCGGCTGGACGACGGCCGCGAGGCCGCGGCCCGCGGCAAGGGCACCAAACGCAGCATCGAACAGGCGGCCGCCGCCGCGCTGCTCGAGCAGATCGAAAGAACGACATGAACGAAACACGCGCGGGCTTCGTCGCCCTGATCGGCGAGCCGAATGCCGGGAAATCCACCCTGCTGAACCGCATGGTCGGGGCCAAGGTCTCGATCGTGACCCACAAGGTGCAGACCACCCGCGCCCGGATCCGCGGCATCGCCATGGCGGGCGCCAGCCAGATCGTCTTCGTCGACACGCCCGGCATCTTCCGCCCGCGCCGGCGGCTGGACCGCAGCATGGTCAAGGCGGCCTGGGGGGGCGCGGCCGATGCCGATGTGATCCTGCTTTTGATCGAAGCGCATCGCGGGCTGACCGACGGCGCGCAGGCGATCATCGACAGCCTGCGCCAACATGCCGGCCAGACCCCGGTGGCGCTGGTCATCAACAAGATCGACCGGGTGAAGTCCGAGACGCTGCTGGCATTGTCGCAGCAGTTGAACACGGCCTTCGACTTTACCCGCACCTTCATGATCTCGGCCGAAAAGGGCTATGGCTGCGACGACCTGCTGGACTGGCTGGCCGGGCAGGTGCCCGAGGGGCCCTGGCTTTACCCCGAGGACCAGGTGGCCGACCTGCCGATGCGCATGATCGCCGCCGAGATCACCCGCGAGAAGCTGACCCTGCGCCTGCACGAGGAAATCCCCTACCAACTGACGGTGGAAACCGAACGCTGGGAGGAGAAGAAGGACGGCTCGGCCCGGGTCGAGCAGGTGGTCTATGTCGCCCGGCCCGGCCACAAGGGCATCGTGCTGGGCAAGGGCGGCGAGACGATCAAGGCCGTGGGCCAGGCGGCGCGGGCGGAACTGGCCGAGTTCATGGGCCGCCCCGTCCACCTGTTCCTGCAGGTGAAGGTGCGCGAGAACTGGCTGGACGAGGCCGAGCGCTACAACGAGATGGGCCTCGACTTCCGCGACGGCGATGCCTGAGGCAAGGCTGGCCGCCGGCATCTGGGTCGCGGCCTATCTGCGCCGGCTGGGGCTGGCCGACATCCCGGCCTATGTCACCCGGCATGGCGACGACACCGCAGGCAGCGTTCTGGTGAAATGCGCCACGCTGGACGGCCGCGCCAGCCTGTGGATCCGCGAATGGGATCTCGAGACCGACCGGCGGATCTGGCTGCGGCTGAACGAGGCCGAGGAGCGCGAGATCGACGCCGAGATCGCCCGCAATGCCGCCCGCGACCCCGACCTGTGGGTGATCGAGATCGAGAGCCGCGACGGCCGCACCCTGCTGGATCAGGACGGGCTGGCCTGAGCCGTGGCATGGGTATTTGGGAAACGGTGAAAGCCGGGATGGGTCGGCCCCGGCCCGGGCTGGGCATCGGCCCGGCGGCATGATCGTTTGGGGAACGAAGAAGCCGGATCCCGGCCGGGCGGAACGGCCGGGCGGGCGGGGCTGGCGAACTGACGGCGGGCCGCTAAATCTTGTGGCTTTCCCGTGACATTCCGGACGGCGCACACTATAAGATGCGGGTCCAAGGCAGGATAAGAAGACAATGACCGAACCCGCCCCCCAGACCTCCGATTACGGCGCCGATTCCATCAAGGTTCTCAAGGGCCTGGAAGCGGTGCGCAAGCGTCCCGGCATGTATATCGGCGATACCGACGACGGTTCGGGCCTGCATCACATGGTCTATGAGGTCGTGGACAACGGCATCGACGAGGCGCTGGCCGGTCATGCCGATTTCGTGCGGGTCAAGATCCATGCCGACAGCAGCGTCTCGGTGCGCGACAACGGCCGCGGCATTCCGGTGGACATGCACCCGACCGAGGGCGTCTCGGCGGCCGAGGTGATCATGACCCAGCTGCATGCCGGGGGGAAGTTCGACCAGAACAGCTACAAGGTCTCCGGCGGCTTGCACGGCGTCGGCGTCTCGGTGGTGAACGCGTTGTCGGACTGGCTGGAGCTGCGCATCTGGCGCAACGGCAAGGAACATTTCGTCCGCTTCGAGAATGGCGACACGGTCGAGCATCTGCGTGTGGTCGGCGATGCCCAGCCCGGCGAGAAGGGCACCGAGGTGCGCTTTCTGGCCTCGTCCAGGGAGGACCGGCCGGACGGCACCTTCTCGAACCGCGACTTCAGCTTCAAGGTGCTGGAGAACCGGCTGCGGGAACTGGCCTTCCTGAACTCGGGCGTGCGCATCATCCTGGAGGATGAGCGCCATGCCGAACCGCTGCGGACCGAGCTTTACTATGAAGGCGGCGTGCGGGAATTCGTGAAGTTCATCGACCGTTCCAAGACCCCGGTCATGCCCGAACCGATCTTCATCCAGGGCGAGAAGAACGGCATCGGCATCGAGGTGGCGATGTGGTGGAACGACAGCTATCACGAGACGGTGCTGCCCTTTACCAACAACATCCCGCAGCGCGACGGCGGCACCCATCTGGCCGGTTTCCGCGGCGCGCTGACCCGCGTCATCAACAATTACGCCCAGACCAATGCCCAGGTCCGCAAGGAGAAAGTCGATTTCACCGGCGACGACGCGCGCGAAGGGCTGACCTGCGTGCTGTCGGTCAAGGTGCCGGACCCGAAATTTTCCAGCCAGACCAAGGACAAGCTGGTCTCCTCCGAGGTGCGGCCCGCGGTCGAGGGGCTGGTGGGCGAGAAGCTGGCCGAATGGTTCGAGGAAAACCCGGCCGAGGCCAAGTCGATCCTGGGCAAGATCGTCGAGGCGGCGCTGGCCCGCGAGGCGGCGCGCAAGGCCCGCGAACTGACCCGGCGCAAGACCGCGATGGACGTGGCCAGCCTGCCCGGCAAGCTGGCCGATTGCCAGGAAAAGGATCCGGCCCTGTCCGAGCTGTTCATCGTCGAGGGCGACTCGGCCGGCGGCTCGGCCAAGCAGGGCCGCTCGCGCCAGAACCAGGCGGTGCTGCCCCTGCGCGGCAAGATCCTGAACGTGGAACGGGCGCGCTTCGACCGGATGCTGTCCTCGGACCAGATCGGCACGCTGATCACCGCGCTGGGGACCGGCATCGGCCGGGACGAGTTCAATCTGGACAAGCTGCGCTATCACAAGATCGTCATCATGACCGATGCCGACGTGGACGGCGCGCATATCCGCACGCTTCTGCTGACCTTCTTCTTCCGGCAGATGCCGGAGCTGATCGCAGCCGGGCATCTCTATATCGCGCAGCCGCCGCTTTATAAGGTCAGCCGCGGCCGCTCGGAAGTCTATCTCAAGGACGAGGCGGCGCTGGAGGATTACCTGATCGAGCAGGGCATCGACGGCGCCAGCCTGCGGCTGGGCAATGGCGAGCAGATCACCGGCGCCGATCTGGTCCGCGTGGTCGAGGAGGCCCGCACCGCCCGGCGCGTGCTGCGCGCCTATCCGACGCATTACCCGGCGCATATCACCGAACAGGCCGCCATCGCCGGCGCACTGGTGCAGGGCCGCGTCGATGCCGATGCGCAGGGCGTCGCCAATGCCGTGGCGCAGCGGCTGGACATGATCGCCGAGGAATACGAGCGCGGCTGGACCGGCCGCCCGACCCAGGATGCCGGCATCCGCCTGACCCGGCTGCTGCGCGGGGTCGAGGAAAGCCGCACCCTGGACGGCCCGATGCTGCGCAGCGCCGAAAGCCGGCGGCTGGGCGCTATGACCGATGCGCTACGCGAGGTCTATGGCCAGACCGCGCATCTGATCCGCAAGGATCGCGACATCCCGATCCACGGCCCGATCAGCCTGCTGCAGGCCATCTTCCTGGAAGGGGAAAAAGGCCTGTCGCTGCAGCGCTACAAGGGCCTGGGCGAGATGAACCCGGAGCAATTGTGGGAAACCACCCTGGACCCTTCGGCGCGGACCATGCTGCAGGTGCGCATTGAGGATCTGTCCGAGGCCGACGACATCTTCACCAAGCTGATGGGCGATGTGGTAGAACCGCGACGCGATTTCATCCAGCAGAACGCGCTGAGCGTGGAAAATCTGGACATCTGAGTCGCCGTGTCTTTCAATCTCCGCAGCGAATCGCTAAGTTTTGATTCAATTTCTGGTTGATTGTTGCCATCCTGCCGCGGATTGCATGAGAGAATTGTCATGTGATGCGGCAACGCTTGCAACCTCGGGGTTGCAGGTCTAGCTCTGAATAAAATTTCGACGCCGGCCAATGCATAATCTTGTCCGTGTCGTCCTTCGTATAGGAGTAGAAACATGCGCGCTGTTCGTCTGAACGCCATCCTCGCCGCCTCGGTCGCTTCGCTGGCGCTCGGCAGCCTGGCCGCCAATGCCGGCGGCTACACCCCCCCGGTCGTGGATGCCGGTGTCGTCGCCCCGGTGGTCGAGACCGCTCCGGTCGGCAACTGGCAGGGCGGCTATGCCGGTCTGACCCTGGGCTATGGCTTCGGCGGCGATGACGATGTGGGCATCAACGGCACCACCCCCGGTTCGCTGGAAATGAGCGGCGCCAATGCCGGTATCCGCCTGGGCTATCGCTGGCAGCGCGACCGCTGGGTCGTCGGCCCGGAACTGGGCTTCGAGGGCGGCAACATCGACGACAGCTTCTCGGCCGACGGCTACGATGCCGAATCCAAGGTCAAGAACGTGCTGGCCCTGCGTCTGAAGACCGGTTACGTCTTCGAAAACGACATCATGGTCTATGGCATCGCCGGCGTGGCGCGCGGCAAGGTCGATTACTCGGTGACCGGCAATGGCGCCGACATCGATGACACCTATACCAAGACTGGCTATATCGTCGGCCTGGGCGCCGAAAAGATGATCAATGACCGTTGGTCGGTCACCGGCGAATACGAATATGCCAACTTCGGCAAGGAAAACCTGTCGGACGGCACCTATGAAACCAATGCCACGGCCAAGTTCCACAACCTCAAGGTCGGCGTGAACTTCAAGTTCTGATCCAAGGCATCTGATCCCGTTCCACGGATAGAAAGGGTCGCCTTCGGGCGGCCCTTTTCGTCAGCGCCTCAGGCCGACCGGCAAGGCGATGGCGCGGCGGCCGCAGGCGATCGCCAGGCCGCGCGGAACCAGCGCCCGCAGCGCTGGATCGTCATGCGACAGCCCGCCGGTATAGACGCCGAAGGCCGGCAGCAGCAGGTGGTCCGGTCCCAGCAGGAAGGCGCGGCGCCGTTCGCCGGCAAGCCGCACCACCGGATGGAAATGGCCGGAAATATCCGGCCCGGAACCTGCCTCGTGCCGCAGCGCGACGCCGCCCAGCATGACGCTCTCCGCCGCCTGTCCGGGCAGGCCGGCCGGCGCGCCCGGATCGTGATTGCCGCCGATCCACAGCCAGTCGCAGCGCTGCGCCAACCGCGAGAGGGCAGTGACGACCAGCGGGTCCAGCGCCTCGGCCGCCGCCAGATCGTCGAACCCGTCGCCCAGGCTGACGACGCGGCTCGGCCGCAGGGCCGCGATCTCGGCCGCCAGCCGCTCCAGCGTCGCCAGCCCCTCATAGGGCGGCAAAAGCGCACCGCCGCGCCGGGCCATGCGTTCGGACTTGCCCAGGTGCAGATCGGCCACGATCAGCCAGCCGCCATCCGCCCACCACAGCGCGCCCGAGGCCCGCGCCTCAAGCCGCAAGCCATGGAAATCGAACCCGTATCCGTTCATGCGATCCCTTCCAGCCCGGCCTCGGCCATCAGCGCTTCGGCCTCGATCTGCGCCAGCCGCTCGCGACCCTCGCCACGGATCGGCACCCGGCCGACCTCCAGTAGCAAGGGCGCGGCCATGGGCGAGACGCGGTCTAGCATCCGATGCTCGCGCCGGGGCGAGCGGTCCAGCATTTCCTCGATCCGGCCGAAATCGACCAGGCCCCGGCCCGCCTCCTCGGCGGTGATGCGCAGCAGCAGGTGGCCGGGATCGTATTTGCGCAGGGTGTCGTAAAGGATGTCGCTGGAAAATGTCGCCTGCCGCCCGGTCTTACGTTGCCCCGGCATGTTGCGCTGGATCAGCCCGGCGACGGTGGCGACAGTGCGGAAGCTGCGCTTCATCACCGCATTCCCGCCCAGCCAGTCGCCCAGCCCCGCCCGCAGCCGCGCCCGGTCCAGCAGCGGCGCCGGATCGCGCAGCGGGTCCAGCGACCAGACCAGCAGCGCGTAATCGGTGGACAGGAAACCCAGCGGGCCCAACCCTTGTTCCTCCATTTCGCGGGTCAGCAGCAGGCCCAGCGTCTGCAGGGCATTGCGCCCGGCGAAACCGTAAAGCGCGAAATGCCACAGCCCGGCATGGGGAAAGCTTTCCGACAGCAGCAAACCCGGCTGGGGCAGCGCCGAAACCTGGGCCTGCAGATCCAGCCAGTCGCGGGTCTGCGCCGGCAAGGCGCCGTGCCGCGCCGGATCGCCGATCAGCGCCAGCACGCGATGGGACAGTTGCGTGGACATGGCCAGCTTGACGCCGGAATAGACCGCGATCTTGGGCTGCCGGGTCGGGGCCGGCGTGACCTCGATCACCATCTCGCGCATCGCGTCCATGCGCACCACCCGGCCGCCGATCAGGAAGCTGTCGCCGGGGGTCAGGCTGGCGGCAAAGCCCTCCTCGACCTCGCCCAAGGGGGCGCCGCCGCGACCGCGCAGCCGGACCTTCACCATCTCGGCCTCGACGATGGTGCCGACATTCATCCGCAGCAGTTTCGCTGCCCGCGGGTCGCGCAGCTGCCACAGGCCGTTCCGCAGCATCAGCCGCTGCCAGCGGTCATAGGCACGCAAGGCGTAGCCCCCGGTCGCGGCGAAATCCATGCAGGCATCGAAATCCCCCCGCGTCAGCCCGCGATAAGGGCCGGCCGTCACCACCTCGGCATAAAGCGCATCGGCGTCGAAGGGCGCGGCGCAGGCGGTCAGCAGGATATGCTGACACAGCACGTCCAAGGGCCCCGGTCCGCGCGGATCGCCGTCCAGGTCGCGTTCCCGCACCGCCTCCAGCGCGGCGATGCATTCGATCTGTTCGAAGCGGTTCGCCGGCACGATCCGCGCCTTCGAGGGCGCGTTGTAGCGGTGGTTCGCCCGGCCGATGCGCTGCACCAGCCGCTTGACGTTCTTGGGCGCCCCGACCTGGATCACCAGATCGACGGCGCCCCAGTCGATGCCCAGGTCCAGGCTGCCGGTCGCGACCACGGCGCGCAGCCCGCCCGCCGCCATCGCCGCCTCGACCCGGGCCCGCTGCTCGCGCGCCAGGCTGCCGTGATGCAGGCCGATGGGCAGGTTCTCGTCATTCGCGGCCCAAAGCGCCTGGAAGAACAGCTCGGCCTGGGCACGGGTGTTGATGAAAATGATCGTGGTGCGGGCCGATTTCACCGCCGCCAGCACCTCGGGGATGGCATGATGCCCGCCGCCGCCGGACCAGGGCGCCGGGCGCGCGGTGGGCAGCATGGCGATATCCGGCTCGGGCCCGGGATCGGCCTCGACCACCGTCACCGGCGCGGCTCCGGCCATGAAACGCGCCAATGCCCCCGGATCCTCGACGGTGGCCGACAGCCCCGTGACCAGCAGCCCCGGAGCCAGCCGCCGCAGCCGCGCCAGGCCCAGCATCAGCTGGTCGCCGCGCTTGCTCTCGGCCAGGGCGTGCAACTCGTCCAGCACCACCCGGCGCAAGCCGCCGAAGATCGCCGGCGCCTCGGGATAGCTCAGCATCAAGGCCAGGCTTTCCGGGGTCGTCAGCAGGATCTCGGGCGGATCGACGCGCTGGCGCCGGCGCTGGCTCTGCCCGGTATCGCCGGTCCGATCCTCGACGCGGATGCCCAGCCCCAATTCCGCCACCGGCCGGGCCAGGTTGCGGCCGATATCCGCCGTCAGCGCCTTCAGCGGCGAAACGTAAAGCGTATGCAGGCCGCCCTGCGCCGCTTCTCTGTTGCCCAAATACCCATCCTGCGGCCGTGCCGCCTGCGCCAGTTCCACCAGCGAGGGCAGGAACCCCGCCAGCGTCTTGCCGCCGCCGGTCGGTGCGATCAGCAGACTGTCGCCCTCGGCCGCCAGCAGCGCCAGCTGATGCGGGTGCGGCTGCCAGCCCTGACGGGCGAACCAATCCTGAAACGCCGGCGGCAAGATCACAGCATCGCCTCGAGCGTGGCCAGGTGATCGGCCTCGACCGCCGGCTTGTCCCAGCGGATGCGGCTGATGCGCGGAAAGCGCATCGCCACGCCCGAGCGGTGCCGGGTCGATCGGTTCAGCCCCTCGAAGGCCACCTCGACCACCAGCTTCGGCGCCAAAGCCCGCACCGGCCCGTATCGCTCGACGGTGTTCTGGCGCACGAACCGGTCCAGCTCGCGCAGTTCGGCATCGGTGAAGCCGAAATAGGCCTTGCCCACCGGCACCAGCTCGCCGCCGTCCCACAGCCCGAAGGTGAAATCGGAATGAAAACCCGACCGCTTGCCATGGCCGCGCTGCGCATAGATCAGCACCGCGTCGATCACCATGGGATCGCGCTTCCACTTGAACCAGGGCCCGCGCGGCCGGCCGGAGAGATAGGCGCTGTCGCGGCGCTTGATCATCACCCCCTCGATCACCGCTGCCGGAGGCTCGGCGCGCAGCGCCGCCAGATCCTCCCACGAGGCGAAGTCCAGAAGCGGCGAAAGGTCGATGCGGGCGCCGAAATCCACCGCCTCCAACACCGCGCGCCGCGCCTCCAGCGGTTCGGCGCGCAGGTCGCGGCCGTCCCAAAGCAGCAGGTCGTAAAGCCGCAGCCCGGCCGGATGGCTGGTCAGCAGCCCCTTGCCCACGGTCTTGCGGTTCAGCCGCTTCTGCAGTTCGCCGAAAGGCGCAACCTCGCCGTCACGCTGCACGATCAGCTCGCCATCGGCGCTGCCTTCGAAATCCATCGCTTCGATCACATCGGGAAAAGCGTGCGAGATATCCTCGCCGGTGCGGGAATACAGCCGCCGCATCCCGCCTTCGCTGACCGCCTGCACGCGGATGCCGTCCCATTTCCATTCCGCGAAATACTCGCCGGGGTCCAGCGCGCGCAATTCTTCCAGATCGGTCGGCGTGGACAGCATCACCGGCCGGAACGGCGCCAGCGCCGCGCTGTCCGGCCGCGCCCCGCCGCCCAGCCAGCCGAACAACGAGCCATAGGGCGGGGCGAGGCCATGCCAGATCTCCTCGATCTCGGGGACCGAGGGCGCCCCCATCGCCGCCAGCGCCATCCGCGCCATGCGGGCCGAGACGCCGACCCGCAGATTGCCGGTGGCGAGCTTCAGAAAGGCCAGCCGCTCGGACGGGCCCAGCCGGTCCAGCATCGCGGCGATGGCGCCGGGCAGCGCCGCCTTGCCGGTCCCCTGCAACAGTTCCACCGTCTGGGACAACGAGGGATCGTCCTCGGCCCCCTCGGGCCAGACCAGCGCGATGGTCTCGGCCAGGTCGCCGACGAAATCATAGCTCAGCGCCAGAAGCTCGGCGTCCACTCGCTCGGCCGCCAGCCCGCGCAGAAGCGAGGGCGTGACCCGGCGCAGTTCCAGATCGCCGGTCAGCGCCGCCAAGGCCCAGCCGCGATCCGGGTCCGGCGTGCGTTCCAGATAATGCTGCAAAAGCTGCAGCTTGGCGTTCCGCGCCGGCGTGAAGGCCAGCCGTTCCAGCAGGGCGGCAAAGGCCTTCATTCCGCCTCGTCCTCGTAGCCCACCAGCCGCAGCGGCCGGGCGGGGATCTGCGCCAGTTCGCACCAGCGCATCACGCCATCCTCGGCGCCATGGGTGACCCAGACCTCGGCGGGCGCCAGTTCCGCCAGCGTGGCGGTCAGCGCCGGCCAGTCGACATGGTCGCTGATGACCAGCGGCAGCTCGACGCCGCGCTGCCGCGCCCGCGCCCGCACCGCCATCCAGCCCGAGGCGAAACCGATCACCGGATCGCGGAAGCGCTGCACCCAGGGGCTGGAAAAGGCCGAGGGCGGGGCGATCACCAGTTGCGCCGCCACCTCCTCGGCGGTGGCCGGCACCAGCACGCCCAGATCGACGCCGCGGGAGGCATAGAAATCGCACAGCACCCTCAGCGCGCCATGGATGGCGATGGGCGCGTCATAGCCGGCCTCGCGCATCAGCGCGATGACATGCTGCGCCTTGCCCAGCGCATAGGCGCCGACCAGATGCGGGCGGTCGGGAAACTCGGCCATGCTGGCGAGCAGCTTGTCCACCTGCGTCGAGGGCTCGGGAAAGCGGAACACCGGCAGGCCGAAGGTCGCCTCGGTCACGAAGACGTCGCAGGGCACCGGCTGGAAGGGCGCGCAGGTCGGGTTCGGCTGGCGGGCGTAATCGCCCGAAACGACGATGCGGCAACCGCCGGCCTCGACCGCGATCTGGCTTGATCCCAGCACATGCCCGGCCGGGTGAAAGCCGACGGTGACGCCGCCGATGCGGGTTTCCCCTTCGGCCACCTGGGTCGCGCCGGCAAAGCCGTCGCCCATGCGCAGCCGCATGATCTCCAGCGTCTCGGCGGTGGCCATGACCGCGCCATGGCCAAAGCGGGCATGGTCGGAATGGCCGTGGGTGATCAGCGCGCGCGCGACCGGCTGCAGCGGGTCGATATGAAAGCCGCCCGCGGGGCAGAACAGACCGGCTTCGGTCGGGAACAGGATGGAATCGGCGCGCATGACCCGAAGATGTAGAACATTTCGTGAAAATCAAGCCGGGGACAGCGGCCGGCCCTCGAAGATCGTCTCCATCGAGAAAACGCCGGTGACGCGTTCCAGATCCATGTCGGCGATCAGCCGCTTGTAAAGCGCGTCATAGCCCGCCATGCCGCCCACCACCGCCTTGGCCATATAGTCCCATTCGCCGCCAATGCGATGGAACTCGGTGATCTGCGGCAGCGATTCGATGCGGGCGCGGAAACGCCGCGCCCAGGCGTCGTCGTGATGGCGGGTGCGGATCATGATGAACACCGTCAGCCCCAGTCCCAGCGCCGCCGCGTCGATGACCGCACGACTGCCTTGCAGCACCCCGGCCTCGGTCAGCCGCTGCAAGCGCCGCCAGCAGGCATTCTGCGACAGGCCCACCCGCTCGGCCAGCTCGCGCTGCGACAGGGCGGCATCGCGCTGCAGCAGCGCCAAAAGACGGTTGTCAATTTCGTCCATTGAAAGATATTTACCGTTCATTTGACAACCTATAACTGGAATATCTGTAGATATTCAGAATGATTTCTCGCTGTCGACGGGTCAAGATGGTCGCATGACCAAGAGGAACCCGATGCCGCCTTTCGACAGCTATCTTGCTCGGCTGGGCGACAACCCGCTGCAGAAGATCCATGATGGCGTGATCGGCCGCGACGCGGTGATCGACGGACCCTTCGGGCCGCGGCGGATGATCTATGCCGATTACATCGCCTCGGGGCGGGCGCTGCGGCCCATCGAGGACTGGGTGATGGAAAACGTCCTGCCCTGGTATGCCAACAGCCATACCGAGGCCAGCCATTGCGGCGGCGCCATGACCCGGCTGCGCCGCGCGGCGCGCGAGGCGATCGGGTTCTGCACCCATGCCGGCCCGGACCATGCGGTGATCTTCACCGGCTCGGGCGCCACGCAGGGCATCAACCGGCTGGTGCATCTGCTGGCCGCCGGACCGGGGACCACGGTGCTGATCGGGCCCTACGAGCATCACTCGAACATCCTGCCCTGGCGCGAAAGCGGCGCCGAGGTGGTGACGATCCCCGAGGCCGCGACCGGCGGCCCGGACCTGGCGGCTTTGCGGCAGACGCTGGCGCGCGCAGCCGGGCCGGTGATCGGCAGTTTCTCGGCCGCCTCGAATGTCACCGGCACGCTGACCGACGTGGCCGAGGTCACGCGCATCCTGAAGGCGGCGGGGGCCAGGGCGGTCTGGGACCATGCCGGCGGCGCGCCCTATCTGCCCATCGACATGCGGCTGGGCATGGATGCGGTGGTGCTCTCGCCGCACAAGTTCATCGGCGGGCCGGGCGCCTCGGGCGTGATGATCCTGCGCCGCGACGCGGTGCTGGCCGACCGCCCCACCCTGCCCGGCGGCGGCACGGTGCGTTTCGTCTCGCCCGAAGGCCACGATTACTCCCTGTCGCTGGAGGCGCGCGAGGAAGGCGGCACCCCGAACGTGATCGGCGACATCCGCGCCGCCCTGGTCTTGCTGACCAAGGCCGCCGCAGGAGAGGAACGGATCGCGGCGCGCAATGCCGAATGGCTGGCGCTGGGGATGGCGCGGCTGCGCCACCATCCGCGCATCGAGCTGCTGGGCAAGCTGGACGCGCCGCGCCTGCCCTTTTTCAGCTTCCGCATCCGCGACGGGCGGGGCGGATACATCCATCAGCAACTGGCGACGCGGATGCTGTCCGATCTTTACGGCGTGCAGGCGCGCGGCGGCTGCGCTTGCGCCGGGCCTTACGTCCATCACCTGCTGGGGCTGGGGCCCCAGGATTCGGCCCGGTTGCGCGCCGCGATCCTGGCCGGGGACGAGATCGAGAAGCCCGGCTTCGTGCGGCTGAACCTGTGCTGGGCCGCCCCGCGCGCCGAGGTCGAGGCGATCCTGGACGCCGTCTGCGACCTGGCCGGGCGCGCGCCGGATCACCTGGCGCATTACCGCTGCGACCGCGCCACGGCGATCTTCACCCCGGTGGCGGCGGAATAGCGCGGCAGGCGACGTAGTCGCGCACCAGCGCCACGCGGCGCGGCCGGAAGCTGTCGCCGCCCGGCCGCAGCGCCTGGATGCGCGGAATGTGAAAGGTGCGGAAATCCTGCCGCAGCCGGCAATGCGCCAGCAGCATCATGTGATTGTCGCTGTAGGACATGCCCAGCGGCCAGATCTCGCGCGTGCTGGTCCGGCCCTGCAGGTCCAGATAGTCGATGATCAGGCTGCGCTCCTCCCACAGGGCCTGGCGCAGCAGCGCCATGTCCACATGCAGCGCCGGGCGCGGCGAGGGCTCGCGGAACAGCCGCATGGTGGCGTGCATGGCGTGGCGGCCCTGGCTTTCCGGCAGGGTGGCGATGATGCGGGCCATGGCATCCTCGCCCGCGCGGGCCAGCTCGGGATCGCCCAGCGTGCGCAGGCCCGAGATGGCCAGCAGCAGCGCCTCGATCTCCAGCCGCGAGAAGCTTTGCGGCGGCAGGGCCGGGTCTTCGGTCAGCGTGTAGCCCAGCCCCGCCTCGCCGTCGATCAGCGCGCCGCCGGCGCGCAGCGTGGCGATGTCGCGATAAAGCTGGCGGGGCGAAACCCCGGTCTCCTCGGCCAGCCGCGCGGCGGTCACCGGCGCGGGCAGGCGGCGCATGGCGTCCATCAGGCGCATCAGCCGGTCGGTGCGGGACATGCTGTCACCTTCTGTCAGGGTTCCGGCGCCATCATGCCCCCGCAACCCAAGGAGGCCAAGATGCTGACCCTCTACCACGCTCCGAAAAGCCGCTCCTCCAGCGTGATCGCGCTGCTGAAGGAACTCGACATTCTCGACAGGATCCGCATCCGCGAAGTCACGATCCCCCGGCAGGACGGCAGCGGCGGCGCCGATCCGGCGAACCCGCATCCCGAAGGCAAGGTGCCCTATCTGGTCAATGGCGAGGATTGGGTGCGCGAGCGCGGCGCCATCATGCTTTACCTGACCGACCTGTTTCCCGAGGCCGGTCTGGGCCCGCTGCCCGGCGATCCGAAGCGCGGCCAGTATCTCGGCTGGCTCAGCTGGTATCAGGGCGTGCTGGAGCCGGTCGCGATCCTGAACTTCTTCGGCATCGAGCATCCGGCGCTGAAGGCGACCTTTCGCGACTACGACACCGCCATCCAGAGGCTGGACCAGGTGCTGTCCGGGCAGCCCTGGCTGCTGGGCGACACCTTCTCGGCGGCGGACCTGCTGATCGCCTCGCCCTTCCTGTTCTTCGGCGAGGGAATGCCGCGCCCGCCCGCCGTCGACGACTGGGCGCGGCGGATTCAGTCGCGCCCCTCGATGGCGGCGGCGGGGGATTTCGACGGCTGAGACGTGCCGGCAGGCGGGGTGCCGGGGATCCGCGCCAGCTGCACCATCAGGATGCCAGCGGCGACGATCAGCGCCCCCAGCACGTCCGACAGGCCGAACCGCTCGCCCAGCATGGCGGCAGCGATGGCGACGCCGAAGATCGGCGACAGGAAATGGAAGGTCGCCGCCCGCACCGCGCCGATGCGGTTGACCAGCAGGAACCACAGCCAGGTCGCGCCGATGCCCGGCGCGGCGACGGTGTAAAGAAAGGCCCAGACCAGGCCGAAGCTCCATTCGACCGGACGGCCCCATTCCATCGCCACGGCCGGGACCAGCAGGGCCAGCGCCCCCACCGCCATCTGCAGGCCGACGATCATCATCATGTTGCGGCTGCCGCCCGCCCCCCGTGCCGCCAGCGTGGCGACGGTCAGCGCCACCACCGCCACCAGGCACATGATCAGACCGGGAATATCGAGGCCATGCTGCAACCGCACGCCCATGATCAGGGTGACGCCGAGGATTCCGGCAACCAGCCCGGCCACGGCGACGGGGCGCAACGTCTCGCCATGGATCAGCCAGCCCAGGAAGGCGACCAGCAGCGGCATCATCGAGGCGATGATCGAGGCGGCCGATGCCTCGACATGCTGCATGGCGATCCAGTTGAGCCCCAGGTAAAGCGCGTTCTGGCACAGGCCGAAAACGATGACGGTGCGCCACTCGGCCCGGCTGAGCCGCCAGCTCTGCCCCATCGCCCAGGCCAGCGGGATCGCGACCAGCGCCGAAAGCGCGAAGCGGATGACCAGCGCGGTCAGCGGCGGCGCCGCCAGCACGATGATCCGCGTCGTGGTGAAGGCCGAGGCCCAGACGACCGCGAAGCCGAAGCCCATCAGGATGGCTCTGAAATCCATGGCACGCCTCCCTTGTCACGCCAAGGCCTAGCAGACCCCGCCGCGGGCGCAACCCAAGGCGCGTCTTCGTCGCGCCAAGACCCGTCGCGGCCGCGACGCGCCCCGGCAGATCAGGCTGGGCCCGGCCGGCTTCCTTCACCGTTTTGCAAATACCCGCACGGCAGCGACGGTTGCACGGCCGCATGGGTATTTGCAAAACGGTGAAAAGGCGCGGCGCGGCGGCCGCGAAAACGAAGAAGGGCCGCGCATCGGCTGCGCGGCCCCTCCTGACACGAGCGCCTGGGATCAGGCGTTCACGCTGTCTTTCAGCGCCTTGGCGATGGTGACCTTGACCACCTTGTCGGCGGGCTTCGTCATCATTTCCTGGGTCTGCGGGTTGCGGACCTGACGCTCGGGGCGGGCGCGGCAGGCGACCTTGCCGATGCCCGGCAGGGTGACGGCGCCGCCTTCGGCAACAGTGCGCGACACGACGGCCGAGAGCGCGTCAAGAGCCGCGGCGGCGGTTTTCTTGTCGCTGCCCATTTCATCGGCCAGCGTGGCGACGAGCTGAGTCTTGGTCATCGGTTTCGAAGCGGCCTGGGCCATGTTCTGTCTCCTCGTTGTTTCCCGTTCGGGAAATTTTCGGACGCCACCTTGGCGGCACGAAAGCCGCTACACAAGCTTTTTGCGCGCAGTTCAAGCATTTTCCTTTGTTTTCGCGGATCGGACGCAGCGAAAACGGCCCGGACCCGCCTTGTCAGAGGAAAGCGGTCTCATTGAAGGACCTCAACTTCCGCGAGTGGATGCGTTCCAGCGGAGTCGCGCGCAATTTTTCCATCGCCCGGATGCCGATCAGCAGGTGGTTCGCGACCTGGGTGCGATAGAAATCCGTCGCCATGCCGGGCAGTTTCAGCTCGCCATGCAGCGGCTTGTCCGAAACGCAGAGCAGCGTGCCATAGGGCACCCGGAAGCGGAAGCCGTTCGCGGCGATGGTGGCGCTTTCCATGTCCAGCGCGATGGCGCGCGACTGCGACAGGCGCTGCACCGGACCGGACTGGTCGCGCAGTTCCCAGTTGCGGTTGTCGATGGTGGCGACGGTGCCGGTGCGCATGATCCGCTTCAGCTCATAGCCGTCCAGCCGCGTGACCTCGGCCACCGCCTCCTGCAGGGCGACCTGCACCTCGGCCAGGGCCGGGATCGGCACCCAGACCGGCAGGTCGTCATCAAGCACATGATCTTCGCGCAGATAGGCATGGGCGAGGACGAAATCGCCCAGCGACTGCGAGTTGCGCAGCCCCGCGCAATGGCCGACCATCAGCCAGGCATGCGGCCGCAGGACCGCGATATGGTCGGTCGCGGTCTTGGCGTTGGACGGCCCGACGCCGATATTGACCAGGGTGATGCCGTCGCCGTCCGGGCGCTTCAGGTGATAGGCCGGCATCTGCGGCATCTTGGCGCCGGTGGCGATGATGTCCTCGGCGCGTTCCAGCACCTGGTTCCCGGGCGCGACGAATTCGGTATAGCCCGAATGGGGATCGGCCAGCGCTCGACGGGCGAAAAGCTCGAACTCGTCCACATAGAACTGGTAATTGGTGAACATCACGAAATTCTGGAAATGCTCGGGCAAGGTCGCGGTGTAATGCGACAGCCGCGCCAGCGAGTAATCCACCCGCTGCGCCGTGAACGGCGCCAGGGGCTGGCTGCCGTCCGGGTTCGGCCCCGCGGTGCCGTTCACGATGTCGTCGTTCATCGTGTTCAGGTCCGGCACGTCGAAGACGTCGCGCAGCGAATAGCTCAGCACGCCTTCCTGCGGCACGTTCAGGTCGCTTTGCGTGGCCACGGCGAAATGCACCGGCATCGGCGTATCGCTGTCCGAGATCGAGACCGCGACGCCGTGGTTCTTCATCAGCAGCCCGATCTGCTCGGTCAGGTAGCCGCAGAAAAGGTCCGGCCGGGTGATCGAGGTGGAATAGGTTCCGGGCAGCGCCACATGGCCGAAGGACAGGCGCGAATCCGTCTTGGAATGGACCGGCACGGTCAGCCGCAACTCGGGGTAGAACGCGCGATACCGCGCCTGCGGCCGGTTGCCCTCCAGCGTGGCGAGGAAACGGTCCAGCAGGAAATGCGAGGCGCGCTGGTGAAGTTCGATCAGCCGCGCCACGGCGGCGGCCGGATCGTCGAAATGGACCTGCTCGGCGGGCTCGGGCGTCTCGATGGGAAGTCTCCGGCTGTCGGTCAACATGCGCATTCTCCAGTTTCGCCGGAGAGTGCCAGCGCCGCCGCGGGCTGGCAAGCCGGCAGCGGAGGCCCTATCTGACTGGGACAAAGGAGTGATCCGCATGGAATTTTCCATTCTCGACCTGGCGGTGGTGGCCGAAGGCTCGGACGCGCGGCAGGCCATCGCCAATTCCGTCGCGCTGGCGCAGGCCGCCGAGGGCTGGGGTTACAGCCGCTTCTGGCTGGCCGAGCATCACAACATGCCCGGCATCGCCAGCGCCGCCACCGCGGTGCTGATCGGCCATGTCGCCGACCATACGCATACCATCCGCGTCGGCGCCGGCGGCGTCATGCTGCCGAACCACGCGCCGCTGGCCATCGCCGAGCAGTTCGGCACCCTGGCGACCATCCATGGCGACCGCATCGACCTGGGGCTCGGCCGCGCGCCGGGCGGCGACGGCGCGGTCATGCACGCGCTGCGCCGCTCGATGCAGCGCAACGAGGATTTTCCCAATGATGTGGTCGAGCTGCTGCGCTATCTGGGCCCGCCGCGCCCCGGCGCCCCGGTCGCGGCCCATCCCGGCGAAGGCACGAACCTGCCGGTCTGGATCCTCGGCTCGTCGCTTTACGGGGCGAGCCTCGCCGCCGTGCTGGGCCTGCCCTATGCCTTCGCCAGCCATTTCGCGCCCGGCGATCTCGACCAGGCGGTGCAGCTTTACCGCGACCGTTTCGAGCCGACCGAATTCGGCCAGAAGCCGCGCTTCATGCTGGCGGTGAACGTCATCGCCGCCGAAAACGACGCCGAGGCGCAGCGGCTGCGCACCAGCCAGATGATTTCCTTTGCGCGGCTGCGCACCGGCATGCCCGGCCTGTTGCCGCCGCCGGTCGACGACATCCAGAACGCGGTGCCGGCGCATGTCCTGCCCATGGTCGAGCAGGCGCTGTCGGTCAGCGCCGTGGGCGCACCGGCCACCGTGGCGGCGCGGCTCGAGGAGCTGATCGCCCGCTACCGCCCCGACGAGCTGATCCTGGTCGGCAATGTTTACGACCAGGCGGCGCGGCATCGCAGCTTCGCCATCGCCGCCGAAATCCTGCGGGGACGGGCATGAGGATGCTGGTCTTCGGGCACGGCTATGCCGCCGGTTTCCTGACGCCGCTGCTGCTGGCCCGGGGCTGGCAGGTCGCCGGCACCACCCGCGCCGATGCCGCCCGCGTCGCCGAGGCCGGCGCCGAGCCGCTGATCTGGCCGGGCGACGATGCAGCGCTCCGACAGGCCATCGCCGGGGCCGATGCGATCCTGGTTTCGGTGGCGCCGGAGCGGGGCGCGGACCCGGTGCTGGCGGGGTTCGGCGCCGAGATCGCCGCCGCGCGGCCGCGCTGGCTGGGCTATCTGTCCACCACCGGGGTCTATGGCGACCACGGCGGCGGCTGGGTCGACGAGGACACGCCCCTGACCCCCTCGACCCGCCGCGGGCATGAGCGGGTCGCGGCCGAGCAGGGCTGGCAGCAATTGGCGGCGGCGCATGGCCTGCCGCTGCACATCTTCCGTCTGGCCGGGATCTACGGGCCCGGGCGCGGCCCCTTTGCCAAGGTCCGGGCGGGCACGGCGCGGCGCATCGTCAAGCCGGGTCAGGTGTTTTCGCGCATCCATGCCGAGGATATCGCGCGGGTGCTGCTGGCCTCGATCCGCGCGCCGCGGCCGGGGGCGGTCTACAATGTCTGCGACGACGATCCGGCCCCGCCCGAGGCGGTGATCGGCCATGCCGCGGAACTGCTGGGCTTGCCCCCGCCCCCGGCCGAGGACTATGCCAGTGCCGAGATGACGCCGATGGCGCGCAGCTTCTATGCCGAGAACAAGCGCGTCTCGAACGCCCGCATCAAGCGCGAGCTGGGCGTGACGCTGCGCTATCCCGATTACCGCGCCGGCCTTGCGGCGCTGGCGCGGGCCGAGGGCATCACGGTTTAGGGCGCGATCGAGCAGCAGCCGGTCAGCATGCGCGACGGCTGCTCCTGCCCGTCCAGGATCACCGTCACCCCCAGCGCGAAGGCGCGGTCCGACATGCCGTCCGAGCATTGTTCGGGCTGGATCACGGCGGTCAGGCGGCCCTTGTCGTCGCCGGCGATGATGCCGCGCATCGGCTCGCCCTCGATGCCGCGATCCATGACCTTGCGCAGCGACAGCGGACGCTCGGGCTGGTCGGGCTCGCTGAACACCAACCCCTTCTCGACGGTCTTGAAGGACCAGAAGGGTTCGGTGCCGCTGCAGCTCAGCGTCAGCGGCAGCTCGGCCGGTTTCCAGGCCGAGGATTGCGGCTTGAGGAAGCGCAGCGCCACCCAGCCCGAGCCCTCGCCGACATTGACCCGCCCCCATTTGCCCGAAGCGTCGCGACCCAGAAGCTCGACCCCCTTGGCGGTCGAGGCCAGCTTGCCGATGACCTTGGCCTTGCCGTCCGGCGCCTCGCGCACGTTCAAGGTGTCCCAGGTCTCGACCACGGTGACGTCGAACAGGTTCGGCAGATAGTCGCCGGCCATCGCCGTGACCGGAAAAGCCAGCACCAGGCCGGCCATGAGGATACGCAGCATTGTCACCTCTCAGGCGCGTTTGGCCAGCGCCACGCCAAGGACGTCCAGCACCTTGGCCTCGATGTCCGGGGCGGACATGCGGGCGTCGCGATACATGGCCTCGGGGCTGGCATGATCAATGAATGTATCGGGCAGGACCATCTGGCGGAAGCGCAGACCGTCGTCGAAAACCCCTTCATCGGCAAGAAGTTGCGCGACAAGCGACCCGAAGCCGCCGACCGCGCCCTCCTCGATGGTGATCAGCGCCTCATGCGTGCGGGCCAGGCGCAGAATCAGCTCGCGGTCCAGGGGCTTGGCAAAGCGGGCATCGACCACGGTGGGGGTGATGCCCCGCGCCAGCAGCGCCTCGCGCGCGCGCATGACCTCGCCCAGGCGGGTGCCCAGCGACATGATGGCGACGCGCTTGCCCTCGGCGATCACGCGGGCCTTGCCGATCTGCAGCGGCTGGCCGCGCTCGGGCATCTCGACGCCCATGCCCTCGCCGCGCGGATAGCGGAAGGCGATGGGGCCCTCGTCATAGGCGGCGGCGGTGGCGACCATATGCGCCAGTTCGGCCTCGTCGGCGGCGGCCATGACCACGAAGCCGGGCAGGTTGGCCAGAAAGGCCACGTCATAGGCCCCGGCATGGGTTGCGCCATCGGCGCCGACCAGCCCGGCGCGGTCGATGGCGAAGCGGACCGGCAGTCGCTGGATCGCCACGTCATGCACGACCTGGTCATAGCCGCGCTGCAGGAAGGTCGAGTAAAGCGCGCAGAACGGCTTCAGCCCCCCCGCCGCCAGCCCGGCCGAGAAGGTCACCGCATGTTGTTCCGCGATGCCCACGTCGAAGCAGCGGCGCGGGAAACGCTCGGCGAACAGGTTCAGCCCGGTGCCGTCCGGCATCGCCGCCGTCACCGCCACGATCTTGTCGTCGCGGCTGGCCTGATCGACCAGCGCGCGGGCAAAGACCGAGGTATAGCTGGGCGCGTTCGACTTGGCCTTGGCCTGTGCGCCCGTCGCCACGTCGAATTTCGCCGTGGCATGGCCCTTGTCGGCGGCGCGCTCGGCCGGGCCGTAGCCCTTGCCCTTGCGGGTCACCGCGTGGATCAGCACCGGCCCGTCGGCCCGCGCCTTGACGGTGCGCAGCAGCGGCAGAAGCTGATCGAGGTCATGGCCGTCGACCGGGCCGATATAAGAAAAGCCCAGTTCCTCGAACAGGGTGCCGCCGACGGTCAGGCCCTTGAGCATCTCCTTGGCGCGCCGCGCCCCCTCTTGCAACGAGGGCGGCAGGAACCCCACCGCGCCCTTGGCGACGGCCTTCAGGTCCTGGAACGGCCCCTCGGCGTAAAGCCGGGTCAGGTAGCGCGACAGCGCCCCGGTGGGCGGCGCGATGGACATCTCGTTGTCGTTCAGCACCACGAACAGCCGCTTGCCCAGGTCGCCCGCATTGTTCAGCGCCTCGAAGGCCATGCCGGCGCTCATCGCGCCGTCGCCGATCACCGCGATGGCGTCGCCCGGATCGCCGCCGAGCTCGCGCGCCATGGCGAAACCCAGCGCCGCGCTGATCGAGGTCGAGCTGTGCCCGGCCCCGAACGGATCATAGGGGCTTTCCGAACGCTTGGTGAAACCGGACAGGCCATTCTCCATCCGCAGGGTGCGGATGCGGTCGCGGCGCCCGGTCAGGATCTTGTGCGGATAGCATTGATGGCCGACATCCCAGATGATCTTGTCGCGCGGCGCGTCGAAAACCGCGTGCAGGGCCACGGTCAGCTCGACCACGCCCAGCCCGGCGCCCAGATGGCCGCCGGTGACGGAAACGGCGCTGATCGTCTCGGCCCGCAATTCCTCGGCAAGCTGGCGCAATTCGCGATCCGTCAGATCCTTGAGATCGGACGGCACCCGCACCCGGTCAAGCACGGGGGTCGCGGGGCGGTCGTTCTGGTCTTGGGTCATGGCTTGCCCCTCTCCGGGCGGGCTGTCAGGCGTCGCGTTCGATAACGAAACGCGCAAGCTGCCGCAAGTTTCCTGCATCCTCGCCATAGGGCTCCAGCGCCGATTCGGCGGCGCGGACCAGCTTGCGGGCCTTGTCCTGCGCCCCCTCGAGGCCCAGCAGCGAGACGAAGGTCGCCTTGTTCGCCGCATCGTCCTTGCGGGTGCGCTTGCCGGTCTCGGCCTCGTCGCCGGTCACGTCCAGGATGTCGTCCTGGATCTGGAAGGCCAGGCCCAGGTTGCGGGCATATTCCGCCAGCGGGCCGGGATCCTCGCCGGCCATGACCGCGCCGGCGGTGGCGGCGAACTGGATCAGCGCGCCGGTCTTGGCACCTTGCAGCCGCTTGATGGCGACGATGTCCAGCGGTTCCATGGCGGTCTCGGCGGCGATGTCCAGCGCCTGGCCCCAGACCATGCCGCGCCCGCCCACCGCCTCGGAAAAGCCGCGGATCAGCGCCAGGCGCGTCTCGGCCGCGCCGATCTGCGGATCGGTCAGCAGGCCGAAGGCCAGGCTTTGCAGCGCGTCGCCGGCCAGGATCGCGGTCGCCTCGGACCATTGCACATGCACGGTCGGCAGGCCACGGCGCAGGTCGTCATTGTCCATCGAAGGCAGGTCGTCATGCACCAGGCTATAGGCGTGCAACGCCTCGACCGCCGCGGCGACGGGCAGCGATTCCCGGTCGCGCAACCCGAACAGCCGCGCCGATTCCATCGCCAGGAAGGCGCGGATGCGCTTGCCGCCGATGCAGGCATAGCGCATCGCATCGGCCAGCTCGCCCGAGGGCAGATTCGCCATGGCCTCCTCCAGCGCGGCCTGCACCTGCGCCTTCACGTCCTCAAGGCGGTCCTGCATCACAGGCCCTCGACCGGGGCGGTCCCGCTGGGCTGGCCATTGGCGGCCAGGGTGATCTTTTCCACCCGCTCCTCGGCCTCGCGCAGGCGCTTGTCGCAATGCGCGCGCAGAGCGGCGCCGCGTTCGTAAAGCTTGATCGATTCCTCCAGCGTCGCCTCGCCGTGTTCCAGCCGGCCGACCGTCGCCTCAAGCTCTTTCATCGCCTCCTCGAAGGACATGTTCTCGATCTCGGTCACGCCGCAGTCTCCCTCAGCACATCGACATGGGCACGCGCCGAGCGGCCCAGAGCGGCGAGATCATAGCCGCCTTCCAGCGCCGATACCACCGGGGCCGAACAGGCGGCCGCGGCGTCGCAGATCATCCGGGTGATGGCGGTGAAATCCGCCTCGCGCCACATCAGCGCCGCCAGCGGATCGTCGGCATGGGCGTCGAACCCGGCCGAGACCAGCACCAGCTGCGGCCGCCAGGCCTCGACCCGGGCGCAGAGCTGCCGCCAGACGGCGCGGGCCTGCTCGCCGCCGCTGCCCGGCGCCAGCGGCACGTTCACGATCTGCCCATGCGCACCGCTTTCGCCGGGCGCGCCCGAGCCCGGATAAAGCGGTATCTGATGGCTCGAAGCGAACAGCGCCCGCTTCTCGTCCCACAGCACGTCCTGGGTGCCGTTGCCGTGATGCACGTCGAAATCCAGCACCGCCACCCGGTCCAGCCGGTGATGGTCCAGCGCCCGCAAGGCCGCGATGGCGACCGAGGAAAAGATGCAGAATCCCATGGCCCGCGCCCGCTCGGCATGATGGCCCGGCGGGCGCATGGCGACGAAGGCATTGGGCGCCTCTCCGGCCAGCACCGCGTCGACCGCGGCGCAAACGCCGCCGACTGCATTGCGCGCCGCCGCCAGGCTGTCCGGCGCCAGATAGGTGTCCGAATCGAGCATGGCCCAGCCCTCGGCCGGCGATTTCCGGCGCAGCGCGGACAGGTATTCCGGCGGATGGGCGCGCAGGATGTCCGTCTCGGCCGCTTCCGGCGCCTCGCGCCGGGCCAGGTCGAGCCCCGCCAATGCGCCCAGGACGGCATCCAGCCGCGCCACCTGTTCGGGATGGCTGGGCGGCGTCACATGCAGGTGCCCCGAAGGATGCGTATAAAGCAAGGTCATCGGCCAAGGATTATGGGCAGCCCCGCGGCACGGCAAGCCCATCCTTGCGATCGGGCGGGGGGGCGACGAGCCCGCCCGGAAGCCGTCTTCTCTGTTTTCCAAATACTCTCGGGGGTCCGGGGGCAGACAGCCCCCGGCGCGACGGCGAAGGATCAGACCGTCAGCCGCTGCCCGTCATGCCCGGCGATGCGCAGCTCCATCAGCGTGCCCTCGGGCATGTCGCGCGCGAAGGCCACCTCGGTGAAATGCTCGGTCCGCCCCAGGCGCGGCCCCTCGGTCAGCACCATGCGGCTTTGCCCGACCTCGGCCGCGAGGTGGCGGGCCAGCGCCGCATCGCCCGCCGCGCGCAGCCGCGCCGCACGATCCCGGATCGCCGGACCCGGCACCCGCGGCATCCGCGCCGCCGGCGTCCCCTTGCGTGCCGAATAGGGAAACACATGCAGGAAGGTCAGTCCGCAATCCTCGACCAGCTTCAGGCTGTTCTGGAACATCGCCTCGGTCTCGGTCGGGAAGCCGGCGATGATATCGGCGCCGAAGACGATGCCGGGGCGCAGCTTGCGGGCATCCTCGCAGAAGCGGATGGCGTCGTCGCGCAGGTGTCGGCGCTTCATCCGCTTCAGGATCATGTCGTCGCCGGCCTGCAGCGACAGGTGCAGATGCGGCATCAGCCGCGGCTCGCTGGCGATGGCCAGCATCAGATTCTCGTCCGCCTCGATCGAATCGATCGAGCTGATGCGCAGCCGCGGCAGGTCCGGCACCAGCCGCAGGATGCGCATCACCAGATCGCCCAGCCGCGGCTGGCCCGGCAGGTCGGCGCCCCATGAGGTCAGGTCCACCCCGGTCAGCACCACCTCGTTGAAGCCGCGGTCGCGCAGCCGCTTGATCTGTTCGACCACCACCCCGGCCGGGACCGAGCGCGAATTGCCGCGGCCATAGGGGATGATGCAGAAGGTGCAGCGGTGGTCGCAGCCGTTCTGCACCTGCACATAGGCGCGGTGCCGGCCGAAACCGTCGATCAGGTGGCCCGCGGTCTCGCGCACCGACATGATGTCGTCGACCTGCACCTTCTCGGTTTCGCCGATCAGGTCGGGGGCCTGCATGGCGGCCCAGGTGGCGGGCTGCATCTTTTCATGGTTGCCGATGACGCGGCTGACCTCGGCCATGGCGGCAAAGGTTTCGGGCTCGGTCTGGGCGGCGCAGCCGGTGACGATGACCGGGGCGCCGGGGTTCTCGCGCGCCAGCCGGCGGATTTCCTGGCGGGCCTTGCGCACCGCCTCGGCGGTCACCGCGCAGGTGTTCACGATCACCGCGCCCTGCAGCCCGGCGGCCTCGGCCATCTCGCGCATGGCCTCGGTCTCATAGGCGTTCAGCCGGCAGCCGAGGGTGGCGAAAACCGGGGGCTTCAGATCCTTCATCCGCGCCAGACCCCGTCGAAGACATGCGCGGTCGGGCCGGTCATCCAGACCCCGTCCTCGCGCCAGTCGATCTCCAGCACGCCGCCGGGCACGTTGACCCTGACCCGGCGCCCGGTCAGCCCGCGCCGCGCCGCCGCCACCACCGCCGCGCAGGAGCACGAGCCCGAGGCCAGGGTGATGCCGGTGCCGCGTTCCCAGATGCGCAGCACGATCTCGCTGTCCGAGACGACCTGAACGACCTCGACATTGGTGCGCTGCGGATAAAGCGGGTGATGCTCGTGCGCGGGGCCGAAACGGTCCAGGTCCACCGCCGCCGCATCGGGCACGAAGAAGGTCAGATGCGGATTGCCCATGCCGGTCGCCACCGGATCGCCCGCGATGGGCAGGTGCAGGGTGTCGACATCCTCGGCCAGCGGGATCCGCGCCCAGTCGAGCACCGGCGCGCCCATGTTCACCCGCGTCAGCCGGTCCCCGGCATCCTCGGCCGCAAGCAGGGCATGGTCGGTGGCCAGCCGCAGCGCCGAAGCGCCCGATTCGTCCATCAGGAAGCGGGCGACGCAGCGCGTGGCATTGCCGCAGGCCGCCGAAAGCGAGCCGTCGGCATTGAAGAACACCAGCCGCGCATCGGCATTCTCGCCGGGCAGGATGACGGCCATCTGGTCGAAGCCGACGCCGCGATGGCGGTCGGCGATGGCGGCCACGGTCGCGGCATCGGGCAGCGCGCCGGTCCGGCGGCCGTCCACGACCACGAAATCATTGCCGAGCCCGTGCATCTTCATGAAGGGCAGAGGGGCGGTTTGGCCGGGGTTTTGCTGGTGCTCCATGGCGGTGACATACTCCTGCCGGAAAGATTCTGCCAGAGGCGGCGATTTTTCCGCTTGACCCTGTCAGCCGCCGACCGTAGTTAGCCCCCGTGCGATGGGCCCGTAGCTCAGTTGGTAGAGCAACTGACTTTTAATCAGTGGGTCACAGGTTCGAATCCTGTCGGGCTCACCACTTTTCCAAAGAAGATCAGAGATTTGCGGAAAGCGGTGAAACTCTCCGTCCGACCGGCCGAATGCGTCCGCATCGGACGGTCTTGTGCTGTTCGGCCGGTATAGGCAGCAGTCAGGCCGACAGGATCCCGGCGGCTGAAATCGCGGCCGCCCCGGTCCGTTCGGTCCGCAGATCCTGCAGCTTCCCAAGGACATCACCGGCGGCCCAGAACCCCGGGCGGTGACGCGTCATGCAAAGGCCTATGGCAATTGCCCCGACGCCCCCGCATCGGCGGCGCCGGCACGCGCGCCGGAGCCCTCGTCCACCGTCACCACCACCGAGAGGCCGGGCTCGAGGTATTCCGACATCTCCTGGCCCGGGTCGATGCTGATGCGGATGGGCAGGCGCTGGACGATCTTGGTGAAATTGCCCGTCGCATTCGAGGAGCTCAGCAGGCTGAATTCCGAGGCGGTGGCGGGCGAGAAGGCCTCGACCCGGCCGGTGAAGGCGCGGTGCTGCATGGCGTCCACCGTGAAGGTGGCGCGGTCGCCGACGCGGACCCCGTGCAGCTGGGTTTCCTTGAAGTTCGCGATCACCCAGATATCGGGGCCGACATGGCTGACCAGCGCCGTGCCGGCGGTGGCGTATTGGCCGATGCGCACCCCGACCTGGCCCAGCCGCCCCCCGGAAGGCGCGCGGATCACCGTATTGTCGAGGTCGATCTGCGCCAGTTCCACCGCCGCGCGGGCCGAGGCGATCTCGGCGCGTTTCGCGGCCAGTCCGACCTGGGCGCCGTTGACGTTCTCGCGCGCCACGGCGATGGCGCTTTCGGCCTGGGTGACCGCGGCCTCGGCCTGGCGCAGCGCCAGCTCGGTCTGGTCGGCCGAGCTTTGCGCGGTCACGCCGCGCGATTGCAGGGCCCGCGTCCGGTCCCAGGTCGATTTCGCCGTGTCCCGCGCCGCCTGCGCCGCCGACAGCGCCGCCTCGGTCGATTGCAGGCTGGCCTGGGCGGAATGCACGCTCTGTTCCTGGATCTGCAGCGCCGCCTCGGCGCCTTCCAGCATGGCCTGGGCCTGGGCCAGCTTCTGGCGATATTGCCGGTCGTCGAGCCGGGCGATGACCTGGCCGGCGGCGACGGGCTGGAAGTCCCGCACCTCGACCGCCGCCACATAGCCCGAAAGCTGCGGCGCGAGGCTGGTGACCTTGCCGCGGATATAGGCGTTCTCGGTCTGCGGATGCGCCGCGGCAAAGGGCGGCAGGTGCCAGGCGAACAGCACGATGAGCAGGCCGGCAAGGCCGGCGGCAATGGCGATCAATGTGGGGATCAAATGGGTTTTGGTCATTTCGCGGGCTCGGGTTGGCTGGTCGGGGCGGGCTGGGTCTGGACGGGTTGGGGTTGGGCGGGCTGGGGTTGGGCGGGCCTGGCTGGTCGGGGCCAGAAGCGGGCCGCCAGCCAGTCGCGGAACAGGTGCAGGACAAGCGCGCAAAGCGCCGCCGCCGCCGCCAGGAAGGTCAGGAAATAGGCGTCGTTATAGGCCATGACATAGGCCTGGTTGGTGGCCTCCTGGGCGATCAGCGCCACGGCCTGCGCCTTGCGCGCCGCCAGGTCGGGCAGCTGCGGCCCCAGCAGCGCCATGTTGCGGGCGACGGCCGCGGTGGTCAGCGGGTCGGCGGTGGCCATCGATTCGCGCAGGACCTGCAGATGCATGGCCTGGCGGTGGTTGATGAAGGTCGAGAACAGGCCCGAGCCCATGGCGCCGCCCAGCGACTGCGTGGACAGGAACACGATGATGAAGGACAGGATATAGGCCGGCCCCCGCGCCAGGGCCGATATCAACCCCTGCATCATCGCCGGCGCCAGGAAGAACGAACCGGCAAAGGCGATCAGCGCCTGGCTGAGCATCATCTGCGCCGGCCGGGTGTCGATGGTCGAATGGCTGTCCATCCAGGCGCCGGCGCCGATCAGCGCCAGCGCGATCAGGTGGAACAGCGGCACGCGCGAGGGCTTCATGAAAGGCACCAGCGCCAGGCCGCCCAGCACCGTCGCCAGGGTGATAAGGGCGAAGAGCGGCACCAGTTGGTCCTGGGTCACGCCCAGGATCTGGAACATGCGCGGCGCGCCCGCGCTCTGCTCGGACAAGACCAGGCGGAAGATCAGCAGGGTCGCCGTCAGGTGCAGCATGGCCGGGCTGGACAGCCAGCGGATATCCAGAAGCGGCGTCTTGCGGTGCAGCTCGATCACCACGGCCAGGGTCAGCGTCACCACGGCCAGCGCCATCACCCAGCCGAGCCAGGCCGCATCGGTCCACCAGTGGATCGAGCCCATGACGAAAGCCACCGTCAGCCCGCCGAAGCCGGTGGCGATCAGCAGCCAGCTGACCAGGTCCATGGCGGCGATGACCTTGACACGCGGCTGCGAGGTCAGCGGCAGGGCATAGACCAGCCCCAGCGACACCGCCGCCATGCCCAGCGCCATGACATGCAGCCCGTCCCAGCCGTGATCGCCCATCAGTGCCGGCGAGATCACCCGCGCCAGCATCGGCCCGGCCGCGACCATGGCCAGCACCATGGGCAGGCCCAGCCGCATCTTCCAGGCCGGCGGCAGCGGCTCCAGCATGTACATGAAGGCCAGCGTCGAGAGCGGCGCCGAGGCCATGCCGGCGAAGAACTGCACCGCCACCGCCGAGCGCAGGTCCGAGACCGCGAAGGCCGTCAGCGAGACGGCGAAATAGACCAGGATCGCGACCTCGGCAAAGCGGCGCAGGCCGAACTGGGTGCGGATCTTGATCAGCAGCAACGGCATCGAGGCGCGCGGGATCAGGAAGGCCGCCATCAGCCAGGTCGCCTGGGTCTGGGTGGCGCCCAGATCGCCGGCGATCTGCGGGATGTTGGTGCTGACGAAGCCCTGCGCCAGGCCCTGGGTCAGGCCGATGGTCACCGAGGCGCCGATATAGCCCAGCGTCGCCGGCCAGGACATCGGCACGAAGGCCGGCAGCGCCGAAACCGGCGCCGGGGCGGGTTGCTGGCCTGCGCTCATGCCTGCCTCAGCTTCTCGGCGTTCCGGGCCATCTGCGCCAGGGTACGGCGCGTCACCGCCATGTCCTCGGCCGGGATGCCCTCGGCCAGCGCGGCATCGACCTCGGCGCGAAAGCCCAGCAACGGCTCGATCCGCGCCGCCTCGGTCAGGAAGACGGCGTGCTTGCGGCCGTCCTCGGGGATCGGCCGGCGCTCGGCCAGGCCCTGCTCCTCCAGCGCGTCCAGCAGGCGCTTCAGCGTCGGCGTCTCGATACCCATCAGCGCCGCCAGCGCCGCCTGGCTCGCGCCCTCGTGCCGGCCGATGGTGGTCAGAAGCCGGGCGCGGGCATAGGTCAGCCCGTGCTTCTCGACCCGCGCACCGAAGGCCGCGCGCAATGTCCGGGTCAGTTCGATCAGGGTTTCCACGAAGGTGGAGGGACGGTCTGGCATGGGGTTTTCCTGCTGAATCCGCGAGCGGTTCGCCATTTCGTTAGCTAGCTAATGAAATTGCCGGCAATGTTCAAGACCCCGCCGCAATTGCGGGCGGGGTCTTGCGATCCGCGTGCCGCGGATGATTCAGTAGTCGCGTTCGTAGAACAGGCCGATGGTGCTTTCGCCCTCGCTGTCCACCGAGCCGCGCGCGGTCAGGCTTTTCGAGACGTCGAGGTTCAGGTTGAGCTGCGTCTTGCCGTCGCCGCCGACCTGCACGTCGGTATAGAGGTTCTCGGAGAGATACTTGCCGGCGCGCAGCGAGACATTGCCATCGTCATCGGTCGCAAGGTCGAGATCGTCGAGCCCGGTCGAGGCACGCAGCCGGCCGACGATGCCCTCGCCGCCCTTGCCGGCCAGGGTCGCCACGGCGCTGGCCAACTGCGCGGCCTGCAAGGCGCTGATATTGTCCAGACCTCGGCCGAACAGCAGCTGCGACAGCACCTCCTCCTGCGGCATCTGGGGCGACGATTCGAAGGTGATCTCGGGATCCTGCGCCTCGCCGTCGATGATGATGCGGGTGGTGATGCCGTCCTGTTCGGTCTGCGCCACCAGCCGGATCACCGGGATCAGGCTGCCTTGCAGCTCGATCAGCCCCTCGGTCATGTCGAAGCGCTTGCCGAGCAGGTCGACGCGGCCCCGGATCAGTTCCAGCTGGCCGATGGGGATGGGCTGGTGGGCATTGCCGGTCAGGCGGATCTCTCCGCCAAGTTCGGCATCGACGCCGCGTCCGCGCACGAAGACCTGGTCGGGTGCCGAGATCAGCAGCTCGAACCGCGCCGGATCGGCCGGCGGGATCGCCGGCGGCGAGGTCATGCCGGCCGCCATCGCGTCGGGATTGGGGAATTCCAGCAGCCCGGCCTTGGCGCGGGTCTGGCGCTGCGGCGGACGTTCGGAACGGTGGATGATGTCCGGGATCGCCTTGGCGCCGCCCAGCCCGGTCGAGGGGATGCGCAGCTCGGTATGGCCGACATCGATGCGGCCCGAGACCAGCGGCCCCTGCCCCACGGTGCCGGCGACGTTGATGGCGCCGCTCACCCGGGTCTCGTAGAGATTCGGGTCGCGCAGCACCACATCCGCCAGCCGCACGTCCAGATTCATCTGCCGGTCGCCCGCCAGGTTGACCGGGCCGCTGACGGTGATGGTGCCGCCGGCCTTGACCGCGCCGCGCACGTCCACGTCGATGCGGCCGCCGGCGAAATCGGCATTGACGTTCAGGCTGTCGACCGCCAGGCCGAAGCGCGGCTCGGCCAGCCGGCCGCCGGTCAGTGCCACCCGGCCCGACAGCGATTCCAGCGCCGGCTTGCCGTTCAGGCGCAGATCGAAGCTCAGCGGCCCCTCGATCGAGCGGGTGCGCAGAAAGGGGTTGGCGGCGGCGGCATTGCTGGTGCCGCTGACCTGGATGTCGGCGGTGACGAAGCTGGCCGCCGCCGTGCCGGTGACACGGGCCTGGGTGTTGCCCGGGCCGGTGGCGGTCAGGTTCAGCTCGTAGTTCTGGCCGGTGTTGCGGATGGTGCCCGCGACCGCCGCCGGGCCGGGGAAACCCTGCACCAGCAGGCCCAGATCGGCCAGCCGCGCGTCGAGGTTCAGCCCTTCGGCCGGGCTGCCGTCGCCGGTGACGGAAAGCTGCGGATTCTGCGCCCGCAGCCGGCTGACGGTCAGGCTGCCGTCGGCGCGCTGGGTCGCGGCCAGCTCGATGCTGGTCTGGCCGGCCAGCACGGCATCGGCCTGGGCATTGCCCACGGCAAGGTTGCTGGCCTGGCCGGTGGCGGTGATCGCCCGTGTGCCGTCCTGCTGGTCCTGCACCCGGCCCTGGGCCTGTACCGCACCGCGGAAGCCACGGCCCAGAAAGCGCAGGTCGTCGGCGCGCAGGTTGGCGCTGAGGTCGGTGGCACCCGTGCCGATCTTGCCCGAAGCGCCGAGGTTCAGACGCGGGTTCTCGACGGTGGCGGTGTCGATGGTGAAGACGCCGCCGCGCTCGGTGCCCTGCACGGCCAGCCTGGTCTGGCCGGCCAGCGCGCCGTCGACCTGCGCCTGGCCGAAGGACAGGTCGGTGCCGGTGCCGGTCACATCGAGCCGGCGTGCACCGTCGCCCGCATCCTTGAAGCTGCCTTGCGCGTCCAACGCCCCGCGCCAGCCGCGGCCGAAGCTGGCCAGCGACCGGATGGTGACCGCGCCGGTCATGTCGGTGGTCTTGCCGATGGTGCCCTGCGCCGTCGCCAGCATCTGCTGGTTGCGCAGGTCGAAGCTGTCGATGGTGAACTCGCCGCCCTGCTCGCGGGCGGACAGTTTCAGCGCCGTCACCCCGGTCAGCGCCCCGTCCACGTCCTGCTGACCGAAGCGCAGGTCGGTGCCGCGCCCGGTCAGCTCCAGCCGGCGGGCATCGCCCTGTTTCGCGGCAGTGCCCTGCAGGGTCACGCCGCCCGAGAAGCCACGCCCCAGCACCGAAAGGTCGGGCATGGTCACCGACAGCCGGCCGTCCAGCGCCTCCATCGAGAAGGTGCCGGCGCCCTCGGCGTCCAGTTGCGGGTTCGCCAGCTTGAACTCTTGCAGCTCATAGGTGCCGCGCCGTTCCTGCAGCGCGATGGTCAGATCGGTTTCGCCCTTGAAGGCGCCGTCGATCTCGGGCCGGCCCAGGGCCAGATCGCGCGCCTTGCCCTCCAGCGCCAGCTTGCGGCCGCCCTGCGGGCCGGTCAGATGCGCGCGGGTCTGCACCGCACCCGCATATTGCGGGTCGGCGACCGACAGGTCGGGCATCGAGATCGTCGCCGTCACGTCGCTGGCATTGCTGTTCAGGTAACCCTGCGCCTCGGCCGTCAGGTTCTGGGCGTTGACATGCAAGCGGTTCAGCCGGATGCCGGTGGTGTCGCGCGTGGCGCTGAGGTCGATGGTCGATTCGCCCGCCAGCATCCGGTCGGCATTCTCTTGCCCGATGCGGATGTCGATGCCCTTCACCTGGGTGTCGACATCGAAGGCCTTGCCGAGCAGGACATAACGGCCCTTGATCGCCGCCTCGGCCTGCCCGCCCAGCTCGCGCCCGGCCAGGCGCGAGAAATGCGACAGGTCGCCGTGGCGGGCGGTGATGTCGCCGGCCAGCGCCAGACCGCTTTTCAGGCCCGAGACCTCCATCTCGCCCTTGAAGCCGTAGCCATCGCCGTTGACGTTCATGCCCCAGAATTTCAGCGCATTGCCGGGGGTGAAGGCGAAGTTGACGCCGCCGTTCAGCGTGTCACCCACCGCCTCGGCCAGGCCCTGGTCGGTGGGCTTGACGTCGTCCATGCCGAAGGCGACCCAGCCGCGCACCTCGGACAGCGCCTGTTCGGGGGTCAGCACGATGCGGCCGCGGCCGTCCAGGCGCAGTTCGGACAGGGCGAGGTCGGGACGGGCGATGTCGCCGACCCGGCCCTTGAGCACCCAGCCCGCGCCCTGCGCCGCATCATAATCGAGCCGCAGGCTGCCCGAGGTCACCGTCATCGGCTTGTCGCCGAAGGGCACCGCGACGGGCAGTTGCGTGGCGCCCGCGTCCTGGCCCAGGAGCAGCGTCAGATGCGCGCTTTCCGGCGCGCCGCGCGCCGTGGTGGCGACCGAGCCGGCCAGATCCAGCGCCCCGGTGGTCACCTTGAGTTCGGGGATCAGCAGCCGGCCGTCGGCGCCGCGCCAGCCCTCGGCGCGGATCTGCGAGGTGCCCTCGAAGAATTGCTGGTTCTCGGGCGAGGTCAGCGTGGCGATATCGCCGGCAAGCTGGGCGCGGAAGGCGGTGCCCGGCGCGCCCTCGCGCGCCTCGGCCTTGACCGAGACGGTGCCCTGCACGCGGGGCTGGCCATCGGTGTTCAGCCGGATGTTGGCGGTGTAGTCCGACAACGGCCCGGTGCCCGAGATCTCGGCCTGAACGGCCGGGCGGCCGTTCATCTTGACGATATTGGTGAACAGGCCGTCGCGGTCCTCGTCCAGTTTCAGGTCCAGCGCCAGCACCCGGGTCTCGTTGGAGAAGCCGGCATCCAGCTGGAATTCGCCGCGTGGGCCGTCCACCCGGTCGATGGCGAGCTTGGTCGCGCCCTCGCCGTTTTCAAGATTCATCGAGCCGTCGATGGCGATCACCGCCTCTTGCCCGATGATCGGCTGGCCGAGTTCCACCCGGCCGACCTGGATCTTGTCGATATTCACCGCGACCGGCAGCTGCGGCAGGGAAAACTCCCGCGCCTCGGCCTGGGGGGCGCTTTCGCCGGTGCCGGGCAGCCGTGGCAGGATGACGCGCTCGGCCGACAGCTCGTCGATCTGGATGCGGCGCGACAGCAGCGCCGAGCGGCTCCAGCTCATGGCGCCGTTCTCCAGGGTGATCCAGACGCCATCGTCGTCGGCGATGGTCATGCGGTCGAAGGTCGCGCGCGAGCTGAGCGCGCCGCGGAAGCCGTCGATGGTGACGACCCGGCCGGCGCCGGACAGCTTTTCCTGCAGGAAGCGGGTGATGAAGCCCTTGTCGTCCTCGACCTCCTGCGAGATCTCGGCGGCGCTGTCCTGGGCCAGGGCGGGGCTTGGGGCGGCAAGCGGCGCAGCCAGCACCAGACACAGGGCGCAAAGCAGACGATAAGCCAGATCACGCATCAGAACGCCTGCCCCAGACCGATATAGACCTGCACCCCGCCATCGTCGCCGTCGCCGCCGCCGACCGGCGCGGCGATGTCGAAGCGCATCGGGCCGATCGGGGTCTTGTAGCGGATGCCCGCCCCGGCCCCGGCCTGCCAGCCGCTGCCGCCCGAGAATGCGCTGTCCTCCCACACCCGGCCGGCATCGGCAAAGACGGCCAGGCCGATGCGCTCGCGGACCTGGATGCGGGTCTCGGCGGTCAGGGTGACGATGGACATGCCGCCGGTCTTGACCG
This sequence comes from Paracoccus simplex, assembly GCF_042648325.1. NCBI lineage: Bacteria > Pseudomonadati > Pseudomonadota > Alphaproteobacteria > Rhodobacterales > Paracoccaceae > Paracoccus > Paracoccus simplex. Next base: position 56,063 of record NZ_JBHRXE010000020.1, on the reverse strand, counting down.
GGCCGTCCGGGCCCTGGATCACCTCGACGCCGAGCGATTCATAGGAATGGCCGCGCACCGTGCCGCCGCCGCCCGACCAGAACAGGTAGTCGCGCGGGGTCTCCTCGATCTCGGGGCCGACCACGGTGCCCAGCCGCGCCCGCCCAGCCAGGGTGAAGCGGTCGTCGGTGCCGAAGCTGTAATAGGCCCGGCCCTCGGCGGTCAGCTGCGCGCCCGAGCCGGTCTCGTCCTGCAGGCCCAGGAAGGGAATCGCCCCGCCCGACAGCCAGTAGCCGCGCTTGGCGTCGTTCTGGTCGTCGCGCTTGTCCCAGGTGATCGAGGCGGGCAGCGCGAACAGCCGGAAATTCGTGCGGCCGCTGTCGTCGTCCACGCGCAGCGCCCGGTATTGCAGGGCGATGTCGGCGGTCAGCTCGTCGCTGGGGAGCCAGGTGAAGCCCAGCCCGAAGGTACCGGACTTGAGGTCGTAATCCTCCTCGGCCAGGCTTTCGACCTCGGCCAGCACATAGCCGGTGGTGTCGGCGGTGATGGTCGCCGGACGGTCAAGGCGCACGCCCAGGCTGTAGTCGCGCCCGGTATCGCCGCCGATATCCGAAACGCTGGCATCGACGCGCAGCCGCTCGCCGCCGCGGAACAGGTTGCGGTTGATCCAGTAGCCGGTCAGCGACAACCCGTCGGTGTTGGAATATTCGAAGCCGGCGCCCAGCCGGCGCAGCTTCTGCTCGACCACCAGCAGGTCCACGTCCAGCGTGTTGCCGGGGCTGATGTAATCCGACTCGGTCAGGGTGATGGCCGAGAACACGCCCGAGCGGCGCAGGCGCTTCCTCACATCCTCGAGCTTCTCGGGATCGAAACGCTCGCCTTCGGGGAAGCCGGCGATCTTGCGCAGCCGGCGCGGGTCCATGCGCTGATAGCCGCGGATGGTCAGCTTGCCGAAGCGCAGTTCCGGCCCCGGCGCCAGCAGGATGCGGCTGTCGATCTTGTTGGTGGCGTGGTCGGCGACGATGTCGGTCGAGGCCACGTCGGCCTTGGCATGGCCGACATCGCGCCAGCCCGAAACCGCGGCGGTGGCGGCGGTCTTCATGTCGCCGGTGCGGGCGATGGCGCCGGCGTGGTAGTCCTTGGGCAGTTCCGTCCCCGGCGCCACCGGCGCGATTTCGGCGCGGCTGTAGCGGAAGCGCGGCCCCGGCTGGACATGCACCTGTACCTTGCGCACCGCGCCGGGCGCGTCAAGCGGCGCCACGGTCGCGGCCTCGACCCCGTCCAGGGTGATGTCGATGAGGCCGGAATAATAGCCGTTGTCGTAAAGCACGCCCAGGATGCGGGCATAGTCGCCGCGCGCCGCCGCCAGCAGATCCTGCCCGGTCACCCGCCCCTCGTCCTGGGCGCTGACCAGGAGCGAGGTCTGGCGGATCTGCGGCAACAGCGCGTCGTCGCCGCCATCGACCTTGAAATCCAGATCCACTGGCGAGGATTCGTTGCCCTTGCCGCCCCCGAACCAGCCCGAGAACGGTGAGGAGGACGGCCCCGAGGACTGCGCCATCACCATGCCCGCGCCGGTTCCAAGCACGATTGCGGCAGCCGTTCCTGCCTTGATCCAGCTTTTCATTGCCTGACTGCCTTGCTTCTGGCGGTTTTGCCGGAAGCATTGCAGGCCGCGTCAACAAAATCCAGCGCATGCGCCCGGATTCGGACGATTTTCAGCGGATTGCGGCCAGACAGCCATGCAACGCGGCCATGTCGTCGCGGATCACGCCGATCGGGACCGCCTGCGGAATCCGCGGCATCAGCGGGTCTGACAGGAAAGCCCGCTCGAAGATTCCGAAGCGATCGGTGCAGGACCGCGCCACGCTGCCGGCCAGGAACATGCCGTCCATCGGCATGAAGCGGAAGGCAAGTTCGCGGCAGAGCAGGCCGAACAGCCGGGCATAAAGCCGCAGCGTCTCCTCGGCCTCGGCATCGCCGGCGGCGGCGGCCGCGACCACCGTTTCGGCACGGGTCTGCGGGGTGGCGCTGCGCAGCGCATGCAGCCGGGCCAGGCCGCGGCCGGCGAAAAGCTCCTCGACCGAATCGATCCGCCGGGCCTGGTCGCCCAGCGTTTCGGCCAGCGGATCCGCGACCGAGAGCGGCAGCCGGGTATGGCCCTCCTCGGCCTCGAGGCAGGCGATGCCGCCATCGGGCAGCACCTTCACCGCGCAGACGTTGAAGCCGGTGCCGGCATTCACCACCAGCCGCTGGCCGTTCGACAGCGCGCCCTCGGCCGGGCCGCGCAGGAAGCCCGCCGCCTCGCCGTCCAGCGCCGGGGTGGCATAGCCCAGCGCGGTCAGGTCGTTGATCAGCCGGGCGCGGCCGGCCCCGGCAAGCCGCATCAGCCGCGCTTCCGAGAAATCCCAGTCCCGATTGGTCAGCCGCGCCTCGTGGCCCCAGACCGGGCCGGCCACGGCGACGCAGACCGCCTCGACCTGCGGGCTGCCCTGCTGCGCCAGATAGGCGGTCATCACCGCGTCGAAACTGGCGTGATCGTCGCCGCGAAACCGGGTGATCGTCGCGGCGTCCAGCACGCCGTCATGCGCAAGCGCCATCCGGGCATTGGTGCCGCCCACATCCGCCAGCAAGATCGCCATGTCGCCTTCCCTCATCGGTTTCCCGGGCATTTCTAGGGGATTCGCGGCGCCCCTGCTAGCCCTCGCATTCGGCCAAAGCCGGAACCTTTCGGGAACCTCGGCGCATCCATCGGGGTTTTCCCTGCAACCCACGCGCAAGCGAAAGGCCAAGAAGATGAAGACGACGCCGATCCCCCGCCTTGCCCCCGCCCTGCTGGCGCTGCTGCTGGCGCTGCCGGGCCAGGCGGCGCTGTCCGCGACCCAGGACCGCGAGGAGAACCTGGCCAACCCGCGCGGCTGGTCGGCCATCGCCGGCATGGACCCGCGCGCGGTGCGCGAGCTGGCCCGCACCCTGCCGCTGTCGGAAACCGCCACGGAGGACCAGCCCTGGTGCGACCACAAGGCCGCGCTGGAGCGCACCCTGCGCCACGATTTCGGCGAGGCTGAGGTGGCTGCGGGCAGCGAGGGCACGACGCTCTGGGGGTCCGAGATCATGGGCACCTGGACAGTGGTGTTCGAGCGGCCGGACGCCACGAGCTGCGTCATCGCCTCGGGGATCGGCTTCAGCGACGGCGCCAACCCCGCGCTGTTCTTCGTCAAGGCCGGGCTGAACGGCTGACCCCCGCGGCGCTTGCGGGAACCGGCGGAGTCTTCGATTTGCGCCGAAAGGCCGGGAATGGTAAGGCCGCGCCAACAGCAAAGGCGCGAGGGCCCCATGACCGATTCCATCATCCGAGACATCGCCCTGGCCGATTACGGCCGCAAGGAGCTGGACATCGCCGAGACCGAGATGCCCGGCCTGATGGCGCTGCGCGCGGAATATGGCGAAGCGAAGCCGCTGAAGGGCGCCCGCATCGCCGGCAGCCTGCACATGACCGTGCAGACCGCCGTGCTGATCGAAACGCTGGTGGCCTTGGGGGCCGAGGTGCGCTGGGCGTCCTGCAACATCTTCTCGACCCAGGACCATGCCGCGGCGGCGATCGCGAAAGCCGGCATCCCGGTCTTTGCCGTCAAGGGCGAGACGCTGCCCGAATACTGGTCCTATACCGACCAGATCTTCCAGTTCGCGGAAGGCACCGCCAACATGATCCTGGACGACGGCGGCGACGCGACCATGTATGTGCTGCTGGGCGCCCGGGTCGAGGCCGGCGAGACCGGGCTGATCGACGTGCCGACCAGCGAAGAGGAAGAGGCGCTGTTCGCCCAGATCCGCAAGCGGCTGGCGGCCTCGCCCGGTTGGTTCACCCGCCAGCGCGCGGCGCTGCGCGGCGTGTCCGAGGAAACCACCACCGGCGTGCATCGTCTCTATGACCTGCACAAGAAGGGGCTGCTGCCCTTCCCGGCGATCAACGTGAACGATTCGGTCACCAAGTCGAAATTCGACAACAAATACGGCTGCAAGGAATCGCTGGTCGACGGCATCCGCCGCGCCACCGACGTGATGATGGCCGGCAAGGTCGCCGTGGTCTGCGGCTATGGCGACGTCGGCAAGGGTTCGGCCGCCTCGCTGCGCGGCGCCGGCGCCCGGGTCAAGGTCACCGAGGTCGACCCGATCTGCGCCCTGCAGGCCGCCATGGACGGGTTCGAGGTCGTGGTGCTGGAGGACGTGGTCGCCAGCGCCGACATCTTCGTCACCACCACCGGCAACAAGGACGTGATCCGCATCGAGCACATGCGCGAGATGAAGGACATGGCCATCGTCGGCAATATCGGCCATTTCGACAACGAGATCCAGGTGGCGGCGCTGCGCAACCACAAATGGACCAACGTCAAGGACCAGGTGGACATGATCGAGATGCCCTCGGGCGCGCGGATCATCCTGCTGTCCGAGGGCCGGCTCTTGAACCTCGGCAATGCCACCGGCCACCCCAGCTTCGTGATGTCCGCCAGCTTCACCAACCAGGTGCTGGCGCAGATCGAGCTGTGGACCAAGGCCGACGAATACCGGCCCGGCGTCTATATCCTGCCCAAGGCGCTGGACGAAAAGGTCGCCCGGCTGCATCTGGACAAGATCGGCGTCAAGCTGACCAAACTGTCCCCCGAACAGGCCGACTATATCGGCGTGACCCCGGAAGGCCCGTTCAAGCCCGAGCATTACCGCTATTGACCGCCCGGCCGCAGTCCCCGCCGGGGCTGCGCGCCGCCATCGCCCCAGGGAGGCCAGCATGGACGACGATTGCCTGTTCTGCCGCATCGCGCGCGGGGCGCTGCCGGTGCATCGGGTGCACGAGGACGAGCATATCCTCGCCTTCCTGGACCTGCATCCCATCCGTCCCGGCCATTGTCTCATCATCCCGAAACAGCATCATCCCTGTTTCGACGACCTGCCCGAGGATCTGGCGACCCGCATCACCGGCTGCGCGCAGCGCCTCTCGCGGCACATGAAGGCGCTTTACGGCGTCGAGCGGGTGGCGCTGTTCTATACCGGCATCCATGTCGCCCATGCCCATGCCCATGTCGTGCCGATGCATCACGACCACGACGTCTCGTCCCAGGCCTATCTGAAGGACGGGGTGCTGGATTTCTCGGTGCCCGCGCCATTGCCCGGCGACGAGGGCGCGCGGATCGCCGGCGCGCTGGCCCCGGCCTTTGCGACATAGGCCCGCAAGAGCGCGGTTTTGGTTGATATTTGACAGCCCGGCGCTAGGCTTCCCCTCGGATGGATCAATCCGAAAGGGGACAGAGCATGAGCAAGCGCGACGATCTGATCGCCAAATACGCCGCCGACATGAAGGACAAGCTGGGCGTCACGCCGGACATGGAGCTGCTGACCAAGGTGGTCATCGGCTGCGGGCCTTCGATCTATAACGCCGATGGCGAGACCGTGGCCGGGACGGACAAGACCGAGCTGGAGCGGATCAAGACCAACTACCTGATGAAGAGGCTGGGCCTGCCCGACGGCCCCGACCTGTCCGCCGCCATCAGCGAGGTGGTGGCGAAATACGGCAGCTCGAACCGTAACAAGTATCGCGCGGTGGTCTATTACATGCTCTGCACGCATTTCGGCAAACAGGCCGCCTATGGCTGAGCCGCGGGGCCCGGCCGTTCTGACGCAACGTCACGAACCGCCCGCTTCCTAGGGCCGACCGCCCGGCTGCGGCGCCTGCCGGACGGCCGGCATCGCGCCCGGTCGTCAGTCCAGCATCCGCTTGATCGCGGCCACCTGGCCGGCCTCGGCGGCGCGGACATCGGCGGCAAGGGCTTCCGCCTCGTCCAGCAGCGCGTCGGGCGCCACCAGCCGGTCCACCAGCCCCCAGGCCAGCGCCTCATCGGCGGGGATCTTCTGCCCGGCCATCAGGATCATCTTCGCCCGCGACGGGCCGATCAGGGCGCGCAGGCGCGGCGGATCGCTGGGCTGGGGCAGGAAGCCCAGACGCATGACGGGATAGAAGAATTTCGCCCCGGGCACCGCCAGCCGCAGGTCGCAGGCCAGCACCATGCCCATCGCCCCGCCCGCCGCCGTGCCGTTCAACGCGGCGATGGTCAGGCAGGGCATGGCCGCGACGCGGGACGACAGCCGCTCCCATTCCGGGGACAGGGCCAGGCCGGCGCGGGCCTCGTCCAGATCGGCCCCGGCCGAGAAGACCGTGCCCTCGCCGGTCAGGATCACGGCGCGCAGACCCGGCTCGGCGGCAAGGGCCTCGAAGGCGGCCGTCAGCTCGGCCAGCATGGCGCCGGTCAGCGAATTGGCCTTGTCCGGGCGCGAGATGGTCACGCGGCCGATGCCCCCGGCGAAATCCCTTGCGATCATCATTCCCTCCTTGGACCCGGGCGCCGGTTGTGGCAAAAGCCGGCTGGCGTTTCAAAGCAATACTCGCCCGGAAAGGTGTTATGAAATGAACCTGCGACTGACAAGCTCTGCCCTGGCCCTCGCCGCCATGACCGCGCCGGCCCTGGCCGATGTGACCTCGGAACAGGTCTGGCAGTCCTGGGTCGATTACTACCAGTCGCTCGGTTATACCGTGACCGAAGGCAAGCGCGACAAGTCGGGCGACACGCTGACCCTGTCGGAGGTCGCGATCAAGGGCGGAACGCCGGACAGCCAGGTCAGCTTCGCCATTCCCCAGGTGGCGCTGAGCGAATCCGGCGACGGCAAGGTCAAGACCGTCTTCGCCGACACGCTGACCGGCGTGGCGAACGGCACCGACGTGGACGGCGAAAGCTACGAAGTTCCTTTTTCGGTCGCCATGCCCGGCAATGCCATCGTCACCTCGGGCGCGCCCGAGGACATGACGCATGAATTCGACTATCCGACCATCGACTTCACCCTGACGACGATGAAGTCCGGCGACAAGGAAACCCCGCTGCCGATCAAGGTGGGCGTGGCGGATTCCACCGGCACCTTCCACATCGTCGCCGGCGCGCCGGCGAAATACGATTATGCGATGAAGTCGGGCAAGATCACCTTCAGCGGCGACGTGACCGCCGAGGAAGCCGACAAGGTCAAGTTCGAAGGCAGCATCGACGGGGCCGAGACCTCGGGCGAGATGGCCGTGCCCGGCGGCGCGAAGATCGAAGAGGACATGAACGCGGCGCTGAAGGCCGGGCTGGCCATGAACGGCGTGTTCAAGGCCGGGGCGCTGGTCGCCAGCTTCGACTTCGCCGGCACGGACGAGGCCGACCAGCCGACCAGCGGCGCGGGCAAATACGACGGCAAAGGCTTCGAGCTGAGCTATGCGCTGTCGCAGGACGGCATGTCCTACCAGGCCGGCTCGGACGCCGGCAGCTTCGAGCTGACCAGCAGCGACCTGGCCTTCCCGATCAACTACGCCATCGAAAGCGGCAGCTTCGACATGCAGCTGCCGGTGATGCAGTCGGAGGAGGCGCAACCCTTCAAGTTCGCCTATTCGCTGACCGGGCTGACGCTGGGCGATGCGATCTGGAACCTGTTCGACGCCCAGGGCCAGCTGCCGCGCGACCCCGCCTCGCTGGACCTGGACGTGACCGGCACCATGAAGGTGGTCAAGGATCTGTTCGACCAGGCCCCCCCGGCCGAGGATGCCGCCGACACCGCCACCGACCAGCCCGCCGACGGGGCCGCCGATCAGGCCACCGATCAAGCCACCGAAGCGCCGGCCGAGGAAGGCGCGGACCCGACCGCCCCCGCCGGGGATGCCGAGGGCATGGCCGAATTCGAGGCCGAGCCCAGCCCGATGGAGCCGGTCGAGGTCAACATCAACCAGTTCGCGCTGAACGCGCTTGGCGCCAAGGTGAATGCCGAAGGCGCGCTCAAGGCCCCGGAAAGCGGCGACATGACCACTCCGGTCGGCGAGATCCACGCCACCTACGAGGGGGTGAACGCGCTGGTCGACAAGCTGGGCGCCATGGGCCTGATCCCCGAGGATCAGATCATGGGCGTGCGCATGATGATGGCCATGTTCGCCAAGCCGGTCGCCGAAGGCGAGGACAAGCTGGAAACCAAGCTCGAGTTCAAGGAAGACGGCTCGATCTTTGCCAACGGCCAGCAGATCAAGTAATCCCGTCCGGCGCGGCGTCCGCGCGCCCTGACGGATCGCATTGCGGGGGCCGGGCGTTGACGTCACGGCCCCCGTTCTTGTCCAAGGTGAACCGCATGTCCGAATTCCATCGCCTCGAGTCCCTGACGCAGCAGCTGCTGGCGGCGGCGCGCCAGGCGGGCGCCGACCAGGCCGATGCCGTAGCACTGGAGGCCGCGGCCGTCTCGGTCGACGTGCGTGCCGGCCATCTGGAACATGCCGAGCGCGCCGAAGGGGTCGAGATCGGGCTGCGGGTGTTGATCGGCGGGCGGCAGGCCTGCGTCTCGGCCTCGGACCGCTCGGAACGCACCATCGCGGAAATGGCCGCCCGCGCCGTCGCCATGGCCCGCGAGGCGCCGGTGGACGACACGCTGGGCCTGGCCGAACCCGAGCAGCTGGCCCGCGACACCGACAGCGCCCGGCTGGATCTTTACGACCACGGCGCCGAACCGACGCCCGAGGCGCTGCAGAAGCTGGCGCTGCGCGCCGAGGCTGCGGCGCTGGCGGTCGAGGGCGTCTCGCAGATCGAAGCCGCCAGCGCCGGCCATTCGCAGCGCCGCATGTGGCTGGCGGCCAGCAACGGCTTTTCGGCCGGTTACGGGCGCAGCGGCCACAGCCTGTCCGCCGTCGCCATCACCGGCGCGGGGCTGGGGATGGAGCGCGACTGGGCCGGAGAGAGCCGCGTCCATGCCGCCGACATGCCCTCGCCCGAGGAGATCGGCCGGCTGGCGGCCGAGCGCACCGTCGCCCGGCGCGGCGCCCGGAAACCGCCCACCGGCGCCTTCCCGATCCTTTACGACGAGCGCGTCGCCTCGGGGCTGATCGGCCATCTGGTCGGGGCGGTGAACGGCGCCGCGGTGGCGCGCGGCGCCAGCTGGCTGCGCGACGCGCTGGAGGAACAGGTGCTGCCCAGCGGCTTCGACCTGCGCGAAGACCCGCATTGGCCGCGGCATGGTTCGTCTCGCCTGTTCGACGGCGAGGGGCTGGCGACGGCGCCGCGGCTGATCGTGGCGGACGGCGTCCTGCAGGGCTGGACGCTGGACCTGGCCACCGGGCGCAAGCTCGGCATGGATTCGACCGCCAATGCCATGCGCGGCGCCGGCCAGCCGCCCTCGCCCGGCGTGACCAACCTGGAGCTGACGCCGGGCGACCGCACGCGCGAGGAGCTGATCCGCGAGATGGGGCGCGGCCTGGTCGTGACCTCGATGCTGGGCGCCTCGATCAACGGCACCACCGGGGATTATTCGCGCGGCGCCGGCGGCTTCTGGGTCGAGAACGGCGAGATCGCCTATCCGGTCAACGAATGCACCATCGCCGGCAACCTGCGCGACATGCTGCTGCGGGTGACGGCGGCGAACGACCTGCCCGACTGGCGGGGAATGCGCGTGCCCAGCCTGCTGGTCGAGGGGATGACCGTTGCCGGCGAGTGACCTTGCGCTGCTGGAACAGGCCGCGCAGGAGGCCGGCGAGATCGCGCTGCGCTACTGGCGGCGCGACCCGCAGGCCTGGGACAAGGCCGACGGCGCCGGCCCGGTGACCGAGGCCGACCTGGCCGTCAACGCGCATCTGGAACGCCTGCTGCGCGCCGCCCGCCCCGATTACGGCTGGCTCAGCGAGGAAAGCGCCGACGATCCGGCGCGGCTTGAGGCCGAGCACTGCTTCATCATCGACCCGATCGACGGCACCCGTGCCTTCATCGACGGGCAGGTCGGCTTTTCCCATGCGCTGGCGATCACCCGCGGCGACCGGGTGGTGGCGGGGGTGGTGCATCTGCCGGCGCAGCGCACCACCTATGCCGCCTCGGCCGACGGGCCGGCGCTGCGCGACGGCAAGCCGATCGCGCCCGCGACGCATGGTCTCGACGGGGCGCGGGTGCTGACCAGCAAGGCCGGGCTCGACCCCGCGCATTGGCGGGGCGCGGCGCCGCCGGTCATGCGCAGCTTCCGCCCCTCGCTGGCCTGGCGGCTTTGCCTGGTGGCGGACGGGCAGTTCGACGCGACGCTGTCCGTCCGGCCGGCCTGGGAATGGGACGTGGCGGCGGGCAGCCTGATCGCCGCCCGCGCCGGCTGCCTGGCCAGCGACCTTGCCGGCGCCCCGATGCGCTTCAACGCCGTCCGGCCGCTGACCGACGGGCTGGTGGTGGCGGCGCCGGCCCTGCACGGCCAGCTGATCGCCGCCATGACCCCGCGGATGGCGATGCCCGGCGGTCGGGTTGATGCGCCGCCGCCCGCCGACTAAGAAGGGGCAAAGGCCGGAACCGCTCTGGCCATGTCCCGCAGATGACAGGGCCCGCGCATGAGCCGTCTTCCCCCCGCGACCCGCGACCGGCTGGCCGACGAGATCACCTTTCACCCCGCCAATGCCGAGGCCCGGCTGCTGCGCGAGGCGCTGGGACGCTTCGCCACCGGCGTGACCGTGGTGACCACCGCCGGGCCGCTGGGTCCGCTGGGCATGACGGTGAACAGCTTCTCCAGCGTCTCGCTGGAGCCGCCTTTGGTGTTGTGGTGCCCGGCCCGCGCCTCGGCCCGGCACGCGGCCTTTGCCGGGGCGGCGGCCTGGTCGGTGCATGTGCTGGGCTCGGAGCAGCTCGAAACCTGCCTGCGCTTCACCCGGGGCGGCCGGCAGTTCGAGGGGCTGGAGAGCGTGCTGACCCCCGAGGGCGTGCCGGTCATCCCCGGCGTCGCGGCGCGCTTCGACTGCATGGCCCATGCCGCGCATGAGGCCGGCGACCATTCGGTGCTGATCGGCCGGGTGCTGCGGGTGACCGTGGCGGGGCCGGGCGATCACCCGCTGGTCTTCGCCGCCGGCCGCTTCGGCCAGTTCGAACCCGAGGACGCGGCGGGCTAAGGGGGCACTGCCCCCACGCCTTGCGCGCCCCTGAACGGGGCCCGCAAGGCGTTCCCCCGGGGTATTTGGAAAACGGAGAAAGCCGGGCTCAGCTGCCCTCCAGCGGCGGCAGCGGCTGCGAGAAGATGTCGTCGATCCTGGGTTGCGGCGCGGCGCTGGTGCGGACCGAGCGGCCGGGACCGGAAAGCGTGGCGATCTGGCCGGCCAGCCGGGCGATGGCCTGCGACTGCGCCCGGGCGATGGCGGCCGGACCGGTATCGGCCAGCGGCACGGAAATGTCGAAGCTGCGCGCCTGGTTGATCCCGCCCGCGGCGGAATCGCCGACGAAATAGCGCCCGGTCAGCCGATACAGCCCGTCGGCCTGCGCCAGGGCCTTTTCCACCCGCACCTCGAGCGTGCGGCGCGGCGGCTCGGAAAGCGGCCAGGGCTCGGCGATCACCGTCGCGCCCGAGAGATCCGAGATGCTGCGCGCCAGCGCCAGCGTGAAGGCGCGCTGCGGATTGTCGGCCCAGAGTTGCTTGGTGTTCGAGCGCACCGCGCCGTCGGCGCTTTGCCAGCTCAGCTCGTCTCCCGAGGCATATTCCGGCAGCGAGACGTCCTTCAGCTCGGCCGTGCCCAGCCGGTCGGGGACGCGGGCGCCGCCGGCCGGCGGATCGATCAGGTAGCGGGCGGTCTTTTCACCGTTCGAGCAGGCGCCGAGCAGGGCGAGGCAGGCGACGGAGGCAAGGATCAGGCGCATCTTATCGTCCCAGGATGAAGGCTTGCGGATTGCGTTCGATGGTCCGCGCTAGGCTGCCGAAGGCATTGGCGGCGCGGCGCATCTCGCGCATCAGGTTGATGGTCTCGTTGTTGAAGCTGGAACGGTCGCCATAGGCGGCGATCACCGCATCGGCGCGGGCCGCCAGGGCTTCCAGCCGCGCCGAAAGCTGCGGCAGGCGTTTCGCCGCGTCGGAAACATCCTGCGCCGCGGTGCTGGCCGAGGCGAGCGCAGTGTTCAGGCTGCCCGCGGCATTGCCGTCGCGCAGGTCGTTGAGCAGGCCGGAGGCGGATTTCAGCGTCTCGGACAGGTTCCTCGGCAGCTGCTCGGCATCCTCGGTGCCCAGAAGCGCGCGCACATCCTTCAGGATGCCCTCGGCCTCGGTGCCGATCGCGGCATAATCCACCGCCTCGATCTTCGCGGCCGCCGCGTCGATCTGGTCCACCATCGCCGGCACGTCAGCAGCGGCGAGCTTCACCGCCTCGGCGGCGGCGGCGGCCTCGTCCACCATGCGGCGAAGCTCGCCCATGGCGCCGGATTCGCGCAGCTCGGTGGTAACCTGGCGGATCTCGCCGGCGGCGGCCTGCGCATCCTCGAGCGTGCCGCGCAGCGCGGCGGGGATGGCGCGGGTATCCTCGCTGCTGGCGATGGCGGTGACGCTGTTCATCATGTCGGTGACGGATTTCAGCGCCTCCTCGATCGGCAGGTTGCCGACCCGGGCCAGGAAGCCCTGCGCGGTCTCGCTGAAATCGGAGATGTTGCCGGGGACCGAGGGGATGATCGGATGCGGCTTGCCGTCGCGGTCCAGTGCCGCCGGCGCGGCATCGGGCAGCCTGACCAGCTCAACCTGCAGCGCGGTGCCGAAGAATCCGGCACTGGCGATGCGGGCGCGCAGCCCGGCCCGGACCTGGCCGGCGACGAAATCCAGCGCCTGCTCGGGCGTCGCCTCGCCGGACAGGCCCAGCCGTTCGGGGGTGACGGCCAGCGTCACCTCCTGCTCGACATGGTCCTGGCCATCCGCGCCGCCGACCACCCGCGCGGCCAGGCTGGTGACGCGCCCCACGGTCAGGCCCATGAATTGCACATTGGCCCCGGTCTCCAGCCCCTGCACCGACTGGTCGATCAGCATGGTCAGGCGCAGCGCCCTGCCTTCGTCGGCGAACAGGTTCGCCTCGGCCGAGGCCTGGTCGGGTTGCAGCGAGAAGACGTGCCCGTCCTCGACCGGCGCGCCGCCCGAGGTCAGCGTGGCGAATTCCGCGCCGCCCTGCAGCACCGAGGCCAGCGAGTTCACGTTCAGCGACAGCCCCTGCGCCCCCAGCGAGACCGAGAAGCCCGAGGTGTCCCAGAACAGCGTGTTCGTAGTCAGCAGCTGGTCATAGGGCGCGGCGATGAAGACATCGGTCAGCACGCCCTCGTCGTTTTCCGACAGGCGCAGGTTCTGCATCCGCCCGACCGGCAGGCCGCGGAACAGCACCGGCGCGCCCTCGGTCATGCCGCGCGAGCGTTCGGCCGCCAGCACGATCCAGGTGCCCTGTTCGCCGAAGCTGGTCAGCGGCGGTTTGTCGAGACCCTGGAACTCGGTCTGCGGGCCGTCCACCTTGTCGTCCCAATAGCCCTCGACGAAAGAGCCGGTCAGCACCGTGTCGAGCCGCGAGATGCCCTGGGCCGAGACCTGCGGCCGCACGATCCAGAACTGCGCGTCCTTGTCGATATAGGGCGCCAGGTCCTTGTCCACCCGCATGTTCACCTCGACCCGCTGCAGATCCTCGGTGAAGCGGACGGATTCGACCTTGCCGACGGTGATCTCGCGGAATTTCAGCGCCGTTTCCCCGGGGGTGATGCCGGTCGCGTCCTTGAAGGCGACCGAGATCAGCGTGCCGCGGCTGGCGATCATGTTCCAGCCCACCCCCAGCGTCACCACCAGCGCCGCGATGGGCACCAGCCAGATCAGCGGCAGTCCGGCCCGCACCGCACGGGCGGCGGGCTTGCGGACGGGTTCGGCTGGCTTCAGAGGGGCGTCGCTGCGCTGGGGCGGAGGCGTATCCGTCATTCAGGGTCCTTGCGGCTGCGCAGCGGAAGGCCGCGCCAGATCAATCTCGGATCGAAACTCTGCGCGGAAAGCATGGTGAAGGCAACCGACAGCGCGAAGGACACCGCGGCAGGCCCGGGATGGATCGAGGCGACGAAGCCCAGTTGCACCAGCGCCGACAGGATCGCCACCACGAAGACGTCGATCATCGACCAGCGGCCGATGAACTCGACCACCTCGTAGAGATGCAGCCGCTTGTGCGCGGCCCTGACCGTCGCCGGCCGGCCCGCCACCAGCGCCAGCCAGGCGATGGCGACGAACTTGCCGACCGGCACCATGACCGAGGCCACGAAGATGATCGCCGCGATGCCGTAATTGCCGTAATGCATCAGCTCGACCACGCCGCCGAGGATGGTGGATTCGCTGTTGCCGCGCAGCCCGCCGAAAGTCGAGGTCTTCAGCATCGGGAACAGGTTCGCGGGAATGTAGAAGATGAGCCCCGCCGCCAGCCAGGCCCAGACCGCGTTCAGGCAACGCCGGTCGGGCGGCACCAGAGCGCTGCCGCAGCGGCTGCAATTCGTCTCGGCTTCCGGCCAGACCCGGCCGCAGCTGCGGCAGCCCACCAGCCCGGCACGATGCGCGGTCATGACCGGGCCGGAATGCGGCGCCTGCTCGGCCGGGGTCATGCGCGGTTCTCCGGCAGGATCTCGCGCCCGTCGGTGGCGGCGCCGGCATCCTCGATGGCGTCCCAGATCGTGGTGGCGCTGGTAAAGGCATTGCTGGCCGCGTTCACCACGATCAGCCCGCAGAAGGCCCAGAAGGCCGGACCGAAGCTGATATTCGCCAGCCCGCCCACCTTGACCAGCGCGATGGCGGTGCCGATGACGAAGATCTCGGCCATGGACCAGGGCCGCAGCGCCTCGGACAGGCGAAAGGCCGGCACGGCATGGGCATAGGGCGCCCGGTTCCGCGACAGCGGCAGCAGCGTATAGACCAGCAGCACCGCCCGCAGCACCGGCAGCCCGACGATCGAGCCCAGCAGTGCCACGGTCAGCGGCATCAGCGCGCCATGCGAAAACGCCAGCGCCACGCCGAAAAGCGAGGTCTCGTTGCCGAAACCCATGCGCGAAATTTCCAGAAAGGGAAAGAACACCGCCCCCACCATCAGCACCAGCGAGGCGAAGGACAGCGCGATGATCCGGGTGAAGGCGCCGGCGCGCGGGCTGGCCAGCACGGTGTTGCAGCGCACGCAGCGCGCGGTCTCGCCCGGCTCCAGCTCGCGCTCGACATGCAGCGCGTCGCAGCGCGGACAGGCGATGAGCCCCGCGCCGGTGGTCAGGTCATATGCGCCCTCGGTTTGCATCGGCCCAGAATATCCAAGCCGGAAGCCGGCGCAAGACGCCGTGCTCCAGGCCTCGATTCGCGATCGCGCCGCATGGTTTTGCAGGCGGCGGCGGTCGGTCCGGCCGCGGGCCTTTCGGGTGAAACCAAACGATTTCAATGCGGAACCGGCCGGGGCGCGAAGGAAATATCCGGCATTTGAGCCGTTAACTGGAAATTAGCGGCGCCGCGCTAGACCTTTGCGGAAGGCAATGGAAAGGAACGGCACATGGCCGGGAACGGCGGCGGTCCTCCGATCATCATCAAGCGGATCCAGGGCGGCGGCGGCGGTCATCACGGCGGCGCCTGGAAGGTCGCCTATGCCGATTTCGTCACCGCGATGATGGCTTTCTTCCTGTTGATGTGGCTTCTGAACGCCACCACCGAAAAGCAGCGGCAGGGCCTGGCGGATTACTTCAACCCGACCATCGTGCAATCGCCGGCCAGCGGCAGCGACGGCCCCTTCGGCGGCGAGGTGCAGGATTCCACCACCAACAGCGGCCAGGGCGCCGGTGCCTCGCGCGACACGCTGATGGCCCAGGCGCGCGAAGGCCGGGAATCCGGCTTCGACGACATGGCCCGGCATATCCAGAACCAGCTGACCGGCAGCGGCGCCGAATCCATGCAGAAGGTGAATCTGCTGCGCCATGTCGTGACCCGCATGACCGACGAGGGTCTGGTGATCGAGTTGACCGACGTGACGGACGAGCCGCTGTTCATCGGCGACAGCGCCCAACCGACGCCGGCGATGAAGGAACTGGCCGCGATCCTTTCCGGCGTGCTCGGCCGGGTGAAGAACGAGATCGCGCTGACCGGCCATGTCCGCGCCTATCCCGAAATGCTGATCCAGTCCCCCGTCTGGGCGCTGTCGGATGCGCGCGCCCATGCGCTGCGCAACCTGCTGGAGGGGGCGGGATTCGCGCCCACGCGCATCCAGCGCGTCAGCGCCTTTGCCGACCGGCGCAATCGCTCGGTCAATCCGATGGATCCGAACAACAACCGGATCGAGGTGATTTTACTCAGATGACCGGCCCCGGCCGGGTGCCGTTAGGGGCATCTTAACCCCCGCCCGCCAGACTTCCCCAGGAACGACTCATACAGGGTGAAAACAGAATGTCGATCTCATCTGCCCTCAGCGCCGGGGTGTCCGGGCTGGCCGCCAACTCGACCCGGCTGGCCAATATCTCGGACAACATCGCCAATTCCAGCACCTACGGCTACAAGCGCGTGGACACCGATTTCGAAAGCATGGTGATCAACCAGGGGCGCGGCGGCGGCCTGTACACGGCGGGCGGCGTCCGCGCCACCACCTCGCGCAACGTGGACGAACGCGGCAACCTCGTCTCCACCTCGCAGCCGCTGGACATCGCCATTACCGGCCGGGGCATGCTGCCGGTGGTGAATTCCTCGACCCTGCTGTCCGGTTCGACGACGCCGCGCGACTTGGTCATGACCCGCACCGGCTCGTTCCGCCCCGATGATGAAGGCTATCTCCGCACCACCTCGGGTCTGGTGCTGATGGGCTGGCCTGCCAATGGGGATGGCACGATTCCCGCGCAGCCGCGCGATTCCGCCACCGGCCTGCAGCCGATCCGCATCAACCCCAGCCAGACCGCCGCAGACCCGACCACCCGCATCAACCTGGGCGTCAACCTGCCGGCCGCCGACGCCGTCGGCGGCGCCAGCGGCGATCCGCGCGAGATGGAAGTGGAGTATTTCAACAATCTCGGCGGGTCCGAGAAGATGACCATCACTTTCACGCCCGATGTCTCCGGCACCACCGGCACCCGGTCGAACAGCTGGACGATGGAGATCCGCGATTCCGCCATCATCGACGATCCCGGCACAGCGGCCGATGAGGCGCTGATCGGCACCTATACCCTGACCTTCGACGCAAGCCAGGCGGGCGGCGGCACCTTGGCCAGCGTGACCGCCGTCTCCGGCGGCGCCTATGACGCGACGACCGGCACCGTCACCGTATCCGGCGCCAACGGCCCGATGACGATCAACCTGGGACGCTACGGCGACCGCCAAGGTCTCACGCAGCTCAGCACCGATTTCTCGCCCGCCAATGTCACCAAGAACGGCTCGCCGGTCGGCAACCTGACCGGGCTGGAGATCGACGAGAACGGCTATCTGCAGGCCACCTATGACACCGGCTTCACCCGCACCCTTTATCAGGTTCCGGTGGTGGATGTCCCCAACCCGAACGGACTGATCGCCATGGACAACCAGACCTACAAGGTCTCACCTGATTCGGGGGCATTCTACCTGTGGAATTCGGGCGACGGCCCCACCGGCGCCATCGCCGGCTATGCCCGCGAAGCCTCCACCACCGATGTCGCGGCCGAGCTGACCGACCTGATCCAGACCCAGCGCGCCTACACCTCGAATGCCAAGGTCATCCAGACGGTGGACGAGATGCTGCAGGAAACCGCCAATCTGAAACGCTGACCGCGCGCGTCCCCCAGGAGCTTCCTCCCTCATGAGCATTTCCTCCGCCATTTCCAACGCCATTTCCGGGCTGACCGCGGTTTCGCGGGGGACCGAGGTCGTCTCCTCCAACATCGCGAACGCGTTGACCCCGGGCTACGCGCGACGAGAGCTCGATCTCTCGCCGCGCCTGGCCGAGCGCGGCGGCGGCGTCGGTCTCGATGGCGTCAGCCGGGCGATCAATGCCGGGCTGCTTGCCGACAACCGCCTGGCCGAGGCGGATGTCGGCGCCTCGACCACATTGTCGACCTTCCACGCGGCGATCGAAAGGATCTTCGGCACCGGAACCGAAGCCTCGTCGCTGGGCCAGGTCCTGACAGCCTTCGATTCTGCCCTGGTTTCGGCCGCCTCGCGCCCGGAAAACGAGGTCCGGCTGGGCAACGTGCTCGGCTCCGCGACGGATCTGGCTGACAAGCTCAACCAGATCTCGCGTGCCATCCAGACCGAGCGCTCCAGCGCCGAAGAGGCGATCCGGAAGGACGTGTCGCGCCTCGATGCCGCGCTTGGCCAAGTCGCGACGCTGAACAAGCAGATCGTCAGCCTTGCGGCGCAAGGCAAGGATGTCTCGGCGCTTGTCGACACCCGCCAGGCCGCCATCGACGGCATCGCGGAAATCGTGCCCGTCAAGGAGGTCCCACGCGAGAACGGCCGCATCGCACTGTTCACCTCGGGCGGCGCTATCCTCCTCGACGGCAGCGATCCGGCCTGGATCACCTTCGACAGCGTGCCCGGCCTCACGCCCGAGATGACCGTCGGCAATGGCGCGCTGACCCGGCTGTCCTTCAACGGCAAGCCGTTGACCGAGGGGCAGATGACCATGTTCGGGGGCGGCACGATCGGTGCAAACTTCGCCATCCGTGACGAACTGGCCCCCGCCTGTCAGCGGCAGATCGATGCCTTCGCACGCGATCTCTATGACCGCCTGTCTGCCACCAATGTCGATCCTTCGCTGAACGCCGGCGGGCCGGGCCTTTTTACCGATGCCCAGGCCGCCTTCGACGCGGCGCAGGAAACGGGCTTCGCCGGCCGGATTGCCGTCACGACCCGGGTGGATCCCGCAGCCGGCGGCGACTTGTGGCGGATCCGCGCCGGGATCAACGCGGCGGGTCCTGGTAATGCGGGGGACAGCGCAGTGCTTGGCAATCTCAGCGCGGCGTTGGCGGCTTCGCGGTCGCCAGCCTCCACTGCCCTGTCACAGACCCCACGCAGCCTGCAGACGCTCTCCGCGGAACTCTCGTCGAATGCCGCCACGAAACGCGTTCAGGCCGAGGCGACTGCCCTGCAGGACAGCACGCATCGCGTCAGCCTCCAGACCGCGCTGCTTGCGGACGGCGTGGATACTGACAAGGAAATGGAAGGCCTGCTTGCCCTGGAACGGGCCTATTCCGCCAATGCCAAGGTTTTCCAGACCGCCAACGACATGCTCGACGCCATCCTGAGGTTGACATGACTTCCTTCAATTCAATCGGCGACCTTTCCCGCACGTTCCAGCTCCGGTTGGGCCAAAGCACGCTTAAAAGCAAGCTGGACAGCCTGACCCAGGAAATGATGACCGGCGTCAAGTCGGACATCCCCGCGGCGTTGGGCGGGGACTTGTCCCGGATTTCGCATATCGAGACGCGCCTGAAGATGCTCGACAGCTATCAGTTGAACGTCTCCGAGGCCGGGATCCAGTTCAGCGGCATGCAGACGGTGCTGGAAGGCATCCAGACCACCGTCGACGATCTGGGCCCGCAGCTGCTGAGCGAGGTCAGCAGTTCGGGGGATAATGATCTCCGGGCGCGGCTGGGTGATATCGCGCTGAGCTTCCGCTCGATGGTCGACAGCTTGAACACGAGTATCGCCGGTCGCCATGCCTTTTCCGGCAGCCGGACACAAACCGCACCGCTGGGCGATTTCGACGCCATGATGGCAGAGCTTGGCACCACCGTGGCCGGCGCCACCAGCGCCAGCGCCATCGCTGCGCGCATCGATTCCTGGTTCGATACCCCGGCAGGCGGCGGCGGTTTCGCGGATACGATCTATCAGGGCGAGGATACGGGCACCACCGAACTCGCCGTATCGCCCGATCGACGTGTCAGCATGGGCTTTACCGCGAATTCGGCCGAGCTTCGCGACACGTTGAAAGGCATGGCGATTATGGCTTACGCCGCCGAGAACGACGCCACCATTGACGCGACCAGCTTGCGCGAGCTTTTCACTGAAGCGGGTTCGCGCCTGGTGAAAGGCAGCGTGGGGCTGATCCGGGCGCGGGCCGATCTGGGTCAGCGCCAGGCGGCCGTCGCACAGGCGCAGACCAGGAACTCGGCGGAGACGACCACTCTTTCGGTGGCTCGCACGAATCTGATCAATGCCGATCCCTACGAGACCGCAACCGCCCTGGAGGAGACCGAAGCCAGCATTCAAAGCCTCTATGCGCTGACCGCCCGACTTTCCCGGCTGAACCTGACGGATTACCTGTCATGAGGTTTCTGTGCTTTCTTCTGGCGCTGCTGAGCTTTGCGCAGATCAGCGCCGCGGCGCCGGTGCGCATCAAGGACCTGGCGAATATCGACGGGGTGCGCGGGAACGATCTTGTCGGTTACGGGCTTGTCGTCGGGCTCAGCGGCTCGGGTGACAGCCTGCGCAACTCGCCCTTCACCGAGGAGATCATGGCGGGCCTGCTGGAGCGGCTGGGCGTGAACGTGACGGAGGAAGCCTTCCGTCCGAAGAACGTTGCCGCCGTGATCGTTACCGCCACCCTGCCCCCTTTCGCCCGAGCCGGATCACAGATCGACGTCAATGTCGCCGCCATCGGCGATGCGAAAAGCCTGTTGGGCGGCACGCTGGTGATGACGCCGCTGAATGCCGCGGACGGAGAGATCTATGCCGTGGCCCAGGGCTCCGTCCTCGCAGGCGGTGCCGAAGCCTCGGGCGCCGCCGCTTCGGTGGTCCAGGGCGTTCCCACGACCGGAACCATACCTTCGGGCGCACGGGTGGAACGCGAGGTCGCCTTCGATTTCTCGCAGATGACCAATCTGCGGCTAGCCCTGAGGAATCCCGATTTCACCACCGCGGCCCGCATTGAGGCGGCGATCAATCGGCAAATGGGGCGCGATCTGGCCGAACTGATCGATTCCGGCACGGTGGCCATCGATTCGACGGTTCTTGGCAAGGTCAATCCCGCGCGGCTGATGGGACAGATCGAGAATATCAGCGTCGAACCCGAGGCCGCGGCGAGGGTGGTGATCGACCACAAGTCCGGCACCATTGTCATGGGAGAGGATGTGCGCATCTCGCGGGTCGCCGTTTCGCAGGGCAACCTGACGCTTCGCGTCAGGGAAACGCCGGTGGTTTCTCAGCCGAATCCCTTCGCCCCGGGGGAAACGGTGGTTGTTCCCCGCACCCAGGCCGAGATCACCCAGGAACCAGGCATCGGCTTTGCGGAAGTATCGGGAGAATCTTCGTTGTCGGATGTGGTGGCCGGGTTGAACGCCTTGGGCATCCGGCCTCGGGACATGATCGACATCCTGAAGGCCGTCCATGCGGCAGGGGCGCTGCATGCCGAATTCATCGTGAATTGAAGGCCGCCGGCCCGCCGTCGGGCCGGCGCAACGTCGCGATCCTGCGAGCCAGCCTGCGGATCAGGATCGGCCCCCTTGGCAGTTCCGCAGGTCAGACGATGGGCTCGAAACTGTCAAGCTGGTTGTCATATTGCTCGAGCGTGCCTTCAGCGATGTCGTGCAACACGCCGTGCAGGGAAAGATTGCCGGTCTCGACCGCCGCCTTCACGAAGGGGAAGGTCAGCAGGTTCTCCAGCGAGACCAGCACCGCCTGGCGTTCCAGCGCCCGGATCTGCTGATCCTCGGGCAATGCGGCCACCCGTTCGTATCCCGGCCGCAGAATATCCATCCAACGCCCGACAAAGCTGGATTTCTGCTCGAGCTCCGGTGCGTGACCCGAGCACATGGCATGACAACCCTGCACGCCACCGCAACTCGTGTGCCCCACCACGATCAGATGCGCGACCTTCAGCGTGTTGACCGCATATTCCACCGCGGCCGAGGTACCGTGCTGCTCGCCATCCGGCGCATAGGGCGGCACAAGGTTGGCGATGTTGCGGTGAATGAAAAACTCGCCGGTATCCGCTCCGAAGATCGAGGTCACGTGCACACGCGAATCGCAGCAGGCGATGACCATGGCGCGGGGATGCTGGCCGTCCTCGGCCAGGCGGCGATACCAGACACGATTCTCGACGAAAGCCGTCGCGCGCCAGCCGTGATAGCGCTGCACCAGGTATTGCGGCAATGGACGTGCTTGTTTCATTGCTTCCTCATCTACCGTTCGCGCGTTTGATAGCCGCAGATCCGATAAAGTTCGAGAGGTTTCACACGGCGCCCCTAACCTTTTCTTGATGGATTGATGCGAGCTTGCGCAACACGGCGCGATGGCCCGAACTGGGAGAGCACATGACCAAGATTGCGTTTCTGGCCGTGGACGAGACCGTCCGCATCGACGTGCAACGGCTGGAGCAGATCGTCCGCGAACTGGGCGAGGCGACGGCGGCGCAGGTCGTCGGCAGCGCGCTGGAACAGCTTGCCTTGGCGCTGCGCCGCACCATCGCGGCCGTCCAGCAAGACGATCCCGGCGCCGTGGCCGCCCGCGCCGACCAATTGTCGCGACTGGCCTGGCAGGTCGGGCTGGTCTCTCTGGCGGGGGTGGCGGTCGATGTCGGGGCCTGCGCCGAGCGGCGGGACCGGACCGCGCTCGGCTCGACCGCGGCAAGGCTCGAACGAATCGGCAATCGCTCGCTGACCGAGCTTTGGGACCCGATCGAGGGGGCGTGATGGCAGCGACCCTTGCGACAGACGGTCCGGACGCTAGGCTGCGGACAACAGAACCGAGCACGAGCAGAGAGATGATTCCCGAATTTGCCGATCCCGATGCGCCTTCGCTTCCCCTTTGGCTGGTCAGAAGCGGCGAGTCAGGCGCGGAATTCCCGGCCGGGATCGACAGCCGCTCCGCAAATTGGGCCAGGGCGCAGGGTTTTACGGCCAAGCCCGGCCAGCTCTGCCTGCTGCCCGCCGGGGATGGCAGCCTGGCCGGGGCGCTGTTCGGCCTTGGCCCGGCCCCGAAGCCCGCGGATCGGCCGATGCGCGAGCGGTTCCTGCTGGCCCGCGCGGCGGAAAACCTGCCCGAAGGCGCCTGGCGGCTGGCCAACGCGCCCGAGGGGTTCGACGCGGCGCTGGGTGCCCTGGGCTGGCTTTTCGCCCGCTATCGCTTCGACCGCTACAAGACGCTCGAGCCGCCGCGTGCCGTTTTGGTCTGCCCCGAGGGCACGGACGGCGCACGGCTGATCGCCATGGCGGCCGGCGAATATCTGGCGCGCGACCTGATCAATACCCCGGCCGCGGACATGGGACCCGCTGAGCTGGAGCAGGCGGCGCGGGATCTGGCGCGGCGGCACGGCGCCGCGATCGAGGTCCACCGCGGCGAGGCGCTGCTGGCGCAGAACCTGCCGATGATCCATGCCGTCGGCCGAGCCGGCGCGCAGGAACCGCGGCTGATCGACATCCGCTTTCCCGGCACCGGCCCGCGCCTGACCCTGGTCGGCAAGGGTGTCTGCTTCGACACCGGCGGGCTCGACATCAAGCCGCCCGCCTCGATGGCGCTGATGAAGAAGGACATGGGGGGCGCGGCGAATATCCTGGGACTGGCCGAGACCCTGGCGCAGCTGGGCCTGACCGGCGGCATCGCCCTGCGGCTGCTGATCCCGGCGGTTGAGAACGCCATCTCGGCCAATGCCTTCCGGCCGGGCGACATCCTGACCAGCCGCAAGGGCCTGACGGTCGAGGTCAACAACACCGATGCCGAGGGCCGGCTGGTCCTGGCCGATGCGCTGGCGCTGGCCGACGAGGAGGCGCCCGAGCTGCTGATCTCGATGGCGACGCTGACCGGGGCGGCCCGGGTGGCTTTGGGGCCGGACCTGCCGCCGTTCTTCTGCGACGACGACGCGGTCGCCGCCGCCATCCAGGCCGCCGGGCACGCCCATGCCGATCCGGTCTGGCGGCTGCCCTTCTGGGAACCCTACGAGACGATGATCGAGCCCGCCATCGCAGACCTGGACAATGCCCCCTCGGGCGGCTTTGCCGGGGCGATCACCGCGGCGCTGTTCCTGCGCCGCTTCACCGGCCGGGCCCGCAGCTATGCGCATTTCGACATCTACGGCTGGCAACCCGGCGCCGCGCCGGGCCGGCCCAAAGGCGGCGCGGGCCAGGGCATGCGGGCGCTGCTGCACGCCCTGCCGGAGATTTTGACATGACCATCGCGCCGGATCGCCGCCTGACCCCGGCCACCGAACGGGTGGCGCTGGAATCGCTGCGGGGCGTGCTGCTGCGCCCGGCCTATACGCCGGGGCGGCCGACACGGCTGGCCGCCGCGCTGGCCGATCTTTGCCGCGCCCCGCAAGGGGCCCGCGACCGGCAATTGAATTTCGGCGCCGACCTGACGCTCATCGACCAGCAGGGCGATTGGGCCTTCGTGCAGGCGGCGGCGGATGGCTATTGCGGCTGGGTCCGGGCCGAGGCGCTGGACCACGACCTGCCGCCGATCACCCATCGCGTCGGCGCCCCGGCCACGCATGTCTATGCCGAACCCGACCTGAAGACGCCCGAGCGGATGCTGCTTTCGCTGGGCGCACGGCTGTCGGTCACTGCCACCCAGGGCGGCTTCGGCCGACTGGCCCAGGGCGGCTGGGTGCCGGTCCAGCACATCGCCGACCGGCCCGGACCGGACCCCGCCGCCGTGGCCGCCACGCTTCTGGGCACCCCCTATCTCTGGGGCGGCAACAGCCGCAGCGGCATCGACTGCTCGGGCCTGGCCCAGGCGGCGCTGGGCGCCTGCGCCGTGCCCTGTCCGGGCGACAGCGACATGCAGGAGGCGGCCTTCCCCGTGGCCGAAGCCGAGATCCGCCGCAACGATCTGCTGTTCTGGCCCGGCCATGTCGCCCTGGCCCTGGATGCCGAGCGGATGATCCATGCCACGGCCTATGCCATGGCCGTCATCATCGAGCCGATCGCCGAGGCGATGGCCCGCATCGACGCCGCCGGACAGGGCCCGTTTCGCGGCGTCCGGCGACCGCCGCTTGTCCTGCCGGGGCGGTTTCCGTGATGCCGGCGGGATGAAAGGAGGGGCGAGCATGGTCCATCTCTGGGTGCGCAGCGAAAGCCGCGCCAACGAGCAGCGCGTCGGCATCACCCCCGAGGGGGTGCGCCGGCTGATCGCCCGCGGCTTCCGCGTCACGGTCGAGGAAAGCCCGCATCGCATCCTGCCCATCGCCGGCTACGCCGAAGCCGGCGCCGAGATCGCGCCCGAGGGCCGCTGGCCGGCGGCCCCGCCCCCGGCCGTCGTCTTCGGCCTCAAGGAACTGCCGCAGGACGAAACGCCGCTGCGCCATCGCCACATCATGTTCGGCCATGCCTTCAAGAGCCAGCCGGCCGGGCAGGCGCTGCTGCGCCGCTTCCGCGCCGGCGGCGGCAGCCTCTACGACCTGGAATATCTGACCGACGACAGCGGTCGCCGGCTGGCGGCCTTCGGCTACTGGGCCGGCTATGCCGGGGCGGCGGTATCGCTGAAGGCCTGGGCGGCGCAGCGGCGCGGCGGCCTTTGCGGGCCGGTCCAGGCCTGGCACAACCGCGAGCTGCTGCTTGAGGAGTTGCGGGCCGAACTGGACGCCACCGGCGCCGCGCGGCCCCGCGCCATCGTCGTCGGCGCGCTCGGCCGGGTCGGCAGCGGTGCCTCGGATCTGCTCGCCGCCATGGGCGCGCCGGTCACCCGCTGGGACATGGCAGAGACCGCCGGCGGCGGCCCCTTCCCCGAGATCCTGGCGCATGAGCTGTTCGTCAACTGCATCCTTGCCGGCCCGGACAGCCCGGTGCTGGTCCCGCCGGACGCGGTCGATCCCGCCCGCCTGCTGACGGTGATCGGCGATGTCGCCTGCGATCCGACAAGCGCCTTCAACCCGGTCCGGGTCTATGACCGGGTCACCGATTGGGCGCATCCCGCCATCCGCGTCGCCGGCCGGCCGCCGCTGGACGTGATGGCGATCGACAACCTGCCATCGCTGTTGCCGCGGGAAAGCACGCTGGATTATGCTGGGCAACTGCTGCCGGTGCTGGAAGCTCTCGATCGGATCGAGGAAGGGCCTTGGGACCGGGCCCGGCAGCTTTTTGCCAGGCATCTCGCGGCGCTGGCCTGACGAACCCTGTCGCGGCGGAACAAGCCCGCCGCGCGCGTGTTGACCAGCGTCAACCCCATCGCGACGCCGCTGGCGACGCCCGAACGCGACGGAGAAGCCATGCCCCCCACCCGTGTCCCTGCTGCCCCGGTTCTGGCCGCCGCCCTGGCCCTGATCGGCGCCTTGACCGGCGTCCTGACCGCGGCCCCGGCCCTGGCCGATTTCAACGACTATCCGCCGAACGCCCCGGACCAGACGCCGGCCTTCCGGAACCAGACCCGCGCGCCGGTGATCCCACAGGCGTTGCGCCTGGCCCGCACGCCGCTGGTCGAGGGGCTGCGCGACCCCTGGGGCATGGCGCTGTTGCCCGATGGCAGCCTGTTGTTGACCGAAAAGCCGGGCGCCATGCGGATCTATCGCGACGGCAGGCTTTCCGCGCCGCTGAAAGGCCTGCCCAAGGTCGATGCCCGCGGCCAGGGCGGCCTGCTGGACGTGGCCGTGGCGGCGGATTTCGCCAGCACCCGGCAAGTCTGGTTCAGCTTCTCGGAGCCGCGCGGCAATGGCGAGAACGGAACGGCGGTCGGCACCGGACGGCTGTCGCCGGACGGCACCGCGCTTGAGGAGATGCGGGTGATCTTCCGCCAGCAGCCGGGCATCGGCTCGCAGCACCATTTCGGCTCGCGCCTGGTCTTTGGCGGCGACGGTTATCTCTATGTCACCACGGGCGAGCGCGGCATGCCGGCGGACATGCCGGTGGCGCAGGATCTGGGCAACCATCTGGGCAAGGTGCTGCGCATCGATCCCGCGACCGGCAAGGCGGCGCCCGGCAATCCCTTCACCGACGGGAAGGCGCAGCCCGAGATCTGGTCCTATGGGCATCGCAACATCCAGGCCGCGGCGCTGGACCCGCAAGGCCGGCTTTGGACGGTCGAGCATGGTCCGCGAGGCGGGGACGAGCTGAACCGGCCGCAGGCCGGGCGCAATTACGGCTGGCCGATCATCAGCTATGGCGAGAATTACGACGGCAATCCCATCGACGGCGGCCTGACCGCGCGGCAGGGGATGGAGCAGCCGGTCTATTACTGGGACCCGGTGATCGCGCCCAGCGGCATGGTGTTCTATCGGGGCGACATGTTCCCGGAATGGCGCGGCGATGCACTGATCGGCGGCTTGCGCGCGGAAGCCGTGGTGCGGCTGAAGATCGAGGGCGACCGCGTCACCGGAGAGCAGCGCCTGGCGCAGGGCATCGGCCGGGTGCGCGACATCGAGGTCGCCCCCGACGGCGCGCTGCTGGTGCTGATCGACGGCGATCCCGGCGCGCTGATCCGGCTGACCCGGCGCGGCGCGCAGCCCTAGGGGCGGGCTCAGACCGGGCGGTGCAGGTCGTCCTCGACCTCCTCGGGGGAAATGCCCAGGGCCTCCATCCCGGCTTCCAGGTAATCGGCAAGCTGCGGCTCGCCCATCAGATAGTCCTCGGTCGGCGAACTGCGCTCGGCCTTGGCGGTCTCGATCGCCTCGGCCAGGTCCTCGGGGCCGAAAGTGTCGCGGCCGATCCACATCACCGCGACCAGGCTGGCCTGCTCGTCCTCGTTCAGGCTGGCGATGAACTCGGCCAGTTCGGTCTGGGTGCCGCGGCCGGTGCGCTGGCCGCTATGCGCCCAGGCGTTCACGCCGCTGTCGTATTCGCGGGCGCGGATAACGACATGGGCGATCTTTTCGGGACTGATTTCCAGCATGGCGGCACCTCCGGCGTCATTGCCCATTTGTCGCCCCGACCGGCGCCGGGGTCAATCCGGATCGAAGCGATAGCCGAAGCGGGCGATGTCCTCGGCCGCCAGGCGCGCGACCAGCGCGGCGCTGTCGGCGTCATAAGAGGCGCGCCAGTCGCCGTTACCCGAGCGGTTCTCATGCGGCAGTGGGCGCAGGGAAAAGCCCAGATGCCGCTCCAGCGCCGGCAGGTCGTCGCCGAGACGTTCGAGCCGCAGGTAAAGCCCCGGCCGCTCGCCCGCCGAGCCGGTCAGGTAATGCCGCGCCGGCACCGAAAGCTGCCTTTGCGTCAGCGGCGCGCGCAGGAAATCGGCAAAGCCGAGGCTCTTGGCCAGCCGGACCGAGGCATGATCGAAGCTCTGCCCGCGCAGCCAGCGGTGATAGCTGGCCGCCCGCGCCCAGGGGTTGCGCACCAGCGTGAAGGGCAGGTAGCCCGCCAGCAGCTCGGGCGCCACCAGCCCCTCGATATCGGCCAGCGTCGAGTGTTTCCACAGCCGGCCGCGCGCCGCCGCGCCCTTGACCCGGCGCCGGCGGTTGCGGCCCTTGGGCGTGTCGGACAGGATGATATCGTCGCGGCCGACCCGCGCTTCCAGCGCCAGCGTCAGCGAAGTGCCGCCGGTCTTGGGAATATGCACGAAGACATAGCGATGCCGGTGCGAGACGATCATCGCCCGAACAGCCGCTCGATATCCGCCAGCTTCAGTTCGATCCAGGTCGGGCGGCCGTGGTTGCACTGCCCGGATTTCGGCGCCCGCTCCATCTCGCGCAGCAGCGCGTTCATCTCGTCCGCCGACATGCGCCGGCCCGAGCGCACCGAGCCGTGGCAGGCCATCGAAGACAGCACCGCATCGACCCGCGCCCGCAGCCGGTCCGATGCGCCCTGATCGGCCAGGTCGTCCAGGATGTCGCGGATCAGCGCCGGGGCGTCCAGGCGCTGGATCAGCGCCGGCACTTCGCGCACCGCCACGGCGCCGCCGCCGAAGGGTTCGATCACCAGCCCCAGCGCCGCCAGCTCATCGGCGATGGCAAGGATGCGATGGGCGTCCGGTTCGGACAGCTCGACGATCTCGGGGATCAGCAGCGCCTGGCTGGCGATGCCGGTCGCTGCGGCCTGCGCCTTCAGCCGCTCATAGACCAGCCGCTCATGCGCGGCATGCTGATCGACGATGACGATGCCGTCGGCGGTCTGGGCGATGATCCAGTTCTCGTGCAGCTGCGCACGGGCGGCGCCCAGCGGCGCCGCGTCGGGCTCGGGCAGCGGCAGGGGCGCGGGCTCGACCCGCGCGGTCGGCGCCTCGGCGAAGCCCGGCGCCTGAAAGGCCAGGCTGGCGGCGAGGGCCGGGGCCGAGGGCCGGGCGGGACCATAATGCGCCTGATAGGGGCGCGGCGGGATCGGCTCGGGCCGCGCCGCGCACAGCGCCGCCGTCGCCACGGTCGAAGAGCTGCGATGCCCCGCCCCCGCCAGCGCATGGCGCAGGGCGCTGACCACCAGCCCGCGGGCGATGGCGGGTTCGCGGAACCGCACCTCGGCCTTGGCCGGATGCACGTTCACATCGACCTGATGCGGGTCGCAGGTCAGGAACAGCACCGCCGCCGGATGCCGGCCCGAGGCGAGCACATCCATATAGCCCGCCCGCAGCGCCCCGGTCAGCAGCTTGTCGCGGACCGGGCGGCCGTTGACGTAGAGATGCTGCGCCACCGCCGCGCCGCGCGAATAGGTCGGCAGCGCCGCAAAGCCGGTCAGGCTGATGCCGTCGCGGGTGGCGTCTATGGCCAAGGCGTTGTCGATGAACTCGCGGCCCATGACGCGCGAGAGCCGGGTCTGCAGGGCGCCGAACAGCTCGCCCTGCTCGGCATCGGCGCGGAACAGCACCCGGCCTTCCTCCTCGTCAGAAAGCGTGAAGCCGACATAGGGCTCGGCCATGGCCAGGCGGCGGATGGCCTCGGCCACGGCCTGGGTCTCGGCCCGGTCGCTGCGCAGGAATTTCAGCCGCGCCGGGGTGGCGAAGAACAGGTCGCGCAGTTCGACCACCGTGCCGCGATTGCCGGCGGCGGGCTTTACCGGGCCGATGCGCCCGCCCGCGACGGCGATCTGCGCCGCCTCGAAACCGGCGGCGCGGCTGGTGATCGACAGCCGGCCGACGGCGCCCAGGCTGGGCAGCGCCTCGCCGCGAAAGCCGAAGCTGCGGATGTCCAGAAGGTCGCTGCCGCCGATCTTGCTGGTCGCATGCCGGGCCAGCGCCAGCGGCAGGTCGTCCGCGGCCATGCCGCAGCCGTCGTCGCTGACCCGGATCAGCGTCTTGCCGCCCTTGGCGATAGCCACGTCGATGCGGGTCGCGCCGGCGTCCAGCGCGTTCTCGACCAGTTCCTTGACCGCCGAGGCCGGACGCTCGACCACCTCGCCGGCAGCGATGCGGTTCGCGGCCGCCTCGTCCAATTGCCGGATGATCTGGCGCATCTTGGGGGCATGGGTGTTCATGCCCCCAGATCTAGCATTTCCCGGCGCGGCGGGAAAGGATTCGTCAGTTGGTGGCGTCGATGCCCTCGGGCCGGCCGACCAGCACGAAGCGGATCTGGTCGGCATGCAGCAGGCGCTGCGCGACGCGCTGCACGTCCGCGGCGGTCACCGCCTCGATCTTGCCGTTGCGGGTATTCACGTAATCCGCCGGTAGGCCGATCAGCTGCATCCCGGCCAGGATGCCGGCAATCTTGCCGTTGCCGTCGAAGCGCAGCGGATATTCCCCGGTCAGGTAGGTCTTGGCATCGGCCAGTTCCTTTTCCGTCACCCCGCCCTGGGCGAAACGGTCCCATTCGCTGCGGATCAGACCCACGGCCTCGGCCACCTTGTCATTGGCGCTGGCCATGCCGCCCTGCCAGGTCTCGCCGTAAAGCCCGTTCGACAGGCCGGTGCCGACACCATAGGTCAGGCCGCGCTTTTCACGGATCTCGTCCATCAGCCGCGACGAGAAGCCGCCGCCGCCAAGGATATGGTCGGCGACGAAGGCGGCGAAATAATCCGGGTCGGACATCGGCAGGCCGGGCTGGGCGAAGCTGACCACGGTCTGCGGGCTGTCCCAGTCGATCACCGTCACCCCGCCGGTCAGCTGCAGCGCGGCCTTGTCCGGCAGCGGGGCCGAGCCTTCGGCCGGCAGCCCGCCCAGCACCTTGTCGATCAGCTTGCCCAGATCCTCGGCGGTGATGTCGCCGGCCGCCGCCACCACCACGCGGTCGCGGGCCAGCACCCGGTCCTTGGCCGCGACCAGATCCTCGCGGGTCAGCGCCGCCACCGTTTCCAGCGTGCCGTTGATCGAGCTGGCATAGGGATGCGCGCCCCAGGCCTGCCGCGCCAGCTCCTTGCTGGCGATGGCGTTCGGATCGGTGGCCTCGGAGCGGATCACCGCCTGAAGCTGCGCCCGCACCCGCTCGACCGCGTCGGGGTCGAAGCGCGGCTCGGCCAGCGCCTGGCGCAGCAGCTCGGCCGCCTGGTCGCGATTCTCGGTCAGCATGCGGGCGTTCACGGTCAGCGCGTCGTCGCCGACATCGAAGCGGTTCTGCGCCCCCAGCCCTTCGACCGCCTCGGCATAGGCGACCGAGCCCATGTCGGCAGAACCTTCCTCCAGCAGCGCCGTCATCAGGCTCATCTGCCCGCGCTTGCCGGGCGCGTCGAGGCTGGCGCCGCCCTTGAACATCAGCGACAGCGCGGTGAAGGGGATCGAGTGATCCTCGACCAGCCAGGCCTTGATGCCGCCGGGCGAGGTGATCTGCTGGATCTCGATGGCGCGGGCCGGCTGAAGGGTGGCCGGCAGCGCGGCCAGCGCAACGAAGACAAGGGTGGCAAGGGCGCGGATCATTCGACTTCCCCCGGTTTGGCGGCTTCGGCAGGGACGGGTTGCGGGACGGCGGCGGCCGTGTCGGCCCCGGTTTCGGCTCCGGTTTCGGCCGGCGCATCCGGCGGCGGCAGCAGCCAGCCGGTGACCGGGGCCGGGTTTTCCAGCACCAGCCTGGCGGCGGCGCGGATGTCCTCGGGCGTGACGGCGGCCAGGATGTCGGGCCAGTCGTTCACGTCCTCGATGGTCAGGCCGGTGGCCAGGCCCTGGCCATAGTCATAGGCGCGGCCATGCGCCGAATCCTGGGCATAGACGCGGGCGGCGCGGATCCGGGTCTTGACCCGTTCCAACTGCGCCGGGTCGGGGCCGTCAACCAGGAATTGCGCCAGCGCCGCGTCCAGCGCCGCCTCGGCAGCCTCGTTGCTGGTGCCGGGCGCCGGCACCATCGAAAGGCCGAAGGTGGTCGGATCGACCGAGAACCCGTCATAGGAGGCGTTGACGTAAAGCGCCTTGCCGGTCAGCACCAGATCGCGGGCCAGGACCGAGGTCTGGCTGGAACCCGCCAGCAGCTCCGCCAGCACGGTCAGCGCGGCGGCGGTCTGCTGCTCGCCGCGGTTGCGCTCGGGGGCGATCACGGTGCGGATCATCACCGGCTGGGCGACGCGCGGGTCCACCCGTTCCATCCGCCGGGGCGAGCGCTGGATCGGTTCCTGCGGGCGCGGCTTGCGGGTGGCGTCGGGCTTGGGCGGCACCGGGCCGTAATATGTCTCGGCCAGTTCCCGGACCTGCTCGGCCGTCACGTCGCCGGCGATGACCAGCACGGCGTCATTCGGGGCGTAATGCGCGTCATACCAGGCGATGGCGTCGTCGCGGGTCAGCCCTTCCATTTCCTGACGCCAGCCGATCACCGGGCGGCCGTAAGGGTGGTTGTAGAACTGCACCGCGCTGCGTTCTTCCGAGAATTGCGCGCCGGGATCGCTGTCGGTGCGCTGCGAGCGTTCCGCCAGCACCACCTGCCGCTCGGCCTGCCAATCATCCTCGCCGATCCGCAGATTGGCCATGCGGTCGGCTTCCATCTCCATGACCAGCGGCAGCCGGTCGGCGGCGATGCGCTGGAAATAGGTGGTGTAATCGTAGCTGGTAAAGGCGTTGTCCATGCCGCCATTGGCGGTCACGGTCTTGGACAGTTCCCCCGGGCCCAGCTTGTCGGTGCCCTTGAACATCAGGTGTTCCAGGTAATGCGCGATGCCGGACTTGCCGGGCTGCTCGTCGGCCGAGCCGATCCTGTACCACAGCATCTGCACGACCACCGGGGCGCGGTGATCCTCGATCACCACGGCCTCGAGGCCGTTTTCCAGGGTGAAATGGCTGATCCCCTTGGGCATTTCGGCCAGCGCGGGGGTCGCGGCCAGCGCCAGCGCAAGCGGCGTCAGACGAGAGAGGATGGTCATGGGCAGGCTCCGGTTCCGGGTCGCGCCAAGACCCTGCCTTGCGCCGCCCGGCCGCGCAAGACCGCCACCCGTCATCTAAGCGTGATCGGGATCGGCGCCTGCGCTCAGTCGCCCCGCATGATCGGCGCCTGATCGGCCGGCCGCACCGTCGCCGCCTCGCCCCGATTGCGGGGCGGCGCGGCGGGCAGCCGCACGCCGGTGGGGCGCCAGCGCTCCAGCTCGGCCCAGCTGTCCAGCGTCATCGCGTCATAGGCGCGATAATAGACATTGGTGCGCGCCAGCACCTCGAGCAGGCGGCGCGAGTGGCGGCTGCGCCATTCGACATCCTCCTGCGCGGTGGTCTGGCGGATCGCCGCGTCGCGGCCCAGGCGCGAGGCATAGGCGATCAGCGCGCCATCCGCCGCGCCGACGCCCTGCGCGGAAAGCTGGCCGGGATTGCCGCCCAGCGCCGCCACGGCATCGGCCTGCGGCGTGGGATCGGTGATGTTGCTGCCGCCCGGCGTGGGCGCGGGCAGCGCATTCAGGTCCGCCGGCATCTGCAAGGGCTTGGTTGGCAGGATCGCGAATTCGTCGGGACTGGACCGGCCGGAATCGAGGTTCATCAGATGCGGATCGGTGCTGCAGGCGGCCAGGCCCAGCATGGTCATCATCAGCGCGATCGCCCGCATCTTCCGTCCCTCACGTTCTTCTGGCGCCGTTCTAGCGTGAATTCCCGGCGCCGTCACGGGTCTTGTCGTCCAAGGCCAGCTCTGCCTGCGTCTCGCCGCCGGCGGCGGCGGGCGGCTCGCCGGCCGCCGGGCCCGGCTTCGGCGTCCGCGGCTTCGCCGGGGCCCGGCGCTTCTTCGGCGCGGGCTTGCGTTCCGGCGGCAGCAGCACCAGCCCCAGCGCGCCCAGGAAAATGGCGATGTCGGCCACGTTGAAGCTGTAGGGGTTGCGCCAGCCGGGCAGCGACATGTTCAGGAAATCCGCCACCGCGCCATAGACCAGCCGGTCCACCACATTGCCCAGCGCGCCGCCGATCAGCAGCCCGGCCGAGACCTGCGCAAGGCGCGTAAGCTTCGCGCGGCCGATCCAGATCCCGACCCACAGGCAGACCGCCAGGGCGATGCCGATCAGCACCCAGCGCATCACGTCCACGTCGCTGGCGAACAGGCCGAAATTCATGCCCTGGTTCCAGGCCATGCGCAGGTTCAGCCAGGGATCGAGCAGGTCGATCTCGTGCACGCGGTCCAGCTGCATGACGTGCACGACCAGGTATTTCAGCGCCTGGTCCAGCAGGAAGACCAGCGCCGCGGTCAGCGCCACCTTGCGCCAGACGCGCGGCGGCGGCGGCTTCTTCGCGCGCCGCCGGGGGGTCGCCGGGCTTTTCCGCGGCTTGGGGGTCGCGGTCTCGGCCATCAGTGCCGGAAATGCCGTTGGCCGGTGAAGACCATGGCCAGGCCCAGACGGTCGGCGGCCGCGATCACCTCGTCGTCGCGCATCGAGCCGCCGGGCTGGATCACCGCCCGCGCGCCCGCCGCCGCCAGCGCCTCGACCCCGTCGGCGAAGGGGAAGAAGGCATCCGAGGCCACCGAGGAGCCGATGGTCAGCGCCTGGGCCAGGCCCAGCGCCTCGGCCATGTCCTCGGACTTGCGCTTGCCGATGCGGGTCGAATCGATGCGGCTCATCTGGCCGGCGCCGATGCCGACGGTGGCCAGGTCGCGGGCATAGACGATGGCGTTCGACTTCACATGCTTGGCCACGGTCCAGGCGAACAGCAGGTCGTCCAGTTCCTGATCGGTCGGCTGGCGCTTGGTCACCACCTTCAGGTCGGCGCGCAGCACCCGGCCGTTGTCGCGGCCCTGCACCAGGAAGCCGCCGGCGACCTGGCGGAAGGCCAGGCCCGCCGCCTGGGGATCGGGCAGCCCGCCGGTGGTCAGCAGCCGCAGGTTCTTCTTGGCGGCGAAGATCTGCTTCGCCTCGTCGGTGGCCTCGGGGGCGATGACCACCTCGGTAAAGATCTCGGTGATCGCCTGCGCCGTCTCGCCGTCGAGGGTGGTGTTCAGCGCGATGATGCCGCCGAAGGCCGAGGTGCGGTCGCAGTCGAAGGCGCGGCGATAGGCATCGACGGCGCTGTCGCCGCGGGCCACGCCGCAGGGATTGGCGTGCTTGATGATCGCCACCGCCGGGCCTTGGGCCGGGTCGAACTCGGCCACCAGCTCGAAGGCGGCGTCGGTGTCGTTGATGTTGTTGTAGCTAAGCTCCTTGCCCTGCCACTGCTGCGCCGTGGCGACGCCCGGCCGGTCCGAGCCGTCCTTGTAAAAGGCGGCGGACTGGTGCGGGTTCTCGCCATAGCGCAGGCTCTGCGCCAGCTGGCCCGAGAAGCTGCGGCGGCGCGGGGTTTCCGCGCCGATGGCCTGCGCCATCCAGGTCGAGACCGCGGCGTCATAGGCCGCCGTCCGGGCATAGGCGATCTGCGCCTGGCGCTGGCGGAAGGCATAGGTCGTGGTGTCGTCATTGGCGTCGAGCTCCGCCAGCACGGCGGCATAATCCTGAACGTCCACCACCACCGTCACGAAGGCGTGGTTCTTGGAGGCGGC
Organism: Paracoccus simplex; assembly: GCF_042648325.1. Lineage (NCBI taxonomy): Bacteria > Pseudomonadati > Pseudomonadota > Alphaproteobacteria > Rhodobacterales > Paracoccaceae > Paracoccus > Paracoccus simplex. The sequence goes on along the minus strand of NZ_JBHRXE010000020.1, from coordinate 20,623 downwards.
GCGGATCATCGCCGGGCCGCCGATGTCGATGTTCTCGATGCAATCGTCATAGGCGGCGCCCTTGGCCACCGTCGCCTCGAACGGGTAGAGGTTCACCACCAGCAGGTCGATCATGCCGATCTTGTGCGATTTCGCGGCCGCCATGTGCTCTTCGTTGCCGCGCAGCGCCAGCAGGCCGCCATGCACCACCGGATGCAGCGTCTTGACCCGGCCGTCCATCATCTCGGGAAAACCGGTCACATCGGCCACGTCCACCACCGTCAGCCCGGCCTCGCGCAGCGCCTTGGCGGTGCCGCCGGTGGACAGGATCTCGACGCCCCGCGCCGCCAGCGCCCGCGCGAAATCCAGCAGGCCGGTCTTGTCGGAAACGGAAATCAGCGCGCGCTTCAGCGGAATGCGGTCGGTCATCGGTCGGTGGCCCCGTGCTGTGGATGGCGGATTTGGCCCGTCACCTACCCCCGGAACGCGCCAAGGTCCAGCCGATCTGGATGGCCCGGCCCTGCAGATGGGCGGAAATCACCATCTGGCGCGACGGGCGCGGCTCGGCCAGCGCCCGGTCGAGCAGGCAGGACGCCTCGAGCCGCAGCTGGCCCACACCGTCATGGGCAAAGAGCCATTCATCGCCGGTGGGCAGGGTCAGCCGGATCTCCTGCCCCTGCTGGCGGGCCTGGACTTCGGGATGCAGGTGGAAGCGGATGTCGAAGGCCAGCCCCTCAGCCGGGCGGACCTGATCCAGCCGCGCCTGGGCGCTGGCATCCAGCGCCGCCAGCGAATCCTCGCCGCGCAGACCCATGCCGTCGGGGTCGAGCCACAATTCGCGCAGGTGGGTCAGCCCGTGGCTGGCCAGCCAGCCGTCATGGCCGGCCAGCAGATGCGCCGGTTGCGGGGAATGCATCGGGCCGCAATCCGGGGCGGTCAGGTTGCCCAAGGCATCGCAATCGCCGGCCCAGACCAGATCCGGCCGCTCGGTCAGGATGTCGGGCTCGCCCTCCTGCCGGTTCGGGTTCAGCCGCGAGGACGAGAGGCCGGCCAGGCACAGCGCCGAATGGCAGGGCGTGGCGCGGCTGGCCTTGGCCCAGAGCGGGCCGAAACCGTCGCCGGGGCCGCAATTCACGATCAGCGGCTGGCGCGCCACCGTCAGCTCGAAGGCCAGGGTCGAGGCATGGGCGCGCCCCGCCGCCGGGCCGCCGGGCGGCGGGGCGGCATCGAGGATCAGCGTGGTGCGGGCCCGGGCCATGCGGGCGAAACCCATGGCGAGGCCATGCGCCGGCAGCGCCGCGCCCTCGGCGGCGCGCAGGCAGCGGTCGAGCCGCCCCGCCGCGCCGCGCCCGCCGCCGTGAAAGCAGGGCAGCGCCCCGTCGGCATGGCGCAGGGCGCGCAGGATCGGCGCGATGCCGGCGATCATGGCGGGCAGTTCGGGCGGCGAATCCTGACCGGCCTCCTGCGCGACCTCCTGCGCCCAGACCAGCAGCGCCATCGCCTCCAGCAGCGTCTCGGGCGAGCGGGCCTCGGACAGGGTGTCGAGGCCCATGGCGTCGGCTTCTTCGGCCAGCGCGATCAGCGCCGGGGCGGCCACGGCCTGGCGGTCGCGCAGCGACATGGCGCCGATGGCCAGCCCGGCCAGCGCCTCGAGCCGGCACAGCCCGTCCTCGCTGTCATACCAGCTGTCGCGCAGGTGGTTCAGGTGCTGGTCGAGGGCGTGGAAATACGGCCCGGCCCCGTCGCGGTCGAGGCCGGGCAGGATCATCCCGGCATGGAAGATCCAGCGCAGCACCCGCCGCCCGGTGACCTCGGGCGCCCATTCCAGCGCCCCGGCGACTGGCTGGCGGTGGCGGCGCAGCCAGCGCAGGACGTGGTCCTGGGCGATGGCGCGGGCCCGTGGCGTGCCGACGGCGGCCAGGTCGTCGAGCCAGCCGAAGCCGTGCAGCTCGGCCGCCACCGTGGGCGGCAGGTCGGCGGCGAAGAAATCGCCCGACAGCGCGATGCCGCCCAGATGCAGCGCGCCGTCGACGATCTGCTCGCCGCGACCGGGATGGCCGATGGCCTTGGGTTCGGGGCGGCGCAGGAATCCCCGGGGGGCGACGGTGCTATCGGTCATGGACAACGCATTGACTTAGGACGCGCAACCTTAGGTCCGCCCGGCGGTTTTCCGCAAGCGCGCGATGAAGAACCCGTCCATACCGCCGCGTTCGGGCCACAGGTCCGGGCGCAGCCGCAGCCCGCCCTGCGCGGTGATCCAGCCGGGCTCGATGCCCGGGGCCTGCGGCGGCTCGACGGTCAGGTCGGGATGGCGGGCCAGCGCCGCGGCCAGCTGCTCCTCGCCCTCGGCCGGCAGCAGCGAGCAGGTGGCATAAACCAGCCGGCCGCCGGGCTTCAGCAGCGTAAGCGCATGGTCGAGCAGCCGGGCCTGCAATCCGGTCAGCTCGGTCAGCCCGGCGCCGTCGCGGATGCGCGGCAGTTCCGGATGGCGGCGGATGGTGCCGGTGGCCGAGCAGGGCGCATCCAGCAGCACCGCGTCCAGCGGCTGGTCGGGCCGCCAGTCCAGCGCATCCGCGGCGACCAGCCGGGCCGAAAGCCGGCAGCGGGAAAGGTTCTCGGCCACCCGGGCCAGGCGCGGCTGGGAAATGTCCAGCGCCGTGACCTCGGCCCCGGCGGCGGCGAGCTGCAGCGTCTTGCCGCCCGGCGCCGCGCAAAGATCGGCGATGCGCTCGCCCGGACGCGGGTCGAGCAGCCGCGCCGCCAGCGCCGCGGCGGCGTCCTGCACCCACCAGTCGCCCGCCTCATAGCCCGGCAGGGCCGAGACCTGGGTGCCGGCCGGCAGCCGGTACGAGCCGGTGGGCAGCGCCTCGCCGGGGCAATCCGCACCCTTCGGCGTCAGATCGAGCGGCGCGCCGGCCTCGTGCGCGGCCTCGATGGCGGCGGCCACCGCCTCGCCCCAGGCGGCGACCACGGGGCCGCGCAGCCAGGCCGGCAGCTTCTGCGGCGAAAGCCGCGCCCAGGGCTCGGCCGCGCCGGCCACCTTGCGCAGCACCGCGTTCACCATGCCGGCAGCGGCCTGGCCCTTTTGCCCCGAGGCCCGGGCCAGCGCCACGGCGGCATTGACCGCGCCATGCGGCGCCTCGGCCAAAGCCAGCATCTCGACGGTGGCGAGGCGCAGGATGCGCATGATCTCGGGGCGCGGCCGGCGGGCCAGCATCGGCGCCAGCAGCAGGTCGCAGCGGTCCTCGCGCCGCAGCACCTCGAGCGCCAGGCGCCGGGCGCGGGCGCGGTCGGGCGGCGGCAGCCGCTCGGTCAGTGCGGCGGCCTCGTCCAGGGTCGCGCCCTCGTCCACCGCGCCCAGCAGGCGCAGGGCGCCCATGCGTGCGCCGTGCTTGACCGTTTTGCCGCGTGCCTTGTCCAAAGCCTGCCCCTTGCCTAGATTGGTCCGGTCTAGCGCGAAGCAGGGGAAACCGCCATGACCGACCGCAAGGATCTGCCGCCCGCCGATCTGCCGCCCGCCGCGCAGCGCGCGCTGGCCGAGGCCGAGGAGCGCCGCCGCAAGGCGCAGCCGCTGGACCTGCCGGTCGAGCTGGGCGGCCGCGACGGGCCCGAGCCGGTGCGTTACGGCGATTACGAGAAGAAGGGCATCTGCGTCGATTTCTGAGCCGCCGCGCCCGGGCGCGCGGTCGTGCGGGTATTTGGAAAACGGTGAAGACCGGGCCTGCTGGCGAATCCGTGATCGCCGGAGCCGGTCTCGTTTACTTGCCATTGGGGTTTGGCGCCTAAACAATGCGGGCAACCACCAAACCGCAAGGGACGGCAGATGACCTCCGGGCAGGGGATTTTGAGATGCGCGGCGCTGGCGCTGCTTCTGGCGGCGCAGCCCTGGGGGCAGGCCGCGGCGCAGGGCCGGCCCGGGGGCCGCGGCGCCCCGGGCCCGACCGAGGTCGGGGTGATGACCACCGCCGAGGAGGACGTGCCCTATGCCGTCACCCTGCCCGGCCGCGCCATCGCCTATCAGCAGACCGGCATCCGGCCGCAGGTCGGCGGCGAGGTGCTGGAGATCCCCTATGATCCCGGCCGGCCGGTCAAGGCCGGCGATGTGCTGTTCCGGCTGGACCCCGAGACGCTGGCCGCGGCGCTGGCCGCCGCCGAGGCCGCCGTGGCCGGGGCCGAGGCCAGCCTGACCCAGGCGCAGAACACCGTCACCCGCTACCGGCGGCTGGAGGGCTCGGGCGTCTCGGCCGTGGACCGTGCCAATGCCGAGGTGGCCTTGAAACAGGCCGAGGCCGACCTGAAATCCGCGGAGGCCGCGCGGGATGCGGCGCGGCTGTCGCTGCAGCGCACCGAGATCACCAGCCCCATCGACGGGGTGCCGGACGTGGCCGCGATCTCGGTCGGCGATCTGGTCACCGCCAGCCAGTCCGAGGTGCTGACCACCATCACCCAGCTGGACCCGATCTATGTCGACGTGTCCGAATCCAGCGCCCGGATGCTGCGCAACCGCGAACGCGTCAATGCCGGGATGCTGGTCACCAATGGCGAGATGCAGGCCCGGCTGATCCTGGAAACCGGCGAGGAATATCGCGGCAGCGGCCGCATCGTCAGCCCCGGCATCTTCGTGTCGCCGACCACCGGCACGGTGCCGATCCGGCTGCAATTCGACAATCCCGACCGGATGATCCTGCCCGGCCAGTTCCTGCGCGTCGAGCTGACCATGGGCACCACCCGGGCGGTGCTGGTGCCGCAGCGCGCCACCCGGCGGGCCTCGGACGGCACACTGACCGCCTTCGTGGCGCGCGAGGGCAAGGCCCAGCAGGTCACGCTGAGCGAACAGGGCAGCTATCGCAACAGCTGGATCGTCACCCAGGGCATCAGCCCGGGCGAGCAGCTGATCCTGGACGGGCTGCAGGACCTGCGCGCCGGCGCCGAGGTCACCGCCGTTCCCGTCGCCATCGACGCCGAGGGCGTTGTGCGCGAGATCCCGGCCGGCGGACAGGGCTGATCCATGGCGCAATTCTTCATTCACCGCCCGGTCTTCGCCTGGGTGCTGGCCATCGTGACCATGCTGATCGGCGGCTGGTCGCTGATCGGGTTGCCGGTGTCGCAATATCCCGACATCGCCCCCACCACGATCCGCATCACCGCCAGCTATTCCGGGGCGACGGCGCGGGCGGTGCAGAATTCGGTCACCACACCGATCGAGGATGCGCTGACCGGGCTCGACGGGCTGCTCTACACCGTCTCCTTCTCTGCGACCGGGCGCAGCTCGATCGAGCTGACCTTCGACGACAGCGCCGATCCGGTCGATGCGCTGAACGAGGTGCAGTCCAAGGTCCGCTCGGTCGAGAGCCGGCTGCCGAGCCCGGTGCAGAACGACGGGGTTTCGGTCACGCGCACCTCGTCCTCGATCCTGATGGTGGGCTCGCTGGTCTCGACCACCGGGCAGCATTCCACCATCGAGCTGGGCAACCTGCTGGAACAGGTGGTGGAAGGCCCGGTCAAGCGCACCGAGGGCGTCGGCGGGGTCAATGTCTTCGGCTCGGGCTATGCGATGCGGGTCTGGATGGACCCGCTGCGGCTGGCGCAGTTCCAGCTGACCCCCACCGACATCACCACCGCCGTGGCGCAGCAGAACAGCACCGTCTCGGTCGGCAGCCTGGGCGAGCAGCCGGTGGTGCAGGGCCAGCAGTTCACCGCCACCATCACCGCGCAGAGCCAGCTGACCTCGGTGGACGACTTCCGCAACATCCTGCTGAAGACCGGCGAGGACGGGGCCGCGGTGCGGCTGGGCGACGTGGCCGAGGTCGAGATCGGCCAGACCCGCTATGGCCGCGATTCGCGCTTCAACGGCATGAACGCCTCGGGCTTCGCGGTGAACCTGGCCACCGGCGCCAATGCGGTCGAGACCGCGAATGCCGTGCGCGAGACCCTGGACGGGCTGAAGAACGCCCTGCCCGAGGGCGTCGAGGTGCATATCGCCTATGACACCGCGCCCTTCGTCGAGCTGTCGATCGAGAAGGTCTATCACACGCTGATCGAGGCCATCGCCCTGGTCTTCCTGGTGATCCTGCTGTTCCTGCAGAACTGGCGCGCGACGCTGATCCCGATCATCGCCATTCCCGTGGTGCTGCTGGGCACCTTCGCCATGCTGGCGGCGCTGGGATATTCGGTGAACACCCTGACCATGTTCGCCATGGTCCTGGCCATCGGCCTGCTGGTCGACGACGCCATCGTCGTGGTCGAGAACGTCGAGCGCATCATGGCAGAGGAAGGGCTCGACCCGGTCGGGGCGACGGAAAAGAGCATGGGCCAGATCAGCGGCGCGCTGATCGGCATCGCGCTGGTGCTGTCGGCGGTCTTCGTGCCGATGGGCTTCATGCCCGGTTCGACCGGGGTGATCTACCGGCAGTTCTCGGTCACCATCATCACCGCCATGGTGCTGTCGCTGCTGGTGGCGCTGATCCTGACCCCGGCGATGTGCGCCAGCCTGCTGCGCCAAAGCCACGGCCCGGTGCGCTTTGCCCCCGCCCGCTGGTTCAATGCCGGGTTCGAGCGCCTGACCGGGGGCTATTCCGCCAGCGTGCGGCGGACCCTGCGCCGGCCGCTGCTGGTCATGCTGCTGCTGGCGGCGATCGGCTTCGGCGCCACCGAACTGTTCGGGCGCATGCACACCACCTTCATTCCCAGCGAGGACCAGGGCGTGCTGCAATCGCGCATCTCGCTGACCGAGGGCTCGACCGCGCAGCAGACCGCCGCCGTGGTGCAGGAGATCGAGGACTACATGCTGACCGAGGAAAAGGACGCGGTCGAATCGGTCTTCGTCGCCATGGGCTTCGGCTTTTCGGGCAATTCGCAAAGCCGGGCCATGGTCTTCGTGAAACTGCGCGATTTCGACCAGCGCCAGGACCCGCGGCTTTCGGCCAGTGCCGTCGCCTCGCGCGCCAATGCGCGTTTCCAGGGCCACCGGGCGGGGCGGATCACCTTCATGCAGCCGCCCGCCATCCCGCGGCTGGGCAATTCGGCAGGCTTCAGCATGTATCTGCTCGACCAGACCGGCGGCGGGGTCGAGGCGCTGACCGAGGCCGCCGATGCGCTGGAACGCGCCGCCGCGCAGGACGCCCGGCTGCAAAACGTGGAAAGCGGCGGATCCGAGGACGAGGCGGCGCTGAAGATCGACATCGACCAGCAGAAGGCGGAAAGCCTGGGCGTCAGCCTGTCCGGCGTGAACGCCATGCTGTCGACGATCTTCGCCGGGACCGAGGTGAACGACTTCGCCCTGGGCGCGCAGCTGCGCCCGGTGGTCGTGCAGGCCGCCGCCGCCAATCGCATGCAGCCCGAGGATGTCGACAGCTGGTATGCGCGCAATTCCGATGGCGAAATGGTGCCGTTCAACGCCTTCATGACCACCCGCTGGGAGCCGGTGGAGCCCAGCCTGTCGCGCATGGACGGCATCGACGCCATCCAGATCGAGGGCCAGCCCGGCGAGAATGCCAGCTCGGGCGAGGCGATGACGGCGATGGAGGAGCTGGTGGCGCAGCTGCCGGGCGGCTACGGCACCGCCTGGACCGGGCTGTCCTATCAGGAGCGGCAGTCGGGCAACCAGGCGCCCTGGCTTTTCGCGCTGTCGGCGCTGGTGGTGTTCCTGTCGCTGGCCGCGCTTTACGAAAGCTGGTCGATCCCTTTCTCGGTCATGCTGGCGGTGCCGGTGGGGGTGCTGGGCGCGGTGGCGGCGGCGCTGACCTTCGGCCAGGCCAATGACGTCTATTTCAAGGTCGGCATCCTGACCACCATCGGCCTGGCCGCCAAGAACGCCATCCTGATCGTGGAATTCGCCCGCGACCTGGAACAGTCCGGACGGGCGACGGTCGAGGCCGCGACCCTTGCCGCCCGGCTGCGGCTGCGGCCGATCCTGATGACCTCGCTGGCCTTCATCCTGGGCGTGCTGCCCCTGGCCATCGCCACCGGGGCCGGGGCCGGGGCGCAGAATTCCATCGGCATCGGGGTGATGGGCGGCATGATCGCCGCGACCTTCCTTGGCATCTTCATGGTGCCGGCCTTCTACGTTACCGTGCGCCGACTGACCGATGGAAGGGCGCGAAGATGAATGACCACCCCAGACTGACCTCGCTGGCGCATGGCGGCGGCTGCGGCTGCAAGCTGGCGCCCTCGGTGCTGCGCGAATTGCTGGCGGGCGAGCCGCTGGCGGCGGCGTTCCCGCAGCTTCTGGTCGGGACCGAGACCTCGGACGACGCCGCCGTCTACCAGGTGGACGCGAACACCTGCGTCATCGCCACCACCGATTTCTTCATGCCGATGGTGGACGATCCGCGCGCCTTCGGCCGCATCGCCGCGACCAATGCGATTTCCGACATCTACGCCATGGGCGGCCGGCCGATCATGGCGCTGGCGATCCTGGGCATGCCCATCGACAAGCTCGCCCCGGCGCAGATCCGCGAGATCCTCGAGGGCGGGCGCGAGATCTGCCATCAGGCCGGCATTCCCGTCGCCGGCGGCCATTCCATCGACGCGCCCGAGCCGATCTACGGCCTGGCGGTGATCGGCCTTTGCCACCCGTCCGAACTGCGCCGCAACGCCGATGCGCGGCCGGGCGACGCGCTGATCCTGACCAAGGGTCTGGGCGTCGGCATCTATTCCGCCGCCATCAAGAAGGGCGCGCTGGACCAGGCCGGCATCGACGAGATGGTCGCCTCGGCCACCACGCTGAACAAGGTCGGCGTCGATCTGGCCAAGCGGGCCGATGTTCATGCCCTGACCGACGTCACCGGCTTCGGCATCCTTGGCCACGGCCTGGAGATCGCCCGGGGCGCCGGGCTGCGGCTGCGGCTGCGGCTGGCGGACCTGCCGCTCTTGTCGCGCGCGGCCGAGCTGGCCGAGGCCGGCTTTGCCACCGGCGCCTCGACCCGCAACTGGGCCGCCTACGGTGCCGAGGTGGCGCTGCCTGTCGGCCTGCCCGACTGGCGGCGGGCGCTGCTGACCGACCCGCAGACCTCGGGCGGGCTTCTGGTCGCCTGCGCGCCCGAGGCGGCGGCCGAGGTGCTGGACCTGATCCGCGCCGCCGGCTTCCCCCTGGCCGCCGTCATCGGCCGGGCGGAAGCCGGAGCAGCGGGGATCTCGGTCGAATGACCGCCCGGCCGGGTTCCGGCGCTTGGCCGCCCGGCCCGGCGCGGCCCGTCCCCTTCTGCGGCCTGCGGCCACATCCTCGCGTCCATGGCGTCGGGCGCCGTTGCTCACTCCGGATTTTCATGGCAAGAGGTTCCCGTAGCCAACCGAGAGCAGGGTTCGCAGAATGACCGATTTCGCGCAGCGACGCACCATGATGGTCGACACTCAGGTCCGTCCGAACGAAGTGACCAGCTATCCCGTGATCGAGGCGATGCTGTCCGTCCCGCGCGAGCAGTTCGTCCCCGATGCCCGCCGCGACGTCGCTTATGTGGGCAACAACGTCGCCATCGCGCCCGGCCGCGTGCTGCTTGAGCCGCGGACGCTGGGCAAGATGCTGGACGTGCTGAACCTGCAGGGCGGCGACCTGGTGCTGGATGTGGGCTGCGGCTACGGCTACACGGCCGCTGTCATCGCCCGCATCGCCGAAGCGGTGGTCGCGGTCGAGGAGGATGCCGGCATGGCCGCCGAGGCCGAGAGCCGGCTGGCGGCGCAGGACGTCTTCAGCGTCGCCGTGGTCAAGGCCGCGCTGGCCGAGGGCTGCCCCGGCCAGGCCCCCTATGACGCCATCCTGATCGAGGGCGCCGTCGAGGAAGTGCCGCAGGCCCTGATCGACCAGCTGCGCGAGGGCGGCCGCATCGTCGCCCTGTTCCGCGAGGACAATCTCGGCACCGTGCGTCTGGGCCACAAGCTGGACGGGCGGGTCAACTGGCGCTTCGCCTTCAATGCCGCTGCCCCGGTGCTGCCGGGATTCGCGCGGCAAAGGGGCTTCGTCTTGTGAATTCCGACAGGAAAGGCCAAGGGATGTTTCGCAATACGCTGAGAACACTGCGGCGACCGCTGATCGCGGCGCTGCTCGCGGGTGCGACGGCCCTTCCGGCCGGGGCCGAGACGCTGGCCGATGCCATGGTGGCCGCCTATCGCCATTCGGCGCTGCTCGACCAGAACCGCGCCGTGCTGCGCGCCGCGGACGAGGATGCGGCGACGGCGCTGGCCCAGCTGCGCCCGGTGATCCAATGGGTGGCCGAACACAGTTTCCAGAAGATCGAAGACCGCATCGGCCGCTCGACCAGCATCGGGCTGCAGGCGCAGATCACGCTTTACGACTGGGGCCGCAACGCCATCGCCATCGACGCCGCCAAGGAAACCGTGCTGGCCACCCGCGCCGCCCTGGTCGGGGTCGAACAGGACGTGCTGCTGACCGCGGTCCAGGCCTATCTGGAAGTGCGCAGCGCCACCGAACAGGTCGATCTGCAGGCCAATTCCGTGCGGGTGATCGGGCAGGAGCAGCAGGCCGCCTCGGATCGTTTCGAGGTCGGCGAGATCACCCAGACCGACGTGTCGCAGGCCGATGCCGCCCTGGCAGCCGCCCGCGCCAGCCTGGCCGCCGCCCAGGGCAATCTGGAAGTGGCGCGCGAGACCTATCGCGCCGCCACCGGCCAGGCGCCCGGCACGCTGTCGCCGCCGCCGGCGACGCCCAAGCTGCCCGCCTCGCTCGAGGCCGCGCGGCAGATCGGCCAGCGCAGCCATCCGGCCATCCACAGGGCGCAACGCCTGGCCGCCGCGGCCGAACTGGGCGTCGCCGCCGCCGCGGCCGAGCGCAATCCGACCCTGACCGGCCAGGCCAGCATCGGCCGTTCGCGCGAGCTTTCGGTCAATTCTGTTTCCGGCGACGCGCAAACGGTGGACAGCAGCGGCCTGTCGCTGAGCCTGTCGCAGACGATCTATTCCGGCGGCCGGCTGCCCGCCGCGCATCGCAAGGCCATGGCGCAGCGCGATCAGGCCCGCGCCGGGCTTCTGGACGTGTCGCGCCAGGTCGACGAGGCGGTCGGCAAGGCCTGGGCGGGAATCGACGTGGCCCGGGCCCAGATCCGCGCCATCGACGAGCAGATCGTCGCCGCGCAGCAGGCCTACGAAGGCGTGCGCGAGGAAGCGACGCTGGGCGCGCGCACCACGCTGGACGTGCTTGATGCCGAACAATCGCTGCTGGAGGCGCGGGCCGACAAAATCTCTGCAGAGGCCAATCTGCAGTTAGCACATTATCAACTTCTGGCTGCTATGGGTTTGTTGACGGTGGAAAACCTGAAACTGGGGATACCGACCTATGACCCATCGGCCTATTACAATGCGGTGCAGGACGCACCCTATACCAGCAGGCAGGGCGAAAGCCTCGACCGCGTGTTGCGCGCGATCGGGAGGGACTGACCCCGCCCCGAACCCGGGGGCGCGTCATGCAGCATGACATGATGCGCCATCCGCCCCCTCCGCCCACGGAGAATGTCGGCGATGTGCTGGCCTCGATCCGCCGGCTGATCGCGCAGGATGACGGCGGCTGCCGCATCCCCGACCAGGCGCTGAACGCGCTGCCGGTGCGGGAATCGCCGCGGATCGAACCGGTGCTGACGGCACGCCGGGCGCCGCCGCAGAACACCCCTCTGATCCTTGACAGCAGCGATCTCGTCGATGCGCCGGTGCAAGCCGGCCCGCATCCCGAGGCACTTGCGCCGCCCGCGCCCGCGGTCCCGGCAGAGCCGGCGCCGCACCCGTTCGGCGACTGGCTGATCATGCCGCTGGACGGCCAGGCCGATTCGGCCCCGGCCCAACCTGGCGGCACCACTCCCGACCCCGACCCCGGCGCCGATCTTGCGCCGATCCAGATCCAGCCCTTCGGGCCCTTCCTGCAAGAGCCCGCCCCCACGAACGCGCAAATGGAGGAAACCATGCTGCATGCGAATGCTTCCGTGACCCCGATCAATCCCCTGGCCGAGGCCCATGCCGCCGCCGAGGCCCTCAGCCGCGAGACCGAGCCGCATCTGTTCGCCCCGCAGGAAAAAGGTGCCCAGAAGGGCACGCATCTGCGCGGCATGATCCGCGAAGCCATCCGCCAGGAACTTCAGGGCGAGATCGGCACCCGCCTGAGCCGCAACCTGCAGCAGATGATCCGCCACGAGATCGAGCTGGCGCTGCGGCAGATGTGCGAACAGGACTGACGGCGACCGCCTCCACACCCTCCGACGGCAAGGATTGCGGCCCCTGCGGCCTGCCGGCCTGCGGCGGAACGGCCCGCGCAAGGCCGCCACCGGCCGGGCCGGGCGTCAGTTCAGGTATTTCTCGGGATCGACGCTGTCGAAACCGTTGCGGACCTCGAAATGCACCACGCCCTGGCTGCGCACCTTGCCCAGGGCCGTGCCGGCGCTGACCGACTGGCCCTTGCTGACCGCCACATTCTCAAGGCCGGCATAGACCGTCATCAGGTTGCCGTCGTGCCGCACGACGATGATCGGCACCCCGTCCGTGTCGCGGGTGATCGCGGCAACGGTGCCCGAGCCGGCCGCGGCGACCGGGCTGCCGGCGGCGGCCGAGATGTCGATGCCGTCGTTCTTGCCCTTCTGATAGGTGCGGATGATGGCGCCGCTGGCCGGCATCCGGAACCGGCCGTTGCCCGAGGCGGCGGTGCGGGTCTTGCCCAGGTCCGGGCTGGCGGGCTTGTCCACCGGGCTGCTGGCCGGCTTCGTCTGCTCCTTCGGCAGCGGCTCGGCCGAGGAGGGCGGGCGTGGCGTCGGGCTGCCGGCGCCGGGCGCGGTGACGACGGCGGTCGCCGAGCGTGTCTGGCCGGCGACGGGGATCAGCAGCCTCTGGCCGGTGCGCAGGGTCATGCCGGAAGACAGCCCGTTCCACTGCGCCAGGTCGTTGACCGAGATATTGTACTTGCGGGCGATGGACCAGGCGGTCTCGCCGGCGGCGACGACATGCTGCCGGGGCTGGCTCGCGGCCGGCAGGGTCTTGGCCGTCACCGCACCGGCAGCGCCAGCGGCCGGCGGCAGGTTCGGCTGCTTGATGCCCTGGCCGGCGAAGGGATCGCTGACCTGTCCGGTCGAGGAGGTGATGGGCGCCGTCCCGGCCGGGGCACCGGCCGCCACCCGGCGCGGCAGGGCGACGACCGCGCCGGGATTCAGCACGGTGTTGGCGTTGATGGCGTTGTAGCTTGCCAGCTCGCCGGCATTCAGGCCCAGCCGGGCGGCGATGGTGGCGACCGTATCGCCCTGCCGGGCGATGGCGACCTGGTAGCCGGGATAGGAGATGACGCCGCGCTGGTCCGGCACCGGGCGCGGTGCGGCGCGCGCCGCCGCCCCGGCCGTGTCCAGCCCGCCGCCGCCCCAGCCGCGCAGGTCGGGGTCGAAATTGCTGAAATCGAGGCCGCCCTGCGGTCCGCAGGACGCCAGAATCGCCGCAGCGCCGGCGGTCAAGGCCAACTGCCTGATCTTGATCATCTGCCCGTTCCTCACTCTGGACGGCCGGGGGTCATGTCTGTCCCAACCCCTCGACCAGCGGCACGAAGCGCACCTGCCGCAATTCGTCGTAATCATAGCCGTTTTCGCCGCGCCGCACGCGGATCAGCGTCTGCACTGCGTCCGACTGCCCGACCGGCACCACCATGATACCGCCGATCTTCAGCTGCGCCAAGAGCGGGCCCGGCGGATCCTCGGCCGCCGCCGTCACCATGATGCGATCGAAGGGCGCCTGTTCGGGCAGCCCGCGCGAGCCGTCGGCGACCAGGGCGGTGATGTTGGTCAGGCCCAGGTCGCGAAACAGCGCCTCGGCCTCGGCCACCAGCCGGCGGTGGCGGTCGATGGTATAGACCCGCCGGCAGAGCAGCGACAGGATCGCCGCCTGGTAGCCCGAGCCGGTGCCGATCTCCAGCACCTTGTCGCGCGGCCCGACCTCCAGCGCCTGGGTCATCAGCCCCACGACCGAGGGCTGGCTGATGGTCTGGCCGCAGGGAATGGGCAGCGGCGTGTCGTCATAGGCGCGGTCCTCGAAATGGCCGCGGACGAATTCGCCGCGGTCGATGCGCTCCATCGCCTCGAGCACGCGCGGATCGGTGACCCCGCGCTGCCGCAGCGCGAACAGGAAGCGCATCTTGCGTTCGGCAGTCTCGGGATCGTCGCTCATGCCCAGGTTCAGCCCTCCTCCAGCACGCCGCGCAGTTCGGCCAGGGTCTTGTGACAGGTCAGGTCCGGCCGCATCGGCGTCAGCGAGATATAGTCGCGCATATTCGCGTCCACGTCACTCTCTGGCGTGGCCTGCGCCGTCTGCGAGCCGCCCAGCACCCACAGGAACCGCCGGCCGTTCGGCGCGTGATAGGGCTCGACCTCGAAGCGCACGCCCTGGCGGCGGCCCTGGGGGGCGACGCGCGTGCCCTTGACCGAACCGGCGTCGCAGGGCGGGAAGTTCAGGTTGTAGAACAGCCGGAAATCCTCGTCCGAGGTCCAGTCGCCATATTCCAGCAACTGCCGGATTAGCCGCGGTCCATGCGCGCGCGCCGCCTGGAACGGATCGTCCAGCACGGCGGTGCGGCTGCCCATGTATTGCGACAGGGCGATGGCCGGCAGGCCCTGCAGCGCCGCCTCCATGGCGCCGCCGACGGTGCCGGAATACATCACGTTCTCGCCCGAATTGTTGCCGCGGTTCACGCCCGACAGCACCAGGTCGGGCGGATTGTCCCGCATCACGTCGGCGATGGCGGCCAGCACGCAATCGGCCGGCGTGCCCTCGGCGGCGAAGCGGCGCGGCCCCAGCTCGGCGATCAGCGTCGGGTGGACGTAGCTGATGCAATGCGCGACGCCCGATTGCTCGAAGGCCGGGGCGACGGTCCAGACCTCGCCCTCCGGGCCCGCGACCTCGGCCGCGATCGCCTCGAGCGTTTCGAGGCCCGGCGCGTTGATGCCGTCGTCATTGGTGATCAGAATGCGCATGTTCGTCCCTGTGCGGCCCGAGGCCGGCGGCCCCATGCCGCCCGCATCATCGCCGGTTATCCGCCCGTGACACAATGCTTATCCGCGCCACGGCCCTGCGACAACCCGCTGGAGGCGGCATCGCAGCGTTTGACGCGCGGCGCCGGCCGGGGCAGGATCGGATCAGGCAGAAGGCCGGGCAGGACATGCAGATCTATCTTCCGATCGCCGAGGTGGTGGTCAATGGTTTCACCCTGGTCGGGCTCGGCGGCATCGTCGGCCTGATGTCGGGCCTGTTCGGCGTCGGCGGCGGCTTCCTGATCACGCCGCTGCTGTTCTTCATCGGCATTCCGCCCGCCATCGCCGTGGCCACCGGCGCGAACCAGGTCGTGGCCTCGTCGGTGTCGGGCGTGCTGGCGCATGTCAAGCGCAAGACCGTCGACTTCCGCATGGGCTGGGTGCTGCTGGCCGGCGGCCTCGTCGGCTCGTCGGCGGGGGTGCTGCTGTTCAACCTGCTGTCGCGGCTGGGCCAGGTCGATCTGGTGGTGCAGCTTTGCTATGTCGTCTTCCTGGGTCTGATCGGCGCGATGATGCTGCAGGAGAGCCTGCGGGCGCTGCGCCGCCATCACCGCAGCGGCCCGATCAAGCCGATGCGCCGCCACCAGCACGGCTGGGTGCACAAATGGCCGATGAAGATGAAGTTCCGCGCCTCGGGGCTTTACATCAGCGCCATCCCGGTGCTGCTGGTCGGGGCGGCGGTGGGGGTGCTGGGCGCGATCATGGGCGTCGGCGGCGGCTTCATCATGGTGCCGGCGATGATCTACCTGCTCGGCATGCCGACCAAGGTGGTCATCGGCACCTCGCTGTTCCAGATCACCTTTCTGTCGGCCTATACCACGCTGATGCATGCCGTCTCGTCGAACACGGTGGACGTGATGCTGGCGGTGCTGCTGATCGTCGGCGGCGTCACCGGGGCGCAGATCGGCACGCATCTGGGCGCGCGGCTGCGGGCCGAGCAGCTGCGCATTCTGCTGGCGCTGCTGGTGCTGGCGGTCTGCGGCAAGCTGGCGCTGGACCTGTTCCTGCGGCCCGACGACCTTTATTCGATCACGCCGGGGGTGCTGAAATGACCCGGCGCCGGTGGATGTTGCTGCCCATCCTGCTGCTTCCGATCCTGCTGATGCCGGGCCTGCCGGCAGAGGCCCAAACCCGCCCGCCGCCGCCGCACACGCCGACCCCGCCGCCGGCCGAGCAGATCGTCGCCGGCCTGTCGCGCGACGACGTGGACATCACCACCAGCTTCGACGGTTCCGAGATCATCATCTACGGCGCCATCAAGCGCGAGAAGCCGTTCCCGCCGGGCGAGCCGCTGGACGTGATCGTCGCGGTCGAAGGCCCGGCCCGCGCCGTCACCGTGCGTCACAAGGAACGCCGGCTGGGCATCTGGGTGAATACCGGCCGGGTCAGCATCGGCTCGGCCCCGACTTTCTATGTCGTCGCCACCACCCGGCCGCTGGACAAGATCCTGAAGCCCGAGCTGGACCAGCGCTTCCGCATCTCGATCCCGCTGGCCATGCGCGCCTTTGCCGGCAAGAGCGAGGTGGCCGACGTGGTGCCCTATACCGAGGCCTTCGTGCGCCTGCGCCAGGAATCCGAGCTTTACCGCCAGGATGACGGCGCGGTGCTGCTGGCCGAGCAGACGCTGTTCCGCGCCGATGTGCGCCTACCCGCCAACCTGATCGAGGGCTTCTACAGCACCCGCATCTTCCTGATGCGGAACGGCGAGATCATCGACAGCTTCCGCGCCCCCATCGAGGTGCGCAAGGTCGGGCTGGAGCGCTGGCTCTATCGCCTGGCGCTGGACCAGCCCTTTCTTTACGGCATCATGTCGCTGGCCATCGCCGTGGCCGCCGGCTGGGGCTCCTCGGCCGCCTTCCGGCTGATCAAGCGGCCCTGAGACCGGGCGCGGGCCCTGACCGGGCCGCTTCAGGGCGAGAGCGCGCCGCGGCGGAACGGCCCCATCTCGGCCAGCAGCGCCAGTTCCTCGCCCACCGCGGCGCGCTCGCGCTCCAGGTAATCGGTGATCGCCCGGTGGAAGCCCTCGTCGCGCACCCAATGCAGCGAATGGGTCTGGGTGGGCAGGTAGCCGCGGGCCAGCTTGTGTTCGCCCTGCGCGCCGGCCTCGACGCGCGGGATGCCTTGGGCGATGGCCCAGTCGATGGCGCGGTGATAGCACAGCTCGAAATGCAGGAAGGGGTGGTCTTCGGTGCAGCCCCAATAGCGGCCGTAAAGCGCCTCGCGGCCGATCAGGTTCAGCGCCCCGGCGACGGGGCGGCCGTCGCGCTCGGCCAGGACCAGCAGGCAATCGTCGCGCATAGTCTGGTGCAGGATGTCGAAGAAGGCGCGGGTCAGGTAGGGCCGGCCCCATTTGCGCCCGCCGGTGTCCTGGTAGAAGGTCCAGAAGGCGTCCCAATGCGCGGGCCGGATCTGGTCGCCGGTCAGGCTGCGGATGGAACCGCCAAAGGCCTGGGCGCGCTCGCGCTCCTTGCGGATCGCCTTGCGTTTGCGCGCGGACAACTGGGCCAGGAAATCCTCGAAACTGCCATAGCCGCGGTTCAGCCAGTGGAACTGCTCGCTGGCGCGGGGCAGGAAGCCCGCCGCCTCGCCCAGCCGCGCCTCGGCCTCGGTGCAGAAGGTGACATGGGCGCCCGACAGGCCCGATTGCCGCGCCACCTGCGCCATGGCCTGCAACAGCGCCGCCTGCACCTGCGGCTCGGCGGCGATCAGCCGCGGCCCGCTGGCCGGGGTAAAGGGCACCGCGCATTGCAGCTTGGGGTAATAGCGCCCGCCCGCCCGCTCATAGGCCTGCGCCCAGGCATGGTCGAAGATGTACTCGCCCTGGCTGTGGGTCTTGAGATAGCAGGGCGCGACCCCCGCCACCTGCCCGTCCAGCCGCGCCACCAGATGGCTGGGATGCCAGCCCGTGCCCTCGCCGACCGAGCCGGAGGCCTCCAGCGCCGACAGGAAGCGATGCGTGGTGAAGGGATTGCCCCCGGCCCCGCAGCCGTCCCAAAGGGCGGCGTCGATGCCGGAAATCGCGGGCAGGACGGAAACGGTCAGTTCGCTCATGCAGCGAAACATAGGCACGCCGCCCGGCTTTGTCAGCGGGCGGCGGCAAGCGGGGCGTCAGGGCGTCGCGGGCAGGTAATGCTCGAAGGTGATATTGTCGGCCACGCGCCGGGCCTCGACCTCCTCGGCGGGCGAGCGCACCGTCCAGCACAGCACCGGCACGCCGCGCGCCTTCAGCGCCGCCACCGCCGGGTTCCGCAGATCCTTGCGGTCATGCGAGACGAAGGCGGCGCCGACGCGGTCGAAATCCGCGATCGCCGCCAGATGCGCGCGGGCGGGTTCGTCCAGCATCGGCCAATCCCCGGCCTGATAGCCGCAGGTGGTCAGCCCCACCGTCACCCCCGGCGCCGCAGCATGGAAGGCCGCGACGCTGTGCGGGTTGAAGGACATCACCGCCACCGGACCGTCATAGCCGGAAAGCAGCCGCGCCACGCCGTCCTGCAGGTCGCCCACCTCGGCCGAGGAACGCAGGCTCTGGTCCTTGATCTCGATCAGCAGCGGCACCCGGCCCGCGACCTCGTCCAAGAGTTCGGCGAGCGTCGGGATCTGCTCCTCCGTGCCCATGATGCGCAGCATCGAGAGCGCGTCGATGCCCAGGGCGCTGACCAGCCCCTCGGCCCCGGTCAGGCGCGGCAGGTCGTCGTCGTGAAACACCAGCGCCGCGCCGTCCGCGGCGCGCTGGATGTCGCATTCGATGCCGTAGCCGGCGGCGATGGCGGCGCGGAATGCCGCCATGCTGTTTTCCGGCACGCCCGGCCCGTGCAGCCCGCGATGGGCGATGGGCAGGCGCAGGAAATCCGGATGCAGCGCCATCATTCGATCTCGAACACCGCCTCGATCTCGACCGCGACGCCGCGCGGCAGGGCCGGGGCCGAGACGGCGGCGCGGGCATGGCGGCCCTTGTCGCCGAACACCTCGACCATCAGGTTCGAACAGCCGTTGACCACCTCGGGCTGGTCGGTGAATTCGGCGGTCGAGTTCACGAAACCGCCCAGCTTCACCACCCGCTTCACCCGGTCGAGCGATCCCAGCGCCGCCCGCGCCTGCGCCAGCAGCGCCAGGCCGCAGCCGCGCGCCGCCTCGGCGCCGTCCTCGACGGCAAGATCGGCACCCAGCTTGCCCTTCAGCGCGCTGATCTGGCCGGAAACGAACAGCAGGTTGCCCGAGATCACATAGGGCACGTAATTCGCCGCCGGCGCCGGCGCGTCGGGCAGCGTGATCCCCAGCTCTGCCAGTTTCGTCTCGATGGTCATCGCATCCTCCTACCAGTCGATGAATTCGCGGAAATCGCTCAGCACGATGCGCCAGGTGTCCAGCGCATCCTCGAAATTCTTGCGTCCGATGCCCTCGCCGGCAAGCCCGATATCCATCTCGACGAAGGGGTCGCCGGTCTCGTCCAGATAGACCTTGCCGAAGCGCTTGTCGCGGTTCCACTGGTTGACCTGCTCGGTGGTCATCGGCGCGTCCAGGTCGAAGCCGGCCGAGAACTGGATCGAGGCGCAGGTCTTCTCGCATTGGTAGAAATAGACCGAGAAATGCGTGCCGTCGATGCGGCTGTCGATCAGCGGATCGCCCGCGGCATCGGTGCTGGGCTCGGCCGGCAAACCGAAATCCATCATCATCAGGCGGATCACCTCGGGGTCGCCGACGACCTGCGCCTGCGCGGCGGGCGCCTGGATCAGCGCCGCCAATACCAGGGGAACCAGGGTTCGCATCATCTTCTCCGTCACGGAATCGCGCGCTGATTACCGCTTTGCGCGTCAGGCCACCAGAGCCTCCGCGCGTTTCAGGTCGACGCTGACCAATTGGCTCACGCCCTGCTCGACCATGGTGACGCCGAACAGCCGATCCATGCGCGCCATGGTGACGGCATGGTGGGTGATCACAAGGAAGCGGGTGTCGGTGCGCCGGGTCATCTCGTCCAGCAGGTCGCAGAAGCGGGTGACATTGGCGTCGTCCAGGGGCGCGTCCACCTCGTCCAGCACGCAGATCGGCGCCGGGTTGGCCAGGAAGACCGCGAAGATCAGCGCCAGCGCCGTCAGCGTCTGCTCGCCCCCCGACAGCAGGCTGAGCGTCGAGAGCTTTTTCCCCGGCGGCTGGCACATGATCTCCAGCCCGGCCTCAAGCGGATCGTCGGATTCGACCAGCACCAGCCGCGCCTCGCCGCCGCCGAACAGATGCGTGAACAGCGTGGTGAAATTGGCGTTCACCGTGTCGAAGGCGGCCAGCAGCCGCTCGCGGCCCTCGCGGTTCAGGCTGCCGATGCCCTGGCGCAGCTTGCGGATCGCCTCGGTCAGGTCTTCCTTTTCGCTGGCCAGCCGGTCGCGCTCGGTCTCCAGCTCGCGCTTGTCCTCGTCGGCGCGCAGGTTGACCGCCCCCAGTGCGTCGCGGCTGTGGCGCAGCCGGGCGATCTGCTCCTCCAGCGCCTCGGCGGCGATCTCCTCGACCTCGCCCAGCGCCTCCAGCAGCGCCTCGGGCGTGGCCTCAAGCTCCTCGTGGATGCGCAGGCGGGCCGCGGATTCGGCCTCGGTGGCGGCTTCGCCGCGGGCCTCGCGGGCGGCGCGGGTCTCGCGCGCGTCGGAGGCGGCGCGCTCGGC